>JAJXUW010000131.1 GCA_021782545.1 Deltaproteobacteria bacterium | reverse complement strand
GGATGGTGGTGGAGGACGACGCCGAGCTGCGGGCCGTCTCGTTTGCGCCGCCGCGCTATCTGGATCTGCAGCTTGCCTGGAAAAAACACGCCTACCTGTCGCGTGCCAATCAGGCGTTCGTCGATTTTCTACTGGAACAGGTTACAAAACGGGCTGGTACGGTGAGACCGTAACAGCCCGCGTGTATGGTGGAGATGATCGGGATCGAACCGACGGCCTGTACGTTGCGAACGTACCGCTCTCCCAACTGAGCTACATCCCCCTATCCGTTACTTCGTGGTACTCGTCGGCCAACGGCAGCAGCACGGTAAATACCGCCCCTTGCTGGCTGTTGTCGGCACACAGCACCCCGCCGTGGTTCTGCACGATCCGGTTGACGATCGGCAGGCCCAGGCCGGTGCCGTGGTGCTTAGTGGTAAAAAACGGGGCGAAGACCTTAGCCAAAAGTTCCTCTGGTATGCCGCCGCCGGTGTCCTCGATGCTGACACGGGCGCAACTTTTACCCCCCTTGTCGGCCTCCTGCAAGATGGCCATGAGCCTGCCCCCCTGACGCATGGCCTCCTGCGCATTCACCAACAGGTTGATGAACACCTGCTTGAGCTGATGGGCGTCACCAAGTACCTCCCAGTAGCCGGCAGGCAGCTCTGCGTGGAGCTCTATGCCAAGCTCCTCAAAGGTGCTGGCGTAGTCGTCGAGACATTCCTGCAGGACCATACGCAGGTCACAACGATTATAGCAGATAGTCGGCTTACGTGAATAGGCCAGAATATCGGCCAGCATCCGCTCCAACCGCTGCGTTTCGCTGATGATGGTCTCCAGGTACTGCTGTTGCCGTACCGACTGCGGCTGCAGCCGGGCAAGCCGGGCGGCAAAGCCACCGATCGTGATCAGTGGCGTCTTCAGCTCGTGGGAGATGGAGGCGGCCATCTCGCCGATGGCCGCCAGATGCGCTGAATGCACCAGACGCTGCCGGCTTTCGCGCAGCTCAGCGTGCGTCTCTTCCAGATTGCGATAGAGCAGCGAATTATCAATCGCCATGCCGGCCTGACTGGCAAACAGCTGCAGCAGGCTGAGCCCCTGGTCGGTAATCACGTGGTCCGAGCCCGGGGTATCCACGATCACCACCCCCAGGGTACGGTTGCGCGACACAAGCGGGGCGGCCGCAAAGGAGGTGATGCCAAAGCGCTTGACGAAACCGCACTCCATGCAGTGTTGGCAGTTGGTGTCCTCAACATGGCAGACCAGACGCTGCTTGAGTGTCTGGGCCACAATCTGGCAGCCGTCATTGAGGTCGATCCGCATCGAACGTACCGCGGTGCAGTAATCGCTCTGCCACTGCCGGGCCATCACTGCGTCATCAAGCTCCCAATGCCCGGTTAACGGGCTACCTTGGTCACTGCCCACCACCCGCAGGCCGTGCGCCGCCGCTTGGGTTACACCCAGCATCCCCTGCAACACACCCGTCTTTTGATTGTACAGAAAGAGCATGGCCCGGCCGAACAACGCCGTATCGGGGTGGACCAGGGCCGAAAGTATCAGGTGCAACAGCTTGTTGAGACGATTGGTGGAAAGCAGCGTAGAACTGAAAAGCGACAACAACAGGAGATCATCACCGGCAGGACGGGGGTGCTGGCAGGACGGTGCAGCGGCAATGGCGCGATACTGTGTCATGACTGATCCCTGTTACTGTTAATGAGGTGAAGGTCAGGGGGTCAGAGTCGTTTTTCCTTTTCTTCCGCTTCCATCTTGCAGTTGATGCACAGCGTGGTGACCGGCCGGGCCTTCAGGCGGGCCTCGCCGATCTCCTCGCCGCACTCCTCGCAGATACCGAAGGTGCCGTCATCAAGGCGTTCCAACGCCTCCTTGATCTTGTTGACCAACTTGCGTTCACGATCACGAATACGCAGTTCAAAGGTCCGGTCCGATTCTTGGGTGGCACGGTCGGTGGGGTCCGGGAAGTGCGAGGCATCATCAGCCATCTCGTGGACGGTCTTGTCGGCCTCAGACAGCAGCCCTCTCATCTCATCCAAGAGTAGCTGCCGGTATTGTTCGCGTTTCTCTGCGTCCATGGGTCTCCTCACTACAGGAGTCTTAACTGTTTGATATTAGCGGCTAGCACACGGCAAGTCCAGCAAAAAGTACGTTACAACAGGAGTTGCAACGCTTCCTGCACGGTGGCAACCGCCTCGCAGCGCATCGTACCGGGCGCAAGACGCCGCAGCTGGGCGGCCGGCAGCAGGCAGTGTTGAAAGCCGAGCTTCTCGGCCTCGGCCAGACGCGGCTCAGGCTGAGTCACGGCCCGCACCTCGCCGGCAAGCCCGACCTCGCCAAATACCACGGTCTGCGGATCGACCGGGCGATCCAGATGGGAGGAGGCCACGGCTAGGAGAATGGCCAGATCAGCGGCCGGTTCTGACAGCCGGGCGCCGCCGGCCACGTTCAGGAAGATATCCTGGCCAGCCAGGTGCAGGCCGGCCTTCTTCTCGAGCACCGCGCCCAAAAGCGCCATC
>JAJXUW010000130.1 GCA_021782545.1 Deltaproteobacteria bacterium | reverse complement strand
CGGTGGCGCACATCATGGTCTTGGACAAGCCGGATATTACCTGGAACAACGCCGCGGCTGAACGCTTCTACCTCACCATGGCCGGACTGTTCGAGCTGCGCCCCCGCTATCAGGAAATCAAACACAAGTCCGAGACCCTGCTGGGGGTCACCGACGTCTTTGCCAATCTCTCCCACGCCCGCCGTTCCGCCCGCCTGGAGTGGATCATCATCATCCTGATCGCCTTCGAGATCGTCATGGCGCTCTGGCAGCAGTTCCGTTAAGACCGGCCGGTCACCTCATGCCAATTCCAGTTCTGGAAAATGGAATTGGAATCAGAGCCGTTCCACCCGGTTTCTGCCGTTGCGCTTGGCCTCGTAGAGGGCGGTATCGGCCCGGGCCACAAAGGCCTCTGCCGACTCGCCGCAGCAATGGCTGGTGACGCCGCAGCTGATCGTAATCCGCAGACTACTGCCAAAATCGTACTGTTCCACCAATTCCCGCAGCCCCTCCGCCAGAGCTATGGCCTGGGTGATATCGCTTTGGGGGGTCAGAACCAGGAATTCCTCGCCGCCCCACCGACTTAAGATGTCATGGCTACGGATCCTGCCCGAGAGCAGTTCCGCCAGCTTCTGCAGCACCTGATCACCGGCACGGTGTCCCAGGCTGTCGTTGACCTGCTTGAAATGATCCAGATCCAGCATGATCAGGGATAACGGTTCGTTGTAGCGGCAGGCGCGAGTCATCTCCGCCGCCAGCAGGCTGTCGAACATCCGCCGATTGTACACGCCGGTCAGAAAATCGATCCGCGCCTGGGTGGCCAGAAGTTCATTGGCCTGCCGCAGCTCCTCCTGGGACCGGCGGCCGTCGATGATCTCCCAGGTAACATCGGCCAGGTAGTCAACCTCTACCATGTCCTTCTCGCCGTAGTCGGACTCCTTGTTGCCCACCCCCAGCACCGCCACCACCCGCTCATCCCGGATCACCGGCACCGTCAGTTCACGCACTACCGGTGCATGGCCCGGCGGCAGTCCCTTCTTGTCAGGCAAGGCGGCGTACTCGTTGTGGATCACCGGAGCCTTGGTCCGGACGCAGTCGGCCCAGACCCCGGCCTGGTCGATGCCGTAATGCATCCCGATGCCATCGGCCCGGCAGAACTCCTTGAGGGTGCGGCTGGACCAGGCTTGTAGGGTCAGCCCCTGCTGGTCCGGGTCGACAAAATGGCAGAACCCCACCGGGCTTGCCGTGATACGGCAGACTTCATCGAGGGCGTACTGCAAAAGCTCGTGCACTGAATGCTGGCTGGCATAGTCCAGCAGCTGATAACGCAGCCCCACCAGTTCTTCCGTCCTGCGGGCAGCCCTTTCAAGGGCCTTTTGGCGCCGGTGCACCAGCAAAAGCCCCAGCGAGCTGCCGACACCGGTCAACAGGAACAGCAGCCCCTGAAAGATCAGCTGATACCGCCACCCCTCCAGGATCGCTGCCGGCCGGCGACTGATAATCACCACCAGCGGCCGGTCCATCTTGAGGGCGGGTGGCTGAACGGAGCTCAAGACCACCATACGGTGCTCTCCGGCGATGTTGCAGTAACTGTCGGTATAGACGTCCTCGGCTTTTCCGCTGGCCTGATGACGACTAAACAGCGAACCGCTCACCGCCATATTCGTGCCGATCTGCCCCCCCTGGAACGGCATGATCATAAAGCGGGCCCCATCGGCGTGGACAATGGCGCTGACCATATCCGGCGCGTACAGGGCAGACTGCAGGATTTCGGCAAAGTAGTCGGGATCGATCCCGGCGCTGACCACCCCGCCCAAACGCCCTCCTTTGCCTGGGAGCAGCTTGGTGATGTCAAACAGGTAGTTGTGCAGATAGGAGCGAAACGGCGGGGAGATATAGAGAGTTGCGGCGTTCGGATGACAGCGCGGTTCATTGAAATACTGGCGCAGGGCAACACTGCGGCCGATCAGCTTGGGCCGGTTGCAGGCGATGACCACGCCTGCGGCATCGGTGATGACCAGGGTGCGTATGCCCGGTATGGCGTCGGCCAGGATAGTGAGCCGTTGATTGGCCAGGACCCGGTTGCGGGGATCAGTCAGGATACGGGCATCGTCCACCACCCCCCGCAGGGCGCGGCTGGTCACCTCGAGCTGGTGCTCGAGGTTGTTGCCGATCACCTTGGCCTGGGTCATCAGCCGGCTCTGTTCCTGATCGAGCATTCGATGACGCAACAGCAACAGGTTATAGCCGATGACCCCCCCCACCAGGGCCAGGGCGATTATCAGGGCCAGCCAGTGCAGACGGGCGACCTGACTGAATGAACTGTCCCTGTGGTACGCCGGCGTCATGGGAACCCGATGCAGCGACCGCCCTGCGCTGCCTGAGGCTGGCAGAACAACCCCTCGCAGACGGTTACCAGCTGTTCCAGGCTGGTATGCTCGGCGGTCAGAGCCAGACCGGCAACGGTCACGGTGCAGGCAAGCGCCCCTTCGGGGGTTTCGATCCTGATCCGGCCGGCCTGTTCACGAATCCGATCCGCCACCGGCTTACCCTCGGCAAGGCTCGACTCGGTCAGCAGGATGCCGAAGGAATCCTTACCGATCCGGCCGACCAGGTCGGTGCTCCTGACCTGCGAACGGCAGAACTCCGCCAGCTGCTGCAGGTAACGGTTGCCCGCCGGATACCCGTA
>JAJXUW010000003.1 GCA_021782545.1 Deltaproteobacteria bacterium | reverse complement strand
GAAGCGGCTTGCCAAGCGTCTAACCGGTAACGACGTCTACACAAAGCACGAGTTCAGCACAAAAACACGCCGTTATTGGGCGATTGAAACCGGTGTGGGCTTCTCTTTTCTGCTGACCATCGTGATCAGTTTTCTGGTAGGCATCCTGATTGTCGGACAGACCATCTATAATTCGACCATGGAGCATATCAAAGAGTTTGGTACGCTCAAAGCCATGGGGGCCGATAATCGCGCTATCTACCGGATAATTCTGTCCCAGGCGCTGATCAACGCACTGTTAGGATACGTGATAAGCCTGATCATCACCATGCTGACGGTTGGCCTTTACGATGCATTGGGCATGATACTGGTGGTGAGATGGTGGATAAATCTGATGGTGCTGGCACTCACCGTGGGGATGTGCGTCATTGCAACAGTGATCTCGATCAGGCGGATACAGCGGATTGATCCGGCAATACTGTTTAGGGGCTGAGAGTGACCAACGCGATTACGACACAGGGGCTGTCCAAGGTCTATCATGAAGGGGCCGTAGAGGTCATTGCGGTGCAACCCTGTAGCGTTGCCTTGCCTCCTGGCGAGGTGGTGGGGCTTATGGGACCCTCCGGCAGCGGTAAGACGACGTTACTGTCCATCCTGGGCTGTATCCTCCGTCCGACAGCCGGCCGGCTTGTACTTTTTGAAACCGAGGTGAGCGGGCTCGACGAACGGTATCTGCCGGCCATTCGCAGACAATACATCTCGTTTATCTTTCAGGCCTTTAATCTGTTTCCTGCCCTGACGGCGTATGAGAACATCATGCTTGGGCTTAAGGTGAAAGGGATTGACGGCAGTGAGGCCGAAGACCGGGCTGCAGCGGTGTTAAAGGCGGTCGGTTTGGAACAACGTATGCATTTTCTACCACGCGACTTAAGTGGTGGACAGAAACAGCGGGTTGCCGTGGCACGGGCCCTGGCTGCCGACTGCCCGATCATTCTGGCCGATGAACCGACCGGTAATCTGGATGTTGTCAACGGCCACCGGGTGATGGAGCTGCTCAAACAGCTGGCCGCAGAGCGGCAATGCTGTGTGGTTGTAGCCACCCATGACAACCGGATTGAAGATATCTTCGACAGGATCATCTACCTGGAAGATGGTGACATCCGCCGCATTCACACGGGGTGACGGGTTATGCGCAACAGACGAATGCTGATTATTGTCGGTGCCGTTGCTGCAGGTGCGCTCCTGCTGGCGGTCTTTGGACCGTTGGTGCTGAACAAGAAGGAAAACAGGCCCCGATATGCCGGTTCGGCATCGACAGCACGGACTATTACCGCCAAGGGTACCGTGGAGAGCAGCGAGGAAGTAATGGTGGGCAGCCAGGTGCAGGGAGTCGTCAGCCGGGTGTACGTCAGCGCCGGCGATTCGGTTGCAAAGGGGCAGCTGCTGTTGGAATTCGACCGGCACAAGATCCATGCGCAACTGCTCCAGGCACAAGCCTCGCTGGCGGCCGCCAGGGCCCATCTCTCAGAAGCGCGTGCAGGCTACAGACCGGAAGAGATCAGTATGGCACAGTACGGAAGTCAGCGTGCCCAGACGGTGTATCAAGAGGCAAGGGCAGAATATGAACGCCTGTCCCGGCTGTTTCACAAGGATGCCGTCACTGCGGTTGAGGTAAGCCGGGCCGAAGAGCAGATGCGGGTTGCGGATGCCCAGTTGCAGTCATCCAATGCCAACCTGGTGAAATTTCGCGCCGGTCTGCGCCCTGAGGAAGTAAGGTCCGCCCTGGCCGGTTATGACCGCGCTGCTGCAGACCTGCGGATGATTGAAGCGGTGGCACGGGATTACCGGATCGTCTCTCCCATAGCGGGGATTGTTGCGGAGCGTCACCGTGATGCCGGTGAAAGTGCGGATATCAACACCCCCCTGTTCAAACTGGTCAACCCCGAGTACTCCCGCATACGGGCAGAGCTTGAAGAAAGCGAGGTTGGCAGGGTAAAGGTGGGCCAAGCGGCAGAGATCACGGCGGATGCCTATCCGGGAAAGGTCTTTGCCGGTCGAGTCACTAAGGTATTCCCGGTGGTGCAGAAAAAGACGCAGAAGAGTTTCGACCCGATGGCGTCCTTTGACATCAATACGCAGGAGATACAGGTGGCTTTACAGGACCGTTCTGCCTTTGAAAACGGGATGACCGTAACGGTACGCTTTAAATGATCAGACCGATGCTGCTGACATTGTGCATATGCTGTCTGTCCGCCACCGCTCCCGCAGAGGCTGAAGAGGTGACGCTTGAGAACTGTGTGCAACGGGCATTACGGCATAACAGCGGACTTAAGGCGTATGGGATGTCGACCGAAGCAGCACAGAGCGATAAACGTATCAGCAGAACCTCTTTTTTCCCTATCTTAAGCCTGAAGGCACTCTATTACCTGGCTGATAAGCCCGAACGGTTTGTGGTGGCCCGTGACAGCGTCTCTCCTGGCTATCCGGCGCAGGATGTCAATCTTGCCGATCATTATCGTGACCGTTATCAGGCCGGCGTTGTGCTGACTCAGCCTTTATTTACCGGGGGGAATCTGTTGCACCGGTATGCCCGTTCCGATTTTCAGCTGCTGGCCGCGCAGAACGAGCTTGATTACCAACAAAGCGTAGTGGTGGAACAGGTTACCCGCACCTTTTTTGCACTGCTCGCCGCAAAGGTACAGGTGCAGGCGCAGTCAAAGCTGGTGGAGGCGCGCAAGCACCTGCTCAGAATTGTTAAGGCGAGGCGGGATGAGGGATATGTCACCCCGAAAGAAGTATTGCAGGCCGAATCAGCCCTGAGCGAGGCAGAGGCGTGCCTGATGGAGGCGCAACAACAGGCGGCACTTGTGCACACCACGTTGCGCAACTTGCTCCAGCTGCCAGAAGAACAGGTTCTGGAGCCTTGCGGCGAACTTCAGAAAATAACCATTGAACGTCCCCTGCATGATTTTATGACTGGGGCGGTTGCTCGTCGTCGTGATGTCAGCTCACGTGCATACACGGTGAAGCAGAAAGAAGAGGAGGTCGGTATTGCGAGAAGCGGGTACTATCCGACCATTACCCTCCAGGGGGGGTATCTTCGGCAGCGTGACACCTATATCACGCACCCCGATGTCTGGTCAGTGACGGTGAATGCCGAATGGAACCTGTTCGAGTGGGGCAGGACCCAGGCCACGGTACAGCGCGCCGTGGCCGTAAGCCAGCATGATGCGTTGCAGCTTGATGAACTGAAAAAAAACGTCACATTTGAGGTTGAGCAGCTTTGGCGTCAGGCACAGACGGAACAGAGCCAACTGGTCAGCTTGGAGTTGCGGCTCAAGACCGCCGAGTATGCCTTGGAACAAACGCTGGATCGCTGGCGGGAAGGCAAGTCAAGGCAGGTTGATCTGTCCGTGAGTGAAGCGGAGGTCTGGCAGGTGTATGCGGAATACTGTCAGCACGCCGCGCTGCTGGAAGGTGTTGGGGCTGCCCTTGCACGTGCAACGGCGCAACCGATGCAACAATGGGCCACGCGAACCCCGCTTTATCATCCTGATTTTATCGCTATCGCAGCAAGGATTCAGGCCGATGCACAGCGAGGAGGGGAGGTGTCTGGTCGTGCGGCGGGTGGGCACCCCATGCCTGTGCTTGGACAATCTTCCGGGCATGCAACATCAGCGCCTGCCGGCCGTGCCTCAAACCTGGTGTACCGTCTGCAACTCGGGGCTTTTGTCAGAAAATCGAATGCGGAACAGCTGGTTGACCAAGTGCGCGCCCGGTATGGTACGCGCATCAGCTTTATCATCACTGGAAATACGGGGTTGTACCGGGTTGTGAGTTCACCCTATGCAACGCGCGAGGCGGCCTTGCACGAGGTTACCTCGCTTGGGATTACCGAATATCTCTTGCGGACTGAACGCAGCAGCGCCCATGATACCATCCCCTAAAACTCTAATAAATGCCGTCTAACAATTTTGATTCGCTTCTGTTTACCGGCTGGCACGCATAGATAGATGTAAAATTTTGTGACAACCGCGAGTTCTTTTTCTTTTTTTGCGCTGTTAGCAGGGGAGGGGACATGATCCAAGCGTATTATCAGCGTGTTGTTACCCCATCATCTGCACGTTATCTTCCTTTCGCAGCGTTTATGGCCTGTATCGGCCTGGAAGAACTGATCGTTTTTTTGGCCTCGTTTGGTTTGTTTCGTCCTCCACCACCGTTGTTTCTCTATCTCTACCCGCTCAGAATTATACTAGTTGTCGGAATTTTGTACAGTTTGAGGCGAAATTACATTGAACTTAGCTGGAAAGACCTGCGTACGGTATCCGTTACCATGGCATCGGTACTACTTGGTGTGTGTGTGTTCATAGTGTGGGTGAATCTTGCCGGTGTGCGACTTGGGCAGGGTGGCGGAGTAAGGGGGTTTTATCCAGCATTGCTACCACCATCACTCAAGGTATTGATGATTGTTGTCAGGGTGCTAGGGGCAGTACTGGTGGTTCCGGTTATGGAAGAACTATTCTGGCGTTCATTCCTGATCCGCTATCTCGTTGATACCGCCTTTGAAAAGGTGCCACTTGGTTATTTTACCTGGCCTTCGTTCCTTATCACGGTGTTTATGTTTGGAATTGAACATCATCTGATAGTAGCCGGCATCATTGCCGGAATTTTTTACAATCTGCTTTTGTACCGCACCAGAAGCCTCACGCAGTGCGTCGTGGCGCACGCGGTAACCAACCTTGCGCTCGCAATTTTCATACTGTTGTTCAATAGATGGGAGTTGTGGTAGCCCCCGTTTGCCCATGCCGGTATTGCACTTGCATGGCTACGTCGCAAGTTGATTCGATCTGGCGTCACGATAGAGCGGCACTTTCTTGCGACCAGGGAGGCGATGCGATGGGAACACGGGCCTTTACACGGGTTAACGCATCAACTAAGGCAACCATCTGTTTGGGTAACCAGACTGTTCATGGAATTGCCACAAATGTCAGCCTGCAGGGATTGTACGTCCGTATCCAGCGCCACATCCCCCTGCATCACCCCATTCGGGTGATGCTTGTGCCGCAACAATCCGAGCAAATTCAGGCTGATGCTGAAGTCGTGTGGCTGGACCAATCGGGAGGAATGGGCATCCAGATCAACCGTATCGATGTAAATTCCTTTGTAAATCTCAGAAATTTTATTGCGCGGCAACAGGTCGATTTTAACGACATCATGATGGAAACCTACAAAATGATCGACTGCATAAACTAGGGGTTCAAACCGTTTGCTTTATGCGATGCAGGGGCGGCCATGGACAGAATGCTGCAGACATTGCAGGCTCAGCTCGAGGCATTGCGGACGCAACAGCGTGAGGCTGAGCGTGAGGCCTGTGACCGGCAGATTGAGGCCAAGGTTATTGCAACCGTCGCGTCGGGGCTTGAGATGCTCATGCACGATGCAGATACGCCCTCCATATCGCTCTTTCAGGAGGTGCTTGAGGAACTTCCGGTTGCTCTTGTGGTGCTCGACATTCCCACCCGCCATCTGCTTCTGGGGAACAAGAGTGCCAGGGCATTCCTCGATTGCGATTTATCGTGCGACGTAGTGCCCGGCTGGCTTGCCGCCGAGGTCTCAAGATTCCTCCAAGACAGTAGCTCCCCGGCGCAGAGTACCGAGGTATGCATTGAACTCCAAGGGGTGAGCACCCCGCTTTCTGTTGACCTGCAACGTCTTGCCGTTACTGCTACCCCCTGTCTTGTAGTGGTCATGCAGGATATCAGTCGTCATCATCAAGTCGAACAGGCATTACGCATCAGTGAGGCACGTTACCGGACGCTGGTTGAGAACCAGAATGACCTGATGGTGAAAATTGACCGCGAAGGATTGATAGAATTTGCAAGCCCTTCGTTTAGCCGTTTTGTCGGCCTCTCCGAGGCGGATCTTGTGAACATTCCGTTGTTTCCCCTTATCGCTGGTGAACGCCATCTCCAGATTCTCGAACGGTTGCAGGATGCGATGAGCCACCAGCAGCCCTGCTATGAAGAGTTCGGCCCGCAGGGCGATAATAATGCCCAGAAATGGTTTGGTTGGTCGATCAAGGTGGTGAATGACCGAGACGGGAAGGCGGATGGTTTCATATGCATCGGCCATGATATTACGGAGCAAAAACAGGCTGAGCAGAACATTCTGGAGCTGGCCTATTACGACAATCTGACCGGTCTTCCCAACCGTACACTGTTGCAGGACAGGCTGTTACATGCCATTTCGCAGACCCGTCGCAGTGAGCTGAAGACCGGTGTCCTTTTTCTCGATCTTGATCGGTTTAAAACGGTCAATGACACCATGGGCCATTCGGTTGGTGATGAGTTGTTAAAGCAGGTGGCGCAAAGATTAAAGGATAGCATCCGTGATGCGGATACCGTTGCCCGGCAGGGGGGGGATGAGTTTGTCGTTGTATTGAATGGCATTCAGTATGGGCGTCAGGTGGCGGCCGTTGCTGCAAAGATAATTACGGCCCTTGCCCAGCCGTTTCAGGTCGGAGGCCAGAGCCTGCAGAGCGGTGTGAGCGTCGGCATTTCCCTTTTTCCTGATGATGGACAGGACGTGAACACGTTGCTAAAGAACGCTGATATGGCCATGTACCAGGCAAAGGAAAGCGGTAGAGGCAAGTTTAAGTTTTTCAGCCGTGAACTGAACCGTCGGATGCGCGAACGTGCCAGCCTGGAGGCGGCACTGCGACAGGCCATAGAGAGGAATGAACTCACCTTGCATTACCAGCCTCAGTTTAACGTCAGGGAACAGCGTCTCACCAGCCTGGAGGCCTTTGTCCGTTGGCATCATCCTGAGCAGGGGCTACTGCTGCCTGAGCGATTTATTCCGCTTGCGGAAGAGACCGGGTTGATCGTGCCACTGGGGGAATGGGTGATAAAAACGGCATGTATGCAGGCTGCCGGCTGGCAGGCCATGGGGGGGAGGCCTATTCCTGTCTCGGTGAATCTCTCGACCAGGCAGTTCCGCCACCCGGACCTCCTGGAATTAATAATCCGTTCGCTGGTTGCTGCTGGTCTTCCCTCAAACTGTTTAGAGCTCGAGGTTACGGAGGACACGCTGCTTGACAACCCGGAGGAGTCGTCTGCAACGTTGCATGAGTTGAGATGGCAAGGGGTGCAGTTGGCTATCGACGATTTCGGCACCGGTTATTCATCGCTCTCGCATCTGCGTCGTTTTCCGATCAACCGGCTGAAAATAGACCGCTCTTTTATCCACAATCTCCACACCTGTCACGACGACGCGGACATCGCAGGGGCAATCATTTCTGTGGGGCAGAGTCTCAAACTGCAAGTGGTGGCTGAAGGCGTTGAACAGGCAGACCAGTTGCAGTTCTTGCATGAACGTGGATGCGAGGAGATGCAGGGGAATTTCTTCAGCTCTCCAGTGTCGGCATCTGAGCTGTCCCAGGCCAGTTGGTTCCATGCCTAAGAGCTCAGTCTCCGCTAGACGCCGGTGCGCATTTCTCTGACAATACCGTCTCTGAGCTCCTTGTCGTTATCCCTTCTCACACACCTTGCAGCCTAGAGCCATGCCATGCTGTAGCTCCGTTTTGTTGACCGCAGACGGTGGAAACAGGCATGTCTATATTTTATTCATTGCCACGCCTTGCAACATCATATTTGCATGATACATAGGTTGTAGTGCAACGTCTTACTGAAGTAAGGACCCGTTCTTCTGGTTGTCAAACGATCAAGGCCTGCTGATCGCTGTGTCAGGCGCAGTGGCCTTGTTTGCCAGGGAGGTTTCCGTGTCATTTAAAGGTTACATTCTTATTGTCATACTTCTGCTCCTACAGGGGTGCAGCAGTAAATCAAAAGAGCAGCTGTATCAAGAGGGTGTCGAACGGCTGAAGGCCAAGGACCCCGGAGCTGCGGTGGTCCTGCTGAAAAGCGCCCTTGAGAAGGACCAGAATTATCTTGATGCACGTTATCAGCTCGCCAAGGCGTTTGTTGCCCAACATAAATATGAACAGGCAGAAAAGGAGTTTTTAAAGGTTCTGGCGCTGAATCCATCCCGTGATGAGGTACATCTCGATCTGGCCAGGCTATACACCAAAACCAAGCGTGAAGATGAGGCGTTTAAGCTGGCCGAAAGCTATCTGGTAAAACACCCCAATAATGCCGAAAGCTATGAGGTCATGGGACTGGCACGGGCAGGCAGGGGAGAGTATCAGGAGGCGGAAGGTTATTTGATCAAGGCCACGCAGGCCGACCGGGGCAATCAGGCGTTCAGACTTGAATTGGCCAGTATTTATCTGGCGCAGAAACAAAATCAAAAGACGCGGGAATTGTTGCAGCAGGTGATTAAGGATGATGCTCAAAATACCCGTGCTTATTATATGTTGGCTGCACTCGATCAGATTGAGGGCAACATTGACGGCGCCCTGGCCACCTACAAGAAAATTACCGGCTTCAATCGTTCGGAAACGCTGGCCAGTTACCGGGAAGGACTCATCTATATCAGCAGGAAGGAGCTGGACAAGGCCGATGCCCTGGCCGCTACGTTGGTAAGCGAGTTTCCCAAACGGGCAGATGGCTACCGTTTGAAGGGCATGGTGCAGTACTACCGAAAACAGTATGCTGATGCGGTAGCGTCAATACAAAATTCGATAAAGATCGCCCCCTCTCTGGATGGGTACTATTATCTCGGTCTGTGCGACTACAGTCTCGGTGAGTTTGAAAATGCGCTGAGCAATTTTCGCAAGGTCCTTGACTATGCACCGGCATCGCGTCAGGCAAGCCTTATGACTGCCACCGTGCTGATGGCGCAAAAACGAACTGACGACGCCATCACTGAGCTCACCAAACTGCTGAAGCAGCATGAGAATGATGCCGAGGCGTATAACCTGCTGGGAAGCGCCTATATGGCCAAAGGGATGTTTGAAGAAGGGCTGCGGGCGCTCAACAACGCAACCCGTATCAATCCTCAAAGTGCCAATGCACATCTCAAAAAGGGGCGTTACTACCTTGCAACGGGCAAGGTAACTGAAGGAGAGGCGGAACTGTTCACGGCGGTTCAGGTCGCTCCCGACCAATTGGTAAGCAGGTTGTTGCTGGCATCGGCCTATCTCCGTTCGAACAAACCAGCCAAGGCCCTCGAACTGCTCAAAGCGGGTCTGAGGGGTTCTGCATCAGATGCGCCGTTGTATAGTGGCATGGCAACCATACTGTTTCTGGAAAATAGACAGGAGGAGGGCATTCGGTCCTTGCAAAGGGCCAAGGAGCTTGCCCCTACATTTGCGCCGGCCTATCAACGACTGGCAGCCATCTACGCCGCATCCGGCAAGTATGATCAGGCGATCCGGGAGTATCAGACGCTTTTGCAGCGGAGTCCTGACAACCTGCAGGCGATGTTGCAGTTGGCAGCCCTGTATGAAGCGGCAGGCAACGATGCAGAGGCCCTGGCCCAATATGAACGGGCAAAAGCAACCAAGAAAACAGCGGCCTATCTCGCCGAAGCCCAGTATTATTTAAAAAAACATGCCCCCTCGAAGGCACAGCAGGTGCTGGAGGATGGCCTGAAAATCGACCACAGCAACCCTCAGCTGTATGATTTGCTCGCCCGAGTGCTGGCTGATCAGAAAAAATTTAAGGACGCACTCAAGCAGGCTGATGATCTTGAGGCAATAAATGCCGATGCCGGCATAACGCTTAAGATGCAGCTTTATCTGATGATGCAGGATCGGGATAAGTCGTTGGCCCAGGCACGTCGCATTGTCGAGAGACATCCTACGTCTGCCCGGGGATACCTGCTGGTGGCGTCGGTATACGAATTTTATAAGAATTATGGCGCCGCGATCAGCGAAACGAGGAAAGCGGTCCAGCTTACCCCGAAGGATCCGCAGGTTTTGCTGTATCTTGGTAATCTTCAGGCCGCCAACAAAGACTATGATGCCGCCTTTGCCGCATATCACGAGATACTAAAACAACGGCAATTCCCGCCAGCCCTGTATGCCGAGGGTGCCCTGCTGCAAAGGCTCGGTAAAAAGGGTGAGGCCGTTGCCAAGTACCGTGCCGCCCTGGCCCCTTCAGATCAGTATGTTCCCGCGCTTAATAACCTTTCTTATCTCTGTTCGGAGGGATTTTGCGGTAAGCATGAGGCGCTTAGCCTGGCGATGAAGGCCTACCGGCTTGAACCGAGTAATGCCGGCGTTATGGATACGCTCGGGTATGCCCTGTTTGTCAATGGAAAATATGGCGATGCCCGAAAAGTCTTGGAAAAGGCCTCTTCTCTCATCCCCAACCAACCAACAGTGCTGTACCATCTTGGACTTTTGTACAAGCAAACCGGCAACAAGGTAGCTGCAGTTAAGGCCTTTAACAAGGCATTGGCCCTCGGCCCGTTCTCGGAAGCGGAAACGGCCCGCAGGTTGTCTAACGAGTTGGCACGATAGCGATGCCAGTACGGGTTCTTGTCCAGCTTCTGGGTGATTTGCTGCTGGCTGTGGCGGCACTTTCTGCTGCACTAGCCATGCGACCGCTCCAATTCGGTCCTGATGGTGAACTGTACCAGCTTTCTGCCACGGCTGTGGTTGTGTTTATCGCGAGCGTGCTGTTTTCGTCGTTTCTGATGGATGTCTATGACGGCACGGTGAAACCCCGCAAGCGGGAAGTGTTTATTCGTGTGGTGCTTGCCGGTATGGCTGCCTGCCTGCCTTTTTCCATCGTCTATGCGCTTACTCCCTGGTTGTTACCGGTCAAGGAAACCCTGCTGCTGGCCCTATTCCTGTTTGCCGCCGGCCAATTTTGCCTGCATACCGCCTTTGGGTATGTACGGCTACCGCAGCGGATACTGGTGCTCGGGACAGGCCCCCTTGCCATCCAAGTGGGGGAGATTGCTCTAACCAGTTGTTCTCCGTCTCTTGTTGTGGGCTATGTTTCTTGTGGTGCAGAGACCGCCAGCATCGCCCGCAAGGACGAGAAGACGAGCGTCAGCGTCCATGCCGGACAGCCCAAAGCTGAACCGGTGGTGGGAGATGCTGCCCTTCTGCCCCAATTGGCAGAAGAGTATCGGGCTGATGCCCTGGTTGTGGCCTTATCCGAGCGTAGGGGCGTATTCCCTGTCAGCGAGGTACTGCAGTGCAAGATGCGGGGCGTAGAGATCCTCGATACGCCGACCTTTTATGAGCGATCACACAAAAAACTGTTACTTGAGCAGATAAACCCCAGTTGGTTCTTCTTCTCAGGGGGATTTCGTCGAACCGCCTTGTTTGTCGTCATCAAGCGTTTTCTGGATATCGTCCTCTCGTTGCTTGGACTGGTGATAACCCTGCCCTTTTTCCCGATTATCGCCCTGCTTATAAAGGTCGACTCGCCTGGCCCGTTGTTTTTTAAGCAGATCCGTACCGGTTTCAATGAACGGACCTTTGTGCTGTATAAGTTCAGAACCATGCGACAGGACGCAGAACTGGCCACTGGCGCGGTCTGGTCAACCGAGAATGACCCCAGAATAACCAGAATAGGCGTCTTTCTCCGAACCTCGCGTATTGACGAGCTTCCCCAGTTTTTCAATGTGTTGCGCGGCGATATGAGTTTTGTGGGGCCACGTCCCGAACGTCCTGAATTCGTCGAAAAGTTGAAACAGGTCATTCCTTATTACTCAAAGCGCCATTTTGTAAAGCCGGGCCTGACCGGTTGGGCTCAGGTCTGTTATCCCTATGGCGCAAGTGTCGAGGATGCCGTAGAAAAGCTGCGCTATGACCTCTATTACACCAAAAATCTGTCGGCGTTTCTTGACCTGCTGATCGTCCTGGAGACCATCAAGGTTGTGTTATTTGGCCGGGGAGGGCGTTAACACGTAGTCTGTCCGTGTGAGGTGCGTATGAAAACTCTTGTCGCGTGTCTTGTGTTGTTGTTGCTGTTGTCGTTCAACCATGCAGAGGCGAAGGATTATGTGATCGGCGAAGGGGATGGGCTTGATATTTCGGTTTGGGGGGTCAAGGACCTGTCCACGCAGGTCAGGGTGCGCCCCGATGGCAAGATAACCATGCCCGCTTTGGGCGATGTGACGGCGAGTGGACTGACCCCCTTGGAGCTGCAGAACGCCCTGGCGGCCAAGTTGCAAAATTTGGTCAAAAAGCCGATCGTCACGGTTAGCGTCCGCGAGATAACCAACAGCAAGGTCTATATCTTTGGCGGTGGGGTCAAGTCGGGAGTTTATGATCTCACGCGTCGGACCACGTTGCTGCAGCTGCTCTGCAGTATTGGCGAGATCAAGGTGGCCGATCTGCGGAGGGCCTATCTGCAACGTGGCGATACGAAGATCAAGGAGGATTTCCACCGTCTCTACATCTTGGGCGATATGAAAGATGATATTCCGCTTGAGCCCAATGATTCGCTCTTCATACCGCAGCTGTACGATAAGAGTGTGTATGTCTTGGGAGCGGTAAACGCACCGAAGGCGATTGAGTACCGGGAAGGGATGAAGGTGATGGAGGCGATTCTGGAGGCCGGAGGTTTTACCAAGTTCGCCGATCAGAACGGCGTCACGATCCGCAGAAAAAACAACAAGCGGGAAGAGGTCGTTACGGTGCGGGCCAAGGCGCTCATGTATGATGGTGATCTCAAACAGAATGTAGCGCTTAACCCCGGGGACTATGTCGTTGTGAAGGAAAGCCTGTTTTAGTCTGGTTTGAGAGGCCCGCCATGTACACGAACCAACCGACCTATAAATACTATTTGCATCTGATAGCCAGAAAGAAGGAATGGTTTATTGCCATCAGCCTGCTGGTTATGACGTTGTTCGTCCTGGCCAGTTTCCTCCTGCCACGGCAGTATCGTGCAGTCAGCACGGTATTTATTGAAAAGAACATAATCAGCGAACTGGTCAAGGGACTTACGGTGTCACCCTCTATGGAGGATACCATCAAGGTCTTGACCTATGCCATAACCAGCAGGACGTTGCTTACCAAGGTGGTGGACAGTCTTGATACGATGCCAGCCGGGGTCCAGAAAACGGACAACGAGGAGCTGATCAAGAGCCTGCAGAGCAGGATCGATGTCAAGGTCAAGGACAAGAACCTGTTTATTATCTCCTTTACCGACCAGAATCCACAAGTGGCCGCGAATTTTGTCAATACCCTGGTCAGACTGTACATCGAGGAAAACCTCTCGTCAAAACGGGGTGAATCCTATAAGGCGACAGACTTCTTGTCCGAACAGATCAAGACCTTCAAGGACAAGCTCGACAAGGCAGAGGCAGCCGTCAATCAATACAAAAATGCCAAGGGTGGGATTATCGCCATTGATGAGGCCAAATTGTTTGAGGGCATCTCTCTGGCCGAGCAAAAATTACATGAACTGGAGATACAGCGCCGTCAGCTCGAGGCAGCCCGGCAGGATCTTTCCAAGGGTAACGCCTCGCTACGCGGGACCCTGAGCGCCATGCAGAAGCAACTGGAGGAGCTGCAATCAAAATATACCGACAGTTATCCGGAGATCATCCGGGTCAAAGGTGAGATTGAGAGCCTCAAATCCCAGATAAACAGCGTCAAGGGTGAAACTATTGTAACGCCGGAGCTCACCAGGGTTGACGCCCAGATCAGGGCATTGCGGGCAAGCGAGGAGAGCCTCCGGCGTTATATCGGTGCCAATCAGGCGACCTTGAGAAATATTCCATCCGCCAAGGCCGGCCTTGAGCAGTTGCAGATCGAGAAGGAGAATCAAAAAAATCTGTATAACCAGCTTGTTGCGCGGCACGGTCAGTCGGAAGTGGGCAAGCAGATGGAGGTACAGGATAAATCCATGACCTTCAGGGTGGTTGATCCGGCCATCGTGCCTGTCAAGCCGGTTAGTCCCAATCGTCTCATGATCATGTTGCTCGGCATTGTCGCTGGCCTTGCCGGTGCATTCGGCGTGTTGTATCTGCTCGATACCATGGACAGCTCCCTTAAAAGCAGTGAGTCCCTCAAATCGTTCCAATTGCCGGTACTGGCCGTCATTCCAAGGATTGATGACCAGCTTCAGCTGGCGGAACAACGCAGGCACGACAAGCGCCTCTTTGCGGTTGCCGGGGGGTACCTGCTGGTTCTGCTCTGCTTCCCATTAATGGAATTTTTAGAGCTGCCCTACATGGATAAGGTTCTCGATATGGTATATCCCACTGCCTTTGTCGAGAAACTTAGTAAAAATTAGCCTCTTGCAACGGGAGGGATCGTCATATGAGCAGAATTGAACAGGCGATGGAGAAAGCTTCACAGCTGCGCCGCGATTACCCGCCTGCCGTAACCGACGGTACTGGTTACGCACAACAGGGGGGCGACTCAGGCCGTCATAACCGTCTGGAACGCCACGAACCGGCGGTGCCGGTCAGCTCCGACAACCCGCTGCTGGTAAACCTCACGCAGCCGTTTTCTGCCGCGGCGGAGGAGTTCCGCAAGGTTAAGGCGATGCTGCTCAGCAAGACCAAAGAGAACGGCTTTCACAACACCATCATGGTCACCAGTGCATTGCCCGGCGAGGGGAAAACCATGGCCTGCCTCAATCTGGCCGTCAGCCTGGCAGAAGAGTTTGACCATACAGTGCTCCTGGTGGAGGCCGATCTGCGCAGACCCACCATGCATACCTTCCTCACGCTTGAAGAGAAACCAGGGTTCTCCGACTGCCTGTTAGGCGAGGCCGATCTGGCAGAGGCCATCATGCCGACCGGTATCGGCAAGCTCTCAATAATCCGTGCTGGGCACAGTGTGCCAAATCCCTCCGAACTGTTTTCGTCGCAACAAACCAAAAATCTGGTTGCCGAGATGAAGAACCGTTATCCCGATCGTTACATCATCTTCGACACACCGCCTATTCTGCCGTTCAGCGAGGCCCGTTCACTGGGAAAGCTGGTCGATACCACGGTGTTTGTCGTTATGGAGCGGCATGCCTCACTGCAGGAGATACAGGAATCGCTTGATGTATTGAAGGGGTGCCCGGTACTCGGCATGATCTACAACAATGCTGAACAGGTCGGACATGACAAGCGGTATGGCTACTCTCAACGCTATATGCAGGAACATCAGGCGCTCTGACGTCCTGTTCGTGAACGCCCAAAACCAGCATCAACCCTGTTTGCTTGTGTGCGGTAAGGCGCCGGATCGGAGCTGCTGTGTACGAGGCATTTTTCAACTTGAAAGCAAAGCCGTTTGAACTGCTCCCGGACCCACGGTTCATTTTTTTGAGCCGGGCCCATAAGAAGGCCATAACCTATCTGGATTATGGCATCAGGGAACGGGCCGGTTTCATCCTTCTGACCGGTGACGTCGGATCTGGAAAGACGACGCTGATCCGCAACCTGCTGGCTACCCATGGCGACAAGATCGTGCTGGCAAGGCTGTTTAACACCAGCGTCACGTCAGATCAACTGCTGGCAATGATCAATGATGATTTCGGCCTGGTCACGCTGGGCAAGGACAAGATCTCTCTGCTGCGCGATTTGAACGAGTTTCTGGTGCACCAGTATGCCACCGGCAGACAGCCGGTGCTGATCATTGACGAGGCGCAGAACCTTTCTCCAGAACTTTTGGAAGAGGTGCGGATGCTGTCTAACCTGGAGACATCAGACGGTAAACTGCTGCAGATCATCCTGGCAGGCCAGCCCGAATTGCGCAGTACGCTGGCATTACCCGAGCTGCTCCAACTGCGGCAGCGCATCAGCATCAACTGCAACCTGAGTGCCTTAAGCCAGGCGGAAAGCGAACAGTATATCCTGCATCGGCTCACTGTGGCGGGAGATGCGACAACCGCCACCTTTGAACCGGAGGCGTTTGAGCTGATTTACCGCTACAGCAGAGGGATTCCACGCCTGGTGAATATCATCTGCGATTTTCTGCTGCTGTCGGCGTTTGCTGAAGAAACGCATCATATCACGGCTGCTATGACCCTTGAGATCATCGGCGACATGGACTTTGAAAATCATTTCTGGGCAGTTTCCAGGCCAAGCCTGGAAAACGGTATTGAATCGTTTGTCGGCAAAGACCAGGGGCTCAAAGAACTACTGACGGCTATATTGCAACGTATTGATACCATTGAATTTGACGTCAGACGTAGCCATTCTGACGTGATCTCGGACACCTGCTGGAGTGAGTTGCATGACGCCATTGAAAGTAACCGCGCCTATACCGACGCAGAGCTCAAGGAATTGAGTAACAAACTTGAAGAGCTGCTGCAACGCATCGGGACTGAATCGGTGGTGGTTGAACAGTATGAACAGCCTAAAACCGGCATCATACGCAGATTACTGGGGAGCGGACATATCGACTGAGTTAACCCTGTTGTTATCAGAGTATTGCCTGCGTGAGGGGACAACCATGAAACGACTGGCACTAATGATCACATCTGTTGCAGCGGCTGTCGGGTGGTATTCGGAGGGATTGGCGGAAGACAGATTGCTGGCCCCTTTTATCACGATTGGCGAAGAGTATACCGACAACGTGTTTGACACGCAGACAGAGCGTCGGCACGATTTTATCACCAGGGTCAGGCCAGGCTTCATCTCAAACTATCAGGCGAGCCGCTTCCAGTGGAATATCGCCTATAACCTGGATTACCGTTATTACGCCCGCAACAGCAAGACCAATGACATAAGCCATGAGGTGGATGCCAAAGGCTCCATCACCCTTCTGGAAAATTTCTTCTTTCTTGATCTGGCGGATACCTACAAGCGGGTCTCGTTGGATATCTATCGCGATGCGGTGGTTGCAAGCGCCTTTGCAAACCAGACCGATCAGAATATTGCCACGGTGAACCCTTGGCTGCTCTGGCATCCGACCGACAGGACCACCCTCAAGACAGGGTACCGGTACAACGACATTCGGTATTGGGACGCCAGCGGTATCGCCAAACAGATCCACAGTGCCCATGCTGACATGACCTATGAACTGACGCCAAAGGTGAATCTGCTGGCAAACTACCTGTATTCACACCAGGAGTCCGTGGATAACAGACGCTACGACAAACACGATGCATCCGGCGGGTTTCGGTACAATTATGCCGACACCTCCTTTCTGTACGCAAACCTCGGGTATACGTGGCAATACTTTTCAGACAGAACCAGTAGCCGCTATCTGTTTTGGAACGCTGGTCTCAAACATGATTTCGGCTATTTCATTGCCACCTTGGAATCGAAACGGCAGATAACAGAGGACCCTCTTGCCCATTCCACCCGCGAAACCAGCTACCAAGCCAAGTTGGATAAGACCTTTGACCGGAGCGCCATCGGCCTGTTTGGTGGTTATACCGACTATGACTACATCGACCGCGCTCCCGGTTACACCGGCGGACGGCACAAGACTGTAGTCGGCCTGACCGGACGGTATGATATCGGCGAACATCTCGCCCTGAATGCCACGTTAAGTGGTGAGCATTACAACAGTTACCGTACGCCGTTCAGCGGCAACCGCCCGTACCGGCTTGTCGCCCTGATCGGTCTTTCATGGCAGATCATGAACGATCTTGCGCTGAATGTGTCGTACACCCACATCTCCAATCAGCGGCAGCTTGACAGTACTGACGGCGTCTGGACAACCAACCGGGCGGTGATCGAACTAAAGAAGACCTTTTGAAACATGCTGAACGCCTTGACCATAGATGTTGAAGACTATTTCCAGGTAAATGCATTTGCACGTACGGTGCGGATGGAGGACTGGGACCGCTATCCCCTGCGCGTTGATAGAAATATCGGACGGGTACTGGAGCTGCTGGCACGCTACCATATCAGGGCCACCTTTTTTATCTTGGGCTGGGTGGCGCAGCGACTACCCGAACTGGTCAAGGATATTCAGCGTAACGGGCATGAGATCGCCTGCCATGGCCATGCTCATCAACTGGTCTACCGGATCGGTCCCCAACGGTTCCGTGAAGATATACACCGGGCCAAGGCCCTGTTGGAGGATCTGGGCGGTGTGAAGGTCAACGGCTATCGTGCACCCAGCTATTCCATTACCCGACAATCGCTCTGGGCGCTGGACATCCTGGTCGAAGAGGGGTTTGGCTACGATTCAAGCATTTTCCCGGTGGTGCATGATACCTACGGCATCCCTGATGCCAACCGTTTCCCCCATACGATCGAGACCGAGGCAGGGCTGCTACGTGAATTCCCCCTCACCACGCTGCCGCTCAAGATCGGCTGGAAACAGGTCCGTCTGCCCATTGCGGGTGGCGGCTATCTGCGGCTGCTGCCGGTGGAAACCATCAGGAAAGGGATCGATGCGGTCAATAACAACGAACTGCAGCCGGCGGTGCTCTATTTCCATCCGTGGGAGATCGACCCAGCGCAACCGCGTATCAAGGCCGGCATCATATCAACTTTCAGGCACTACCTGAATCTCAAGCGTACCGAGGGCAAGCTGATCCATCTCTTTGAACGGCTCCGGTTTGCGCCAATGGGGCAGGTTCTGGAAGGCGGTCTTCCCCATGAACGTCCTGGTTGTTGATGAAGAACTCCCCTGGCCGCTTGACACCGGTAAGCGGCTGCGGAGTTACAACCTGCTGCAGCGCCTGCAGCGGCATCACGCCATCACTTATCTTTGCTACGGCACACCCGGAGTGGTGGCGCTGCCGGACTGCCCCAATGTCTCGGTTGTCGTGGTGCCTAGCCCCATCCTCAAACAGCAGGGGGCACGTTTTTATGGACAGCTTCTGGCCAACCTGCTCTCCCCAAATCCGTACATCGTCGACCGGCATTACTCCCGAGCGTTTTCCCAAAAGGCCGTCTCACTGGTGACGGAAGGGGGCTTCGACCTGCTCCATTGCGAGTGGACACCTTACACAGAAAATATCCTGCCACTTCTGGGCAGAATACCGACGGTGCTTTCGGCCCATAACGTAGAGGCACAGATCTGGGAGCGTTATTTTCTGACGGAACCCAATCCGGCAAAACGCATATATATCTATCTGCAGTGGAAGAAATTGCGTCGTTACGAGGCTGCTGCTGCACGGCGCTATAGCGCGGTATCGACGGTTTCACAGCCTGATCGTGACGTTTTTGTCAATGACTACGGTTGCCCTCAGGTGCAGGTTGTACCCAATGGGGTTGATGAACGCTATTACACGCCAGCTGTGGTGCCGGTGACACCAGGCAGTATGGTATTCACCGGTTCCATGGACTGGCGGCCCAACCAGGACGGGGTCAGGTATTTTATTGAACAGGTCTTTCCGTTGATTCGCCGGCAGACGCCTGACGCCACCTTTTGCGTTGTTGGCCGAAACCCTCCGGCGTGGTTGTCAACGCTGGCAGAACAGACGGCAGGGGTGACGGTAACCGGTACGGTACCCGATGTCCGCCCCTATATCGCCCGCAGTGCGCTCTATCTTGTGCCGTTGCGGGTTGGAGGCGGTTCACGGTTGAAAATTCTCGAAGCGCTGGCGATGGGCAAGACCGTCCTCTCGACAACGGTGGGTGCCGAGGGGTTGACCGTTCAGGATGGCGTTACGATCCTGTTGCGCGATACGCCCCGGGAGCTGGCAGCTACCGCCTGCCGGGTACTGGCCGATCGGGATGAGTATGCAGCGCTTGGGGCCGTTGGGCGGGAGCTGGTTTTGAGAAGCTATACCTGGGATGCCATTGCAAAGACCATGGCAGAACTGTGGGAGAGTGCCCGTGGCTAAGACACTGGTCATTATGCACCTGCGGGCCTGTAATTTTGTCGGCGGCCCGGAGAAACAGATTCTCGAGCACTTCGCCCGGTTGGATACTGCCCGGTTCACCCCGATTCTGGGAACGTTCGGGGAAGGGGGGGCGGACCCGCTTGGCGATGCAGCACGGTTGCGCGGTTACTGTACCGTGCACCTGCCTTCGCGCTCTCCCGTTCACGTCGCAAGCATCCATACTCTCTATACGGTCTTACGGCAGCACAAGGTGGATCTCCTCTGCACCCACGGTTACAAGCCAAATATCCTCGGATGTCTCGCCGCCGTACCGGCCAGGATACCGACCATCGCCGTTTCACGGGGATGGACCGGAGAAAGCCCCAAGATCAGATGGTACGAGGCCCTGGATCGATTGTTTCTGCGGTTTGCCGACCATGTTGTCGCCGTTTCTGCCGGCCAACAGCAGAAGATTCTCGCCAGTGGTGTGCCGGGGCGTAAGGTGTCGGTCATCCATAACGCCATCAATCTGGATGAACCGGCGCCACCCTTCGATGTCCCGTTGCGCAGCCAGCTCGGATTGCCGCAGGATGCGCTGATTATCGCCTCTGCCGGACGGCTCAGCCCGGAAAAAAATTACGCCACCATGATTGAGGTGGCCCGCGAGGTTTGTGCAGACCAGCCACAGGCCTATTTTGTGGTGTTCGGCGAAGGGGTGTTGCGGCCCCAACTGGAACAAAAGGTTACCGCATCAGGATTACAGGGCCGGTTCTTGTTGCCCGGTTTCCGCAAGGATTTGCCGGACCTGTTGCCGCAGATCGATATCTTTATGCTCCCTTCGTTCACCGAGGGGCTGCCCAATGTCGCCCTTGAGGCGTTTGCCAATCAAAAACCGATTGTTGCCACCGCCGTAGGCGGGACGCCGGAGGTCGTTCAACATGGCCTGTCCGGCTTTCTAACAACGCCGGATGATGTCGTTGGCATGGTGACCGCCCTTCTCAGCCTGCTGACCGACCGGGAGCTTCGCAGACAGATGGGAATAGCAGGGTTTGAATATATCAAGCGTAACTTTGGGTTTAGTGCTCAAACCATAGAATATGAAAAGCTTTACACGGACATGTGCCGTTCGTTTGGGTAAGATAATGGACATTGTGCCGTTTATCACCATCGTCATGCCGGTACGGAACGAGGCCCCTTTCATTGCGGCGACCATTGGTCAACTGCTTTGCCAGGAATATCCGGCAGACCGTTACGAGATCGTGGTGGCCGATGGCGGTTCTGATGATGGCACCCGGGAAATTGTTATGGATATCGCGCGGTGCCATGCCCAGGTCCGGCTGCTTGACAATCCGGGCCATCGTTCCAGTAGCGGACGCAACCTCGGCTTCAAACAGGGGCGCGGCGACATCTTCCTGGTTGTGGACGGGCACTGTTTCATACCGGATGATCACCTGCTGGAAAACACGGTGGCCTGTTTTGAAAAGAGCGGCGCCGATTGCCTGGGACGTCCGCAACCGCTCGACCCTCCAGATCTGACTGAATTCCAAAAGGCCGTGGCTCTGGCGCGGGCCTCAAGGATCGGCCATGGCGGTGATTCGCTGATCTTTGACCGGTATGAAGGATTCGCCAGCCCGGTAAGTAACGGCGCTACCTACCGTAGGGGCCTCTTCGATACGGTTGGGTATGTGGATGAGACCTTTGATGCCTGTGAAGATGTGGAGTTCAACTACCGGGTGGAGCGGGCGGGATTGACCTGTTACACCAGCCCGACGCTTGCCATCCGCTACTACCCCCGTGAGGATCTGCCAGGGCTTATGCGCCAGATGGTTCGTTACGGCAAGGGCCGTTGCAGGTTCATTAGGAAACATCCCGCCGCCCTGACGTTTAATCAGCTTATCCCGGCCGGGTTTGTGGCAGTGGGCGCGGTGTTTGCCGTACTGCTCGTCATGGTAACGTTGGGCCGGATGCCCAGCCGTAGCGTCATACCGGCAGGAGCCGGTCTCTTTACGGTCTATTGGGCCATCATCATGGTTGAATCGTGCCGTATTGCCGCCAAAAACGGTTGGCACGCCTTCCGCTGGTTGCCGTTTGTCTTTTTTACCGTACACTTTGGTTTAGGGTGGGGGTTCATACAGCAGGCATTTCTCAGAAAATAAAGATAGGCCCGATCAGGACATGTGTCGTGCTTGCAGGTTTGGTAGATGTTTTCCGTCAACGATGCCGAGACAGCTTGTATGATAAACATCGCCTACATCATCGATACCATCGAATCGCCGACAGCCGGGACTGAAAAACAGCTGCTGATGCTGCTTGAACACCTGGATAGAACACGGTTTAAGCCCTATTTGTGTGTATTACGCCCTTCAGAGTGGCTTAAGAAAGAGTTTTTGGCATGTGAGCTGATTGATATCGGTATCACCTCGTTTGCCCATCCTGCCAGTTATCTGAATATCCTGAAATTCATCAATTTTCTCAAGACATCCCGCATCAACATCGTACAGACCTATTTTGTTGAGGGCAATAAAGTCGGGGTAGCGGCGGCTCGATTAGCCGGGACTCAGGCTGTTATTGCGACCAGGAGAAACCAGGGGTATTGGCACACTCGCTTCGAACTTGTTGCCCTGAGACTGCTAAACCGGTGGGTTACCTGTTTCCTGGCCAATTCGGAGAGCACCCGCGAATGGTTGACGCATAGTGAAGGCGTTGAGTCGAACCGTATCAAGGTCGTGTACAACAGCCTGGAGACCGAACGCTACGCTCCAGCAACAGCAGACCAACGCACGACATTCAGGCAACAGTGGAATTTCCCGGAGGATGCGGTTGTTATTGGGGTGGTTGCCAACCTGCGGCCAATAAAGGCGCTTGATGTCTTTATCGCGGCTGCACGGCTGGTTGCCGACAAAGTGCCCGCGGCGCGGTTTTGCATCGTTGGTGATGGCCCTGAACGCCCGACATTGGAGGCGTTGAGCCAGACGTCAGGGCTGGGCGCAACACTACGGTTTTTAGGCAGACGCACCGATATCCCGCAGCTGTTGAGTTGTATGGATATCGGGGTGTTGTCGTCCCATTCCGAAAGTTTTTCAAATGCGATTGTCGAATATGCGGCGGCAGGTCTGGCGGTTGTCTGCAGCGATGTCGGCGGGGCGCGCGAGGCGGTGGAGGACGGTGTCACAGGGTATGTCGTGCCCTCCGGTGATCCAAACCGGATGGCCGAACGCCTGATCAGCATCATCGGACATCAGCAGGCGGGCACCATGGGACAGCGGGGCAGGGAAAAGGCGGTTCGGCTGTTCGCATGCGACAAGATACTGGCGAGTTATCATACGTTATATGAGGAGCTCGTATGAAAAAGGTGCTGCAGCGATGTTTTCTGGGCCTTTGCCTGGTACTCACCGCGCCGTTGTATCTGCTCTTTCTGCTGACACGATCGAAAGAGCTGTTTGCCGGACAAGGGCAGTTGCTTGCCCTGATCCCGGGGAAATTCGGCAGTTATTGCAGAGTCGCCTACTACAGCAGGACGCTTAACAGCTGCTCCACGAAAGGTTACATCGGATTTGGGACCTTTATCGCCCATCCCGAGACCGAACTGGGAACCGGTTATTATCTCGGGGCCTATAACATACTAGGTACAGCCAAGATCGGGGACCACGTAACCATAGCCAGCCATGTATCCATTCTCAGCGGCAAGCATCAGCATGGGTATACCGAAATTGGCAAGCCGATCCAGGAACAACCCGGGGTGTTCAGAAAAATAACCATTGGTGAAAACTGTTGGATCGGCAACGGCGCGGTGATCATGGATGACCTTGGGGTCCAGAATGTCGTCGCCGCCGGTTCCGTGGTGATACACAGGACAGGGGACTACGAAGTTTTGACAGGCAATCCGGCAAAGGTAGTCAAGACCATCAGATGACGGCAGGGTGAGGGCTCAGGATATGAGCATCGGTTCAGACCAACTCGCATATCAGGAAGAAGGCCGGTTGACGGCGCAACAATCTGTCTCTGTTGTGCTGATCATGGTCTGCCTCTATATGTTTCTGGTGATCGAGCGTCCCTGGGAGTCTATCCGCTATCTTGAGGGGCTAAGGATAGAGCGGGTGTACGCCATCCTCCTTATCATCGTCGCAATCCTGCACCATGCCTTCAGAGTGGTGCCTTCACCGCTCAATAAATGGGTCTACGGCCTGCTCACACTCCATTTTGTCCTGGCACCATTCGCCTTCAATACGGACTACGCGCTTGACCAGGGGATAGAGTACGCAAAGATGGCGGTGCTCTATTTGTTGATGCTGTCCATCGCTGATGATGAAATCACCTTAAAGACGATCGTCAAGGCCTATGTATTTTCCACCATGCTGTATGTTCTGCACTCTTTTTGGGAATACACCAACGGCCGCCATGTCTGGCGCATGGGGATTTCACGGATGATGGGGGTGGACAGCACCTTTAATGACCCTAATTCGTTCGGCGCGACGGTTGTACTCTCACTGCCCTTTGTCTACGCACTGTTGCGTTCTGAACAGAACCGACATCTCCGGAAGTTGTACTATCTGTACGGCGCCTTTGCAATACTCTGCGTCGTGCTTACCGGATCACGCACCTCGTTTGTTGCCTTACTGGCGCTTTGTGCCATCTGGGTACTTGTGCAGAAGGGAAAACGCAAGTTGTTGATATTGTGTGCCACTATCGTTGCAATGACCGTGGTTTGGCATATCATGCCAGAAGAAAAGCAGGAACGTTTCAGGACTCTGTGGGATGAAGAGGCAGGTCCTAAGAACGCCAGGGAATCTGCCGAAGGCAGGATACAGGGCTGGAAGGCCAGTTGGCGGATGTTTCAGCAGCGGCCCTTTACCGGGGTCGGGGCCGGTGGGAAAAACTATATCGGCTATCGTATGACCCACCATGTTGACGACGGTGCTCCTTCGCCGAATCAGTCGCATATCCTGTACGGGGAGGTTCTGGCCGAGCTGGGCTTGTTTGGAGCCGTCCTGTTTGTCGGTCTTATGGTCTCCATTCTGCGTTGTTGCCATCGGGTCCGCTCCCGGTTGTCGACGGGCGGCTGCATTGACGATACGTTCTCCTTTTACCTCGCTGGCGCCATCATTGTGGCGTTGATACTGCTTTTGGTCTTCGGGATCGGCGGGCACAACTTCTATCGTCCGCTCTGGCTTTGGTTGGCAGCCTGGTCGGGAGGCTTACTGACGGTTGCGGCATGCCCGGCATCCGAGCAGCATGTGATGTGAACCATGCCGATGAGCGAACGTTGCATACTGGTGGTTGCGCGCTGGCCTTTGGGGGGCATACGAACCTATATGCGCTATATGTTTTCGCATTTTCCGCCAAACTACCGTCTGACACTGTTGGCCGCATCGACCCAGGAGGATGCCGCGCTCATACGGGATGCTGAAAAATATAACGCGCAGCTTAAAATCGTGCGTTCAAGCGGCATCAGCTACCTGATTGCCATCCTGAAAGAGCTTCACACCAACAGATATGACGTGATCTTGAGCCAAGGGTTCGTTTCTGCAGTCGCCGCTTCTCTGGCAAACCTGTTCAACGGCATACCACATATCCTGACCATACACGGTATTGTGGAACCGAAGTATGTAGGTGGTCGGTTCGGTGCCCTTAAACGATGGTTGTTAGGGAGAGTCCTTGGTGGCATCACCGTCTTGTACGGGGTGAGCAACGATATTCTCGAACACGTGTATCATGAGTTCCCGCAGTTGCGTCACAACGGGCCGCAGCCCTTGGTGATACTGAACGGTATTGATCCGTCCGAGTGTGATGCACCATCTGAGCCGCCCTTGGCAGTGCGTCGGCAGCTGGGAATCGACGCATCTGTCTTCTTGTTCGGTTATTTCGGCCGGTTCATGCCTGAGAAGGGGTTCGATCTGTTGATAGAAGCGGTTGATCAGATTCGGTCTGCCACGCCTGATCGGCCTATTGCCGTTGTCGCTGTCGGGTCGGGCGACTACCTGCGGGAGTATCAGGCGTTGATCCATAAAAAGCGGCTTGAATCCTATTTTTACTTTGTACCGTTTCAGCCGGCGGTGCACCAACTGTACCCGCAGGTGGACGCGGTGGTCATCCCTTCCCGCTGTGAGGCCTGTCCGCTGCTCCCCATGGAGGTGCTCTGCATGGGCACCCCCCTTATTACCTCGGATTGTATCGGGTTGCGTGAGGTTATTGCCGGCACCCCTGCGCTGGTTTTCAGATCGGAAGATCTCGCACCATTGGTTGAGCGGATGCAGGATTGCCTCATGGATGACAAAAAGACGACGTTTGCAACATACGCCGGCGAGGCCCGCAAGAGGTTTGACGTGGCCGGTTCTGCGGAAAAACTGGTGCAGTTTATCGGAAATACAGCGGTGCGGGGATGAGCCGGCGGCTACTCATCAATTCGCTGTCAGGCACTGCGCTGTATGCGGTCAACATCGTCGCGGCCTTTATCATGAGCCCCGTTATCATCAGGGCCCTGGGTAACCGGGACTATGGGCTCTGGGAGCTCGTGATGAGCGTGATCGGTTATATGGGGCTGCTTGATATGGGGATCGGGCCGGCGCTGGTGCGGTTTGTTGCTGTTGCCGATGGCAGACAGGATAGAAACGAGTTGCAGCAGACCATGAGCACGTCATTCGCCTTTTTTATCGTGGTTGGGCTGTGTGCAACGATCATGTTTCTGATGCTGGGGTATCGTCCTGCCCTGGTCGCCGGAACCGAGGGCGGAAATATTGCACATATCGGCATCGTCTTTGTGTTGCTGGGGATCAATGCCGGCATGGCGTTTCCGCTGCAGGTGTTTATCGCCACACTGATGGGAGTGCAGTGGCATTCCTTTATCAATGGGGTGAGGATGGTCCTAGTTATCATCAGGTCTGCGGCGGCCTGGTATCTCCTGTCGGTATACGCGGGGCGTGGGCTTATCGTCATGGCCATTTTAGAACCCATCTTTACCGCTCTGCAGCTTGTTCTGTTTGCGGGTGCAGTCCATTTCAGCAAGGCCCTGCCGCCGCTCACTGTTGCCGCGGTTACTATGCACAAGGCAAAAGAGATGATCGTCTTTGGCGTTAAGAGTGCCACCATGCTGGTGGCTTCACGGCTGCAGAACCAGAGTGTACCGTTGATCATCGGCAATACGATCGGGCTTGGCAGTATTGTCTACTTTGTCATGCCAAACCGGTTGACCGACTATGCCAAGGGGTTGTCGCAGGCGGTCGGTTTCCCCTTGACGCCGTATTTTGGTGCGGCAATAGGCAAAGGAGACCATGATGGCCTACTTTCGTCATGGATACACACCACACTGGTGTTGCAGATCATTTCACTTGCCATGTCGGTAACGATCGTATTTTGCGGCGAGGATTTTCTGCGGTTATGGCTCGGCAGGGAGTACGCCGTTGCCGGACGTATGGTGCTGTATATTTTGATTGCGGGGCTGGTGGCCGATTCGTTGGCAACCAACGCCTTTCGTATGCTGACGGCACAGGGACAACACGGCGGATGTGCCATGATATGGCTTGTCCTTTCCGCCATCAGCATCCCCGTCGGCATCTGGGGGGCGCACGTGTGGGGAGTGGCTGGCGTTGCCGCCGGTGTTACAGCGGTCACGGTACTGGCAAACGGTATTACCATGTATAGTGCCTGTTCAGTGATGGGTATTTCGCTGGCTGCCTATTTTAAAAAAACAGTCCTCAGGATTCTGCTGCCATTACTGATCATGGCAGCGGTATTCGCCGTGTGCAAATATACCATTAGTGTCGTTACGTATTATTATTTGGTACTGTCGGTAACGGTTTCAGTAGCATGCTACCTGTGTTCAATATGGCTAGTTACATTAACTGCCGCTGATAGGAACTATGTATTGTCATATATTAAACTAAAGCTAATTAGCTGACGTCTCGTTCCATCTTTCATAGGGTCAAGGTGTTTACTATGCCAACAGTATCTGTTGTCATAACCTGCTATAATTACGGTAGATACCTTAAGGCATCGCTTGCCTCTGTGCTTGATCAGACCTATCGTGATTTTGACGTGATCGTTGTGGATGACGGCTCAACCGACAATACGCCTGCCATTATGCAGGGATATGCAGCTGATGGCCGTGTCAGCTACATTCGGCAGGAAAACGCCGGTCAGCCCAAAGCAAAAAACCGTGGTATCAGACAAAGTAACGGTGAATTTGTCGCTTTTCTGGATGCCGATGATCTTTGGATGCCTGACAAACTTGAGAAGCAGATGACCTTGTTTGATGATCCGCACGTCGGGGTGGTGTATGCGCGGCGCAAGTGGATCAATCAGGATGGTGAAGAGATATCCGGCGATGAGCGCCGGCTGTGGCGCGGCAATGTCTTGGATCGGATTTTCGTTGACAATTTCATCTGTTTTTCTTCGGCAGTAATACGACGTTCGGTGCTGGACCAGGTTGGTTTTTTTGATGAAACCCTGCCGATGGGTATTGACTATGACCTGTGGATCAGGGTGGCGGCCCGATCGGAATTTGTCTTCGTCGATGAGCCCTTGGTCAAGTATCGGACCGGTCATGCAAACCTTTCTCGAAACACGCTTAAGCGATACGACTGTGCACAGAGGATTATGCGCAAATCGCTCAGCGATCCTCTGCTGCGGGACAGGTTTGCGTGGTATGTTCCCCGGTTGGCATGGGCGGATACCTGGTCAAATATGGCCGTATACTTTGCGGCACAGGGCAGCAGGAGAGAGGCCCTGCGCTATTTTGGCAAGGCGTTTGTCATGATGCCGGTCTATCCACAGCTGGTGAAGAGGGCGCTCAAATGTCTGCTCCTGCCGTGAAAACCAGGGTGTCGGTGGTGCGCCTGCTGTCGGGCCTGCTGGGCAGCATGGCCCTTGCGCTGTATGCCGTAGAAGGTATGGGAGCCGATGCGACGGCTGCCCCGGAGATGGCCATGCCCGCCTTGGTCCAGGACATTCCTGCGCGTAGGTATGTCAACAGGACGGTTACCATACCGGGAGGGCATTACGATGCGCCCTACGTCATCAGTACACCCGGCGTGGAGTATCTCGTGACGGGGGATATTGTGGCAGAGGGGACCGCCATTGCCATTCGGGCTGCAAAGGTGGTGCTGAATCTCAATGGCAAGTCCATCACCTATAATCAGTCGAGGCCTGGCGAAGGGGTGACGATTGACGCCTATAACAAGACGGATATTGCCATCATTAACGGAAAGATCTTTCAGGGGGCCGCCCTGTCGGAGGGGGACGAGTACGGACGGGGCAACAATCCGATCAGGTCGGTGGGGATGAGCCGTCTGCAGGTCGCCAATATCCATGCCCGCTATGGCGGCAGAGATGTCACCGGATTCAAGCTGCAATACGTGGAAGACAGTCTCATTGAAGGCAATCTGTTGGAGGATGACTGGTCATCGGGAACCCTCAAGAACAGACACCAGGGCATTGACGCCATTCAGGCGGTGGCCCCCCGCAATATCGTGCGTAATAACATCATCAGGCATGCCCGTCATCGGGGGATCAGCATCGGCAGTTATGGTGCCGTCTATGGCAACAGCATCTCACTGCACAGTCTTGCCACCAATTCTGCAGGTATCGGTGGGTATCGGCAGAAGCATGTAACCGTGCATGACAACAGGATTGTCGGTCGAGGGGAACACCCGATCGGCATCGGCTTCGTGTCGAACGGTACCGACGATATTGACGTGTATCATAATTCCATCGACGTGCAGACCACGATGCTGGGCACCGAGTACGGCAGCAGCCCGGGCTGCCTGAACCCGGCAACGCCTTGTGGCAATTATGCCGTTGGATTTCGTACCACCTGGGGGGGGAATAACATCCGTTTTCATGATAACAGCATAACCGTGCACACCGATGCCTCATACCATGGCACCCAATCCGCCAACGGAAAGCCGGTGCTGGTAAATGGTAAAGGCCGCGGCCTGATGGTGGCGCTGAACGCCGGTGAGTCGGCGCGGTTTTACAACAACCGCATAACGGTACTGGACAAAGACGGAAAGGGCACGGCCTTCGGTATCGCCTGCAATGGCGGCAATGCCGGTGCGTTGACCTTTGCAGACAACACGGTTATCACCAACAACGTGAATGTCGTACTCGGGGATGAATATGGCGCCTGCGGCGGATACCCCTTGTTTGTCCACAATACGTTCGTGAAAAAAGACAGTTATCCTGGCTACTCGACCGTCGCCTGTGCGATGGGAGGCTACTTTGACGGTACCGGGCGATTTGTCTCGAACAGGTATCTGATGGGGGCTTCCAAGGAGAGTGTTGCGTTGCATGCCGCCGGTAAAGGGGCAAAATCCGTTTTTTTCGGCAGAGAGATCGGTGTTCAGTTGCAGGAGCTCCGTTTCGCAACGCCTAGCGGTGTCGCAATCAGGCTCGCAAATGGCAACCCGGTAGTTGATGGCGAGAGCGTAACCGGCCCTGATGGTGCCACGTCGCTGCTGCTTTACGACTATGAACTGCACAACAGGAAGGCGCCGCTTGAACAAGTCAGGTTGCTGTCCCCCCACCGCATACAGGTGGTGACCGATGCCGGTACCTTCGTGACCAAACCGGATTCTTCCGCAACGGCGTGGGATGCGCTAGCCGCTGCAGGTATTATTACGGTGCCGTTATACCGAGACGACCAGGGGACCTGGCCTGTGGGGTACCTTACGGTCAGCTACTGACCGCCCAGAAAGGCAATCGGTTGAGCATTTCAGGTGCATGCATACGGGGGCTCGTCGCCCCGCTTTGGGCGATGAAGGAACGTTCTCCCTATCTGCGTAACCTGAAAATGGTTGAGCAGATGCACCGCTGGCCACGGGAGAGGGTGCGGGCATACCAGGAGGAGCGGTTACGTGCGTTGGTCCGCCATGCCACCGAACAGACCGACTACTACCGCGACCTGTTTGCTGCGGCAGGGATTACCCCTGAACAAATCTATACCCAGGATGACCTGCAGCGCGTGCCGTTTCTGACCAAAGATGCTATTCGGGCCAATATGGCTCGTATGGTGGCGCGCAACGTGCCGACGACAGAATTGGTCCAGAAGAAGACGTCCGGCTCCACGGGGGTATCGCTTGAGTTGTTTGTCGACGAGGCGAGCTGCCAGTGGAAGCGGGGGGTAACCATCGCCTATGACCGTTGGTCCGGCTGGGATATCGGCGAACGGGTAGGGGCGATCTGGGGCAATCCTGAGTGTTACCAAAACTGGCGGATGTATCTGCGCAACCTGCTGCTTGTTCGTCATGTCTATCTGGATACCCTCAAGATGGATGAGCCGACCATGCGGGCCTTTCATGGCAAGCTGTTAAAAAAACAACCGGTAATACTTTTTGGGCATGCCCATTCATTGTTTTTGTTTACCAGATTCATGGAACAAAGAGGCCTGGCTGGTATACATCCTCAAGGCATCATCAGCACCTGTATGGTCTTGCACGATTTTGAACGTCAGGCCATAGAACGGGTATTCGGCTGTCGCGTCACCAACCGGTACGGCTGCGAGGAGGTGAGTCTGATCGCCTGTGAATGTCCGGCAGGGCAGATGCACCTAAACTGCGATACACTGATGGTTGAGTTTGTGCGTGACGACAAACCGGTACCGTCCGGTGCGCCGGGGGCGATTGTGGTAACTGATCTCAGCAACTACGGTATGCCGATGATTCGGTACAAGGTGGGTGATGTCGGACGGTTGTCCGTTGGAAAGGACTGCCCCTGCGGCTGCAGTTACCCGGTTTTAGACGCTCTGGAAGGGCGGGTGGCCGACTATGTGGTAACACCCGACGGGCAGTATATCTCAGGCATATCGCTGACGGAAAACTTCGCCATGCAGTTGCCGGGGGTCAAGCAGATGCAGATTGTCCAGGAAGAGCGCGATAGACTGCTTTTCCGGCTGGTGCGGGGAGAACAGTTTTCGGAGCAGACCCTCCAGGATATCGACCGGCTGGCGCAGCAACGTTTTGGGAACCGGATGGCCTATCAACTGGAATATGTCGACTCTATCCAGTCGGAAGACTCCGGGAAATACCGGTTCTGTATCTCGCGGCTGCCAAACCCGTTTAGCTAGGAGCGGTAATGAGCGGGCGCTGGCAGATCACAAGGCAGGCCAGTCGTTGGCTCACCTGGGTTGCTTGGTGCGATCTGCTGCTCATGGTGACGCTCTGGCTCGCCTTGCAGTATGCACAGGAACAGTGGTGGCCTCTGGCCATGCTCCTGTTTGCGCCGCGCTGGCTTGCTGCGTTACCGACAGCGTTCCTTGTACCGTTAGCCGTGTGGCGTCGTCGCCGTGCCTTATTGCCGCTCATGCTGGCAGGGGGAGTTGTGGCAGGCCCTTTGATGGGCTTTAACCTGCCTTTGAAGGAGACGGTCGGCTCTGGTAGTCACCACATACGGGTGCTCAGTTATAACATCCTGGGAGGGTGGTATAATGCAGAGGAGTTCGCAGCCCTGCTCAGAGAGTCTGCGATTGACGTTGCGGCGCTACAGGAATGTCCCGATGCCTTAAGGCTTCCGGTGCCGGCGGGGTGGCAGGTGGTCCGGCACGGTGGATTGGCGGTGTTATCCCGCTACCCGATTGTTTCTTATAATGCAACAGAATTACAGCAAAAAACAGAGCTGTGGCCCGAGACCCATCTGCTTCAAGCCGTTATACAAACGCCAAAAGGGGCGGTCGACGTGTGCTCGCTTCATCTGCCTTCACCACGTTTTGGCCTGCAGGCACTACTGGATAGGAGAACCCTCGTGAGACCATCGAGGAGGCAGTTGTTCGATCAACAGATTGCCGGCAGATGGTTTGTCGCTGGCAACCTTGCCGATACTATCGGCACGTTAAAACCGCCCGTGATTCTCGCCGGAGATTTTAATACGCCGGTTGAGAGCAACCTCTATAAACGGTACTGGAACGGTTATGCAAACGCCTTCAGTGCTACCGGCTGGGGATACGGTTTTACCCAGCGCGTCAGTGTCGGCGGTCTGTCTTTTGGGGTGCGGATAGACCATATTCTGGTGGGAAAGGGATTGAAACCCCTTTCCTGCAGGGTCGGCCGGGATATCGGATCCGATCATCTGCCCCTTATAGCGGATATAGGCTGGTGATGGCACTGTAGGGCCGTCACCAGATGGTTGGGCAAGGCCCGACCGGTTCAAAAAACGAGGGAGGTTTCCCGGTATGTCCACCGTATTGGTTACCGGCGCTGCCGGTTTCATCGGCTACCATGTGAGTCTGCGCCTGCTTGAGCAGGGCGAGACGGTTGTCGGACTTGATAACTTAAACGACTACTATGCCGTGTCGTTGAAGGAGGCCAGACTGGCCCGCCTGACAGATCTGCCAGGTTTTAGCTTTGTGAGGGGAGGGCTTGAGGACCGCCCCCTGATAGAGGGGCTGTTTAATGCGCACCGCTTTGATAGTGTCATCAATCTGGCCGCCCAGGCTGGCGTGCGATACTCGATAACCAATCCCCATGCCTATGTAGACAGCAATCTGGTCGGTTTTATCAACATACTTGAAGGTTGCCGGCATCATGGCGTGAAACACTTGGTGTATGCCTCGTCGAGTTCGGTCTATGGCGCCAATACGGCCATGCCGTTTTCTGTGCACCAGAATGTCGATCATCCGCTCTCGCTGTATGCGGCTACCAAGAAGGCCAACGAGCTGATGGCCCATACGTATTCGAATCTCTATGGTCTGCCCACGACCGGTCTACGTTTCTTTACGGTCTATGGCCCCTGGGGGCGGCCGGATATGGCGCTGTTTCTTTTTACGAAAGCGATCCTGGAAGGGAACCCCATTGATGTCTATAACCATGGCCGGATGAAGCGTGATTTTACGTATGTCGATGATATTGCAGAAGGGGTTGTCAGGGCTGCCGGGCGGATTGCCTCTCCGGACCCCACCTGGAACGGCCTGGCCCCCGATCCCGGGACCAGCTTCGTCCCGTGGCGGGTTTACAATATTGGCAACAATACGCCCGTAGAATTGCTTTATTTTATTGAGGTGCTTGAAAATTGTCTAGGGAAGAGCACTGTAAAAAACATGCTGCCGATGCAGCCGGGGGATGTGCCGAGCACCTTCGCCGATGTTGACGATCTGACCCGTGACACCGGCTTTAGGCCTCAAACCCCTATAGAAGAGGGAATAGCGCGGTTTGTCGAGTGGTACCGTGCCTATTATCACGTGTAATAACAGCAACGTGTACTGATACCCGTGGAGTTCCGTATGAACTTTGATCAGGCACTTAAGCAGTACCGTTGGCACCTGTTCGCCATTGGCCTTTTGCTTGTCGCTGTATATTGGCAGATCATGCCGGCCATGGTGCTGGAATGGTACACGGACGAAAACTATTCCCACGGCTTTTTGGTGCCGTTGATTGCCGGGTATTTTTTCTGGCAACGCTGGCCTGAGGTAAAGGCGATACCGCTAGAGCCAAGCAACTGGGGACTGGTTGTGCTGTTGGCGGGAGGTTTCCAGTTGTTGTTCTCATGGCTGGGGTCGGAATATTTTTTGATGCGTTCATCGTTGATCGTACTGCTGGCCGGCCTGGTACTGTTTGTGTTTGGTCGGGAGGTGCTTAAAGGGATGGCGCTGCCACTTGGCTACCTGTTCTTCATGGTGCCAATTCCGTACCTCCTGTACGACATGATCGCCTTCCCGTTGAAGCTGTTCGTCACCAAGGTGTCAGTGCTCTTTTTACAACTCTGCGGGGTGGTCGTGGTGCGGGAGGGGAATGTCATCATGTTCCCGACCACTACCCTGGAGGTGGCAGATGCCTGCAGCGGCATACGTTCCCTGATTTCGTTGGTGGCCTTGGCATTGGCGTATGCATGCATCATAACCATCCCGCCATGGAAACGTGTCGTGCTGATAGTCGCTGCCCTGCCGATCGCCATTGCGACCAATGCATCACGGGTAATAGTGACCGGTTTTCTGGCGCAGTATTGGGGGGCGCAGGCAGCGCAAGGCTTTTTTCATGAGTTTACCGGTATTGTCGTATTTGTCTTGGCAATGGCCTTGCTGCTCGTCTTGGGAGTACTGTTGAAACGGCTTCCGCCGGGGACTGGGAGGCCAACATGAAGCCATCTACCCGATTTGTCAGTATTTATCTTCTGTTGGGCGCCTTGGCCCTGTACCTTCATCTGCATGCCGATGTACAGATCCCTGCCAACAAGCCGTTCAGTGAATTTCCGCGGACGGTTGCCGAATGGCAGATGACTTCGCAATCGGAGTTTAGTGCTGGCGTCTTACGTGTGTTGAAGGCCGCCGATTATTTCTCTCGGCAGTATACCGATACCGCCGGCAACCGGGTTTCGCTCTATCTTGGCTATTACAGCGGCGGCAAGGATTCGGGTGGTATTCACTCCCCCAAGCACTGTCTGCCCGGCAGCGGCTGGTTTGAGCTTTGGACAAAACGCGGTATGCTTGATCTGCCTGCGGGGCGCCTGCGGGTGGTTCGCGCCGTGTATCAAAAGGGAGGGCAGAAGGAGCTGTATCTTTACTGGTTTCAGGTGCGGGAGAAGACGCTGTCGGACGAATATTCTCTCAAACTGGCCGAAATAACCAATTCACTGTTTTCCCGACGCCGTGACTCCGCCTTTGTACGGATCAGCGTCCCTTTCGATACCGATCAAGCGAAGGCCATACAGGTAGCCGAGCGGTTTGCTAGGGCGTTTTATCCAAGTATTCAGGAGTTTTTGCCGCATTAGATGCCTGCCTTGAGGCTTTGGATACGTTGCTGGTGACAGGATTGAACGTCTGCGGAGGGGGCTTTCATGCATACTGAGCGTACCATTTCGGTTATAGGGCTTGGCTATGTTGGTCTGCCGGTGGCGGTAACATTCGGTAAAGTGCATCGCACCATCGGGTTCGACATCAACCCGGTGCGAATAGCAGAGTTGAAGGCTGGTCACGACCGCACCGGTGAGGTGACGGCAGATGAGCTGCAGGCGGCTGACATACTGTTTACTGACAGGCTCGAACAGTTGTCTCTGGCCGATTTTCATATCGTAGCCGTACCGACACCGGTGGATGAGGCCAACAAACCAGATCTCACCCTGATGTTCAGGGCTTCGGAAACGGCGGGGAAGGCCCTGAAGCGTGGTGATATTGTGGTTTACGAATCGACGGTCTATCCGGGCGTCACCGAGGATGAGTGCGTACCTATCCTGGAGCGCGCCTCGGGGCTTACCTGCGGCCGTGATTTTACCGTCGGCTATAGCCCCGAACGGATCAACCCCGGCGACAAGGAACATACCTTCACCAAGATAAAAAAGGTCGTTTCGGGACAGGACGCCGCAACTCTGGAGGTTGTGGCGGCAGTCTATGGCTCGGTGGTGACCGCGGGTGTGCACAAGGCTCCCTCCATCAAGGTGGCCGAGGCGGCCAAGGTTATCGAGAACACGCAGCGCGACCTGAACATCGCCCTGATGAACGAACTGGCGTTACTCTTCGACCGGCTGGGGCTAGATACCAATGAGGTTCTGGAGGCAGCCGGTACCAAATGGAACTTTCTAAAATTCAAACCGGGACTGGTCGGTGGGCATTGCATCGGTGTAGATCCCTATTATCTGACCCATAAGGCGGAAAAGATCGGCTACATCCCCCAGGTCATCTTGTCAGGCCGTCGCATAAACGACGGGATGGGGCGTTTCATAGCCCAAAAGACCGTCAAGGAGATGATCCATGCCGGTCACAGTGTGCTGGGGGATCGGGTAACGGTATTGGGATTGACCTTCAAGGAGGACTGCCCCGATCTTCGTAATTCCAAGGTGATCGATATCATCCGTGAACTTGAGGAGTACGGTTGTGTGGTGCAGGTGACAGACCCCCAGGCCGATGCAGCCGAGGCGATGCATGAATACGGGTTGCAGCTATGCCCGTTTGAACAGCTGCAACCGGCGGCAGTAATCATAATTGCCGTTGCGCACCGTCCCTATCACCGTCTGACTGCCGAAGATCTCCATCGCCTGTCTCACGGGACACCGCTGGTGGTTGACGTCAAGGGCATCCTTGACCGTTTTGCCATACAGCAGGCCGGTGTGCGATGCTGGCGTCTGTAGTATTCACGACGCCCCCGTGAGGTAACGCTGATGGCTGTTCTTCCCACTGTATTGGCGTGGTTGTCGGCCCTGTTTTTGGCCGGTTTGGCCATTGCCAGCCTACGATTTTTTGAACGTCCGGCTTCTCTTACGGTTGCGCTGCTTCTGCTGGGGACGGCGGTGGCGGTGGTGGTTGATGATATCCTGTTGACGCCTCTCATCAGCCGTTACGCGGTATGGCTGCGGGGGTCACTGCTTATTGAAGGGGCGCTCGTGCCTATCTGGCTTCTGTGCAGTCTCACCTGCGCCCGCAGTCCGGGACAATGGGGACGGTCCGGTCTTTTTGTCCGCGGTGTCACCATCTTTTCCTGCTTTTTGGTGTTGCCTCCCGCCCTGCTTGCCCCGCAACAACTTTTCTACAATCCTGATTTTCCGCATGAACCGTTGCTTTTTCTGACAACTGCCGGATTCTATTACTATGTCGTAATCATGATCTGCCTTGTGGTGGCCTTTGTCCAGTTTGAGTCCACCTTCATCAATGCCTCTCCCCAGGCGTTATGGAACATCAAATTCTTTCTGATCGCCCTCTGTCTGATGCTGGCGGTACAGGTTTTCTATTACAGCCAGGCGTTGTTGTATCGGACCATCAATATCGGCTATGCGTCATTTCGCTCCTTTATGTTCATCATCGCCGGGGGGCTGATGGTGTTTGCGTTTACCCGTCGAGATGTCAACATCAAGATTACCATATCGCGTCAGGCGGCCTTGAAATCGGCGGTGTTGTTTGCCGTCGGGATATACCTGCTTATCCTGGGGGCCTTTGGTGAGGGGCTTAAATATTGCTCAGGTCTGTTTTCACGGTCGATCGGCATCTCAGTGGTCTTTCTGACCGGCACTGGGATCGCCTTGCTCTGCTTTTCCGGGAGGGTGCGCAGAGAGCTGAAGGTCGTTCTGATGAAACATTTTTATCAGAACAAATACGATTATCGCACCCAGTGGCTCCTGTTTACCGAACAGCTCTCGACTACCTCCTGGAATGACATGCTGCAGTCGGTACTCGAGATGTATTGCAACACGTTTGGGGTGAGCGGGGCGGCCCTGTTTCTCTATGATGACCAGCGGCGCGTGTATACCGTTGCCGCAACGTGCCGGATGGACCTGAAGGCAGAGGTCGTTACGCCTCAAAACAGTCTTGTCGTACTGATGCATGAGCGGGGGTGGGTCTACTTTGTAAGAGACCACGTCAAGGCGGTACTTGAGGAGAACGGGCCTTTTCTGTCGAGGCATAAGGTCTCATTTGTGGTCCCTCTTCCTGGTGAGCCGGCCATGGAGGGGTTCATCGTGCTCGGCGAGATGATCAAGCCAGATGAAAACTATATCTATGAGGATTTTGATCTGATGAAGACCTATGCCCGCCAGGCATATCAGACCATTCGACACCACCGGCTTTCACAGGCCTTGCTGGTGTCCCGTGAAGAGGCGGCGGTAGGAAATGTGGCGACCTTTATCATGCATGACCTCAAGAATCAGTTGGCGGCTATCTCCCTGATCACCGAAAACGCCCCGCAACTGATCGGCAACCCTGATTATCAGAAGGATCTGTTGATTTCCCTGCAGAGTACAGTTCAAAAAATACATGGTATAATTAGCAACTTGAAGACGCTTGACAAGAACAAGACGCTTCACTTTGAAAAGGGCAATTTGTTGAGCCTGGTAGGCGACAGCGCCGACCAGTTGGGTAGTGGCCATATAAAGGTGCTTGGCGAGGCGGTGTATCCTATTTTCGATCGGAGCGAGATGCAGAAAGTGACCATGAATCTGCTGGTGAATGCAGTGGAGGCATCAGCATCAGATGCGACGGTGACCGTCGAGGTTGGTTCGGAGGCAGATCAGGCATTCTTTAGGGTACGTGACAGCGGCTGTGGCATGACGAGTCAATTCATACAGAACGAGCTTTTTGTCCCGTTTCATTCAACGAAACAGTCTGGACTTGGTATCGGCCTGTTCCAATCACGCCAGATAGTCCAGGCCCATGGTGGCAGGATCGATGTGGAAAGTGCAGTCGGGGTGGGGACGACCTTCACCGTTTGGCTTCCTGCCAGTGAGGTGTTGCATGAGTTCAGTCCACGCTGAAAAAATTCCGGCAGAAGGGCCATTGCAGGAAAAGATCCTGATAGTGGATGACAACGCCGTTATCTGCTCGCAGCTCAAATGGGGGCTTGCGGCTGAATATGCCGCCGTTACTGCCGGTGACGCCAACGAGGCCATCTCCCTGTTCAAGGAATATAGGACACGAGTGGTGATATTGGATCTTGGCCTGCCTCCGCATGCAAACTCGGAGGTCGAAGGGTTTCGCTGTCTTGGCGAGATATTGAGTCTGAGCCCAGCCACAAAGGTCATCATGTTGACCGGGAATGACGAACGGGCCAACGCCTTAAAGGCAATTCGGCTTGGCGCCTATGATTTTTACCCCAAGCCCCCCAGTCTCAGTGAATTGAAGATTATTATTTCACGGGCCCTGCATCTGGCCAATATTGAAGAACAGAATCGCCAACTTCAGCGTTCGATTGAACTGACCGCCGGCGATTCGTGGGGCATGATCGGCCAGTGCCCGGAGATGCAGAAGATATTCTCTAACATACGCAAGGTCGCCTCTACGAATGTGCCGGTATTCATTGGGGGGGAAAGCGGGACCGGCAAAGAATTGGTGGCCCGGGCCCTGCACATGGCAGGCAGTCGCAAAAATGGGGCCTTTGTGGCAATAAACTGTGGGGCCATCCCGGAAAATCTGCTTGAATCGGAATTTTTCGGCCATGAGCGGGGGGCGTTCACGGGGGCTCACACCACGGTGCAGGGCAAATTTCAACAGGCACATAACGGCTCACTTTTTCTTGACGAGATCGGGGAGTTGCCGGTTAACCTCCAGGTAAAGCTACTGCGTTTTCTTCAGGAGGGGGTGCTGCAGCGTGTCGGCGGACGGGAGAATATTGCGGTTGATACCCGGCCGATCTGTGCCAGCAACATCGATATCGGTGCGGCCATTAAAGAGGGCCGTTTCAGGGAGGACCTGTTTTACCGGATTGGCGTGATTGTCATCGACCTCCCGCCATTGCGTAATCGAGGCGAGGACATCATGCTGCTGGCCAATTACTATCTCCGCCTTTTCAGCGAAGAACACAAGATGGGTGCGCAACGCTTCAGCCCGTCAGCGCTCGCGTTTCTCAAAGGGCATTCGTGGCCCGGGAATGTCCGCGAGCTTCGAAACCGTGTGCAACGGGCCGTTATCATGTGTGATGCCAAAACGATTGACGCTGTCGACTTGGGGGGGGAGCCGGATATATCCGGTATCTCCGCAGCCCCGCACGTGGCATTTTGTGCGGGACCGCGGACACTCAGAGAGGCTAAGGACTCGGTGGAGTATGAACTGATTGCCGAGGAGCTGAAAAGGAATGACGGCAATATTGTCAAAACGGCGGAAACCTTGGGAGTAAGTCGGCCGACCCTGTACAGCCTGCTCAAAAAACACGACCTGCTCAGAACGTAGCCAGAATGGCGGATAACACGGCTATGCGGCCGGTCCCCGCGGCAATGCATCGCTGATGTGCCGTGGCCGATGCCGATTCCCCGGTTGCGCTGTTGCATGAAATTAAACTAATGTTTGGCCCTCCTTGACAGGGGGAGGTATCCACGGTACAAAATCGAACTGTTCATATCTGCTGCCGTCGGAAACAGGGCTTTCCATGGTGTCATCTACAACAACAGCCTTTCCAGCAATAACCCCCCTGGACCTCCGAGAACTCACGATCCTCTTTGCCGAAGATGATGAGCAGGTGCGCAAGCATGTTGCCCGTATTTTGGCCCCGACCTGTGGCGAGCTGCACCTGGCCGAGAACGGGCGGGTCGCCCTTGAGCTGTTTCGCCGTCATATGCCCGACCTGGTGTTGACCGATCTTACAATGCCTACCATGTCGGGATTGGAGCTTACGTACCACATCAAACAGGAGCGCCCTGCCGTGCCGGTTGTGGTGATCTCTGCCTGCAACGATACCGACCACCTCCTCCAAGCCATCAATTTAAAGATCGACGGGTATCTGCTCAAACCACTGAATGTCGAACAGCTTTTCTTCGTGTTGCAAAAAGAGGCCGCCGCCCTGCGTAGCAGGCGTTTGGCTGCTCAGCAGTCACGCCTGTTGTCGGGCGTGAATATGGCGATACAGTATCTGCTGTCGGCCGATGCCAATCAGGACGCCGTCGATTTTGCCCTGCAGGAGATGGCCAAGGCGGCTCAGGCCGATAAGGTCTGTCTGTTCAGCTACCATGAGGTCGCCTTCAGCCAGCGGGAGGTGCGCTTGGTAAGCGGTTTTGCCAGCGGTGACATGGTGCTGCGGGTGCTTGACGGCATAGACCCCGATGCCCCGGAGTTGCCCTATATCGAGCGGTGGTACCGCATGCTGCGTCACGGCAAGCTGGTTTCCGGCCCGCGGACCTCTTTCCCGCCTGAAGAACGCTCCATACTGGACGGTCTGAGGATTCGTTCCTTGTTGATGACCCCTATTTTTGAAGAGGGGCATCTGTGGGGCTTTGCCTGCCTGTACGACATGCACCGCGAACGCGCCTGGACCGACGCTGAGACCTCAATGGTGATGACCGCCACACGAGGCCTGGGTAGTTTCATGGGGCGTCTCAAACTTGAAGAGGAACGTGTCAGGGCCCGCAGCGCCCTGGAACTTGCCAACGTACAGTGGCGCGAAACCTTTGACACCATCCCCGATCTGGTGACGGTTATCGACACAGCCCATCAGATCGTCCATGTCAACAAGGCTGCCCGCGAGCGCCTGGGGCTTGGTGATGGCGGCGGGCTTGAGGGCAGGGCTCCATGCTATCTTCAATTCCACGGGGCCAGCCACCCGCCAGACAGCTGCCCCCATGTGGCCCTGCTGCGCGACAGGCAACCCCACGAAACCGAGGTCTATATCCCGCATATGGACTGTTACTACCACATCACGGTAAACCCGACCTTCGATATGGAGGGTAATCTGGTCGGTGCGGTGCATGTGGCGCGGGATGTGACGAAACGGCGGGAGATGGAAGACCGGCTACGCTACCTCAGTACCCATGACGAGTTAACCCAGCTCTTTAACCGTGCATTCTTCGAGGCGGAGCTGGAAAATCTGCGTCAAGGCCGTACCAGCCCCATTTCGGTAGTAATCGCGGACCTGGATGGTTTGAAGCTGGTGAACGATCACTACGGTCACGATCATGGTGATGCGTTGATCAGGACTGCCGCCGAGCTGCTGCGGGAGGTGTTCCGCGGCGGTGACACCATTGTCCGGCTGGGGGGCGATGAGTTCGCGGTGCTGCTCAAAGGGGTTGGGGAAGAGCTGATGGAAACCATTATGGAGCGGGCCCGGGACACGCTTTCAGACGGCCGCCGCACCTCTGAACACGGGGTGCCGGTCCGTTTTTCCCTGGGCTATGCCACGACACATCTGCCAGCGCGGATCCATGAGGCGATCCGCGATGCAGACCTGGCGATGTACGAAGACAAAAGGGGGCGGAAAGGGTGCTAACGCTGCTTAGTGCGGCGGGCAATCAGCAGGAGAAAATTCTGGACCAACGGCGCGGGGAACTCCGTACCTGATTTCGACAGGAGCAGGTTGGCTATCTCGCCGGTTTCTTTAGGTGGTTGGTACGGCCGTCTGGTGCGCATGGCATCAAAGATATCCGAGATGCCGGTCATCTGGCTGGCCATATTCAGGTGCCACCCCGCTGGCGGTTGCGGGTAGCCACTCAGGTCATCGCGCATGTGATGCTCGTATGCCACAATGGCGGCCAGCCTTGGTACCCCTGGGGTTTCCAGGAGATACCGCGCACCTTTGGCCGGATGGCCCTTCATGATAGTAAATTCCTCGTCAGTCAGCCTGCCTGGTTTGGTCAGAATCTCGTCCGGCACAAACATCTTCCCGATATCGTGCAGCATGGCCGCCATGCCGATGTCGTTTAACAGTTGTCCCCTGATCCCGAGCGACATGGCTTGAGCCATGGTGAGGATGCAGACGTTGGCGGTATGGGTAAAGGTATATTCGTCTTTCTCACGCAGCGCCGCCATGACCAACAGCGCCTCTCCTTCGCGTTTGAACGCTTCGACCAGTTCGGCGACCGTGGCGGCGATGCCGCTCGGTTTAAGTCGCTCGTTGCGTCTGACCGCCTCGTACACCTCGGTCAGGCGTGACAGCTCGACAGACTGCAGGCCATCCAGGCTGAAATACCCACTGCCGGCAGCTGTTGCGCCGGCGCCGAGACTTCCTGCGTCGGAGCCCAGCTCTGGCATTTCAACCCGTCCCACCCGTATATGATCGCCGGAGCCGAGGGCGCGGTGATCCTGTTTGGCAAGGATGCCGATAAAGGTTGTGAGCTCGTCGGGCGACACACCGGACATAAAGCGCAGATGTCCGATGCCGTTTTCCTGCAGCAGCCTGGCGAATCGGTCCAATACCAGTGTGAACGGTTGCGGTTCGGCATCGATCACCAACTCGCCGTCCACCTCGAGGATGGCGATGTCCGGGCGGACTTCCAAGGCTTTGCTCAGACTGGTATGAGCCACCTCTATCAGCCGTACCACCTGCTGGTGGGACATGCTATACAGACCAGCCGCTGCTGCTGCGGAAAGCAGGTGCCGAATGAAGTCATGGAGGTTGTGCGTCTTGTCGGCTGTGCTCATGCCTTCTTGCCCCGCAGAATCTTAAGTTGTTCGGCTGCCAGCTTTGCCAGTTCGTCTGAGCCTCTGGCAAGGCGCTCAAGAAGGGGCATCACAGCATCCGCAGGATACCGCTCCAGCGAGCGTACAATGTCAGCCTTGAGACGGTTTAGCGTCTTGAATCCCAAAAGGCTGCGACTGTGCAGCAGTCTGCCAAGCTCCGGCAGCACCTGACTGCGACCTGTTTCTGACAGGGCTTGTACACAGGCGGCCTTAAGTTCGTATTCAACCGGCGAATAGCCGCCGGTGGTGAGCAGCTGCAGTAGTTTTTGTGCTACCTCAGGTGGACTGCTGCGATCGACGAGGTTCAGTGCGGCGAGCTGCGTCTCGCGATCGGTGGCGTCGAGGTCACGCTGTAGTTGGCGCTGAGCGATTGGGTCACCTGCCAGCAGGAGCGATTTGAGCACCTCCTGCCGCACCTTGGGGTTGGCGTGTTTCATCAGTGGGCGCAGCCGCTCGGCCTCTTGGCCAGGTGCCAGGCTGCGCAACATGATAATGATATTACGCAGCACATACCAGCGCTTATCCGAAAGGCGGTCGAGCAGGGCAGGCCGTGCAGCCTCCCCGAAGGCCAGTACGCGGTCCATCATAAACCGACGCAACGACATGCCTTCCTCTTCTGCCAGACGGTCCAGCAGCGGGTCAATGAACGGTCTGCCGATAACCTGGATCAGCAGGCCTACCTGCTGGTACTTGGGCTTGCCCCAGATGATAAGCCCGGAGAGTATTTCATCGAGAAATTCCCGTTTACTGAAGGCATCACGCAGTGCCAGACGCAGCTTGAGCGGAATGTGAGGGGCGGCGGCCTGGTTGAGGATAGTGAGCACCTGACCGTAGTCACCCAGTTCCAGGAAATAACCGCACATCTCAGACAGGTTCTGGATCAGTTCATCGCTGTTTTCCCCCTCGGGATCGGTAACAACCAGCTGCAGGATGATTTCGCTTCCTCTGCTCTCTATGGCGGCGGTCTCAAGGGTACGCAGCAGCTCGCGAATACGCTCGGGAGGGGGCTGGCCGATCGGATTGCCCATTATCAGATCCTGCAGCCCTGCAAAATAGTCATCCGGGATATAGGTCTCCTGTCGGTGTTCCTGCACGAGGACCCTCACCTTGTCGCGGACCTCTTCCTCCTCGCTGCTGATCTCATAGGCATTGGCTACATGGGGGACCATCTTGCGCAGTATCTTTTTTAACAAGGCAGGGGTCGCGGCATATTGTTCGGCGGTGGCGTAGGTATCCTGCATCATGGTAGGTCCAAGATGCAGGAAAAAGGCCTCTTCGGTAGTTAGGTCGCCGCTGGAGGTTTCACAAAAACCGTTTAAAATCTGGCGGCGCAGGGCCGGGTCAAGAGCGGCGATGAAGGCGGCCAGACCCGCCTGGTCGTTGGTTGTCGGATAGGGCGCGGTCCCGCCTCGGGCGGCGCTTGTGCCGTCAGCTGCCGAGGGGACGTTGGCATGTACTATGGCCTGCATGGTGGCAAGCGAATCCCTGATACTGCTGGAGGAAAGTCCGCTGCCGGTGCCCATGCGCTGGGCAAACAGGGCGTTCAGGGTGGCGGCCAACACTTCCGGTCGCGTCTCTCCCATCTGCTCCTGGCCTGCCAGCCCGACCTGCCCCTGCATTAAAAGACGGACCAGCTGTTCCCACAGGTTGCTGGCTCCTGATGCCGCGTCGAGCTCTGATTCCTCTGTACCGCTGAAACGGTCGTAGCGGATACCACGCAGCCTTATGGCGCTATGTTCGGTCGCCTGCCAAAGGGCCTCCACACCACCTGCCGCCAGGATATCCTCGCGTTTCATGGTGAGGATATGTAACAGATGGGCTATTTCATCGCGTGATGGCTGTCTACCGATAAGCAGGGTGCCCACGCCCCGTTCGAACAGCGCTGCCCCCACGGCCCGGCAATGTTGATCGGCCTTGTCGATATACGCCTCGCCATACAAGAGGCCATCGCGCGTTACCCCAATGGAGAGATCGGTCTGCAATTCACACAGTTTCTGATATGCTGAAGACAGTCGATCCAATGCTTGTTGCACCACAGGATGCCCCGGTGGGTACGAACCCCAGTGACGGCGGGCGAGATGCAACTCTCTGACTGCGGCACAGATCGCCTTTTCGAGGTTGACTGAAGCGGTCATATCAGTAATTACAGAATCGAGCACACTCTTGCTCCGCAGCGTGGGATGGTTTGACTATAGCGTACAATTCGGCTAATTCAAACACTATCAGACAGTACAGAGGAGCACCTATGACGGGCAGACGGCGGGCCGGGGTCTTGTTGCATCCGACCTCACTTCCGGGGGGCGAGGGGGTCGGTACCTTGGGACGGGAGCTGTACGGCTTCCTCGATTTTCTTTCCCAGAGTGGATTTTCGTACTGGCAGGTCCTGCCGCTCGGTCCGCCTGCTGCCGGAAATTCACCGTATTCAGCCTACTCGGCCTTTGCCGGCAACCCGCTCATGATCGACATGCAGTCTCTGGTAGAGGAGGGTGACCTGCCAAAGGAGGCCTTGTCGAGCGTCATTTCGGAAGGATGTGTCGATTTTAACGAGGCTTTCCAGCGTAAAAGGCGGCTGCTCTCAACTGCTGCGGAGCGTTTTTTCAGTCAGGGGCAGACACCGCGCCTTGAGGAATTCTGGCATTTTTGTGACAGTGCCTACTGGCTTCACGATTATGCCTTGTATCAGGCCTTGAAACGGCAGTATCAAGGCCGCCCCTGGACCAGTTGGGCCAAGGAGCTTGCCGTGCGAAATCAGGAGGCCTGCAGACAGGCCTCCACGACCTTCGGCACCGAAATAGGTGCCCAGAAGTATCAGCAGTGGCAGGTCTGGCGTCAGTGGCAACAGGCAAAACGCTACGCCGCGGAACGGGGGATCGGCATCATCGGCGACCTGCCGATTTTTGTGGCCCATGATTCGGCTGATGTCTGGTGTAACCAGCATCTTTTTCTGCTTGATGCGTCGGGGCGGCCGACCTCCGTGGCCGGTGTGCCTCCGGATTACTTCAGCAAGACAGGACAGCTGTGGGGAAACCCGCTGTATAACTGGGATGCCATGGCGTATGAAGGGTATGGCTGGTGGATCGCCCGGATCAGGCAGTTGCTGGATCAGTTCGAAATCGTTAGAATTGACCATTTCAGGGGCTTTGAGGCCTCCTGGCAGGTGCCGGCCTCTTCCAAGACCGCTATTGAGGGGAGCTGGGTGGCCGGCCCCGGCGCCAGTTTTTTCGAGGCGGTGCGGGCTGCCGTGGGAGGGCTTCCGTTTATTGCCGAAGACCTGGGGGTGATTACCCCGCAGGTTGCGGCGTTGCGCGACCAGTTCGGCCTGCCGGGGATGAAGATATTGCAGTTTGCCTTTGATTCGGATGCGTCAAACCCGTATCTGCCGCATAACCATCGGGCCAATTGCGTCGTCTACACCGGTACCCATGATAATGATACGACGTACGGGTGGTCTTCGACGCTGCCACCTGCCGTGTATGCGGCGATGACCGCCTATCTGGGTACCACGGGAAGGGAACCGGCCAAGGATCTGATCCGCACGGCCTTGATGTCCGTGGCAAAGACGGCCATTCTGCCGATGCAGGATCTACTGGGCCTTGCTTCTGAGGCACGGATGAATCGGCCAGGGACGCCTGATGGCAACTGGGGCTGGCGTATGCGGCCGGGACAGCTGACACCTGAACTGGCAGCCCGTTGGAGTGAGCTGCTGACACGTTACGGCCGCCGCGCAGGTGGGGCTGGCCGATCAGATGAAAGACCTTGCTAAAAAGTGAAATTTTGCTTATATTCGCGCACATTGATGGCTTGCTTCTGGATCGATATCTTCATCACCGAAAAGGAGTCTGCACCATGAAAAAGTTCGTGTCTGTTCTGATTGTCGTTGTTATGCTTGGCGTATCTTCGATGGCTTTTGCTGCTGACCAGAAGATTGTGGGCGTTGTGGAGAGGATTCAGTGGGCCGGGAACGCTGCCACGGTGATTTTGAAAGACAATAAGACCGGCAACAAGGTGCCGATTATGGTCACCGATAACCTGACTCTGGATAAGCTCCGCGATCGCCGCATTGTTGTCGGCGACGAGATCCGTTGTAAATATGACGATGCTGGCGGCAAAAACCGTAGCAAGCTGTTCCGCAAGACAGCGGGCTGCTGATCCCTCTAGTGTATAGGCCGATTGAGAAGAGGCGTGGATTGTTCCACGCCTCTTCTTGGTTTCTAGCCCATCGTTGTCGTTGAAAGTCTTGCCTCAAGTTGCCGGCAGTATTCCTCCCTGCAGTGCCGTTCTGTTGTCACCAGACCGGAAAAGGCCTCGTTAAAATCGACACTGCCGACACTGAATACCCCATGCCCCCGCACAATGACTGACCGTGCCCCGGTTAAGACAAAGGCGCGCGGCAGCGTCTCCGCCATCCCCCCCTGACCACTTTCGCCACCTACTACCGGGATGCCGCAGACCTGATCAATGTCGGGATATGGCGTCGGGTTGCTGAAGAAACTCATCACCACCGAGAAGAGCGGATGACCGTGCAGTATGGCTTTGCATCCGGTTGCCGCCAGGATTGACCGGTGGGTCGGCAGTTCGCTGGAGGCCGTAACCCCTGCAGTTGAGGAGTTGTCGAAAGGGATCACGTCTATCTGCCGTTCCAGTTGATCCAGACGGGCTGAAGTCTGTGAGATATAGCATGCATCAAGAGCAGCATAGGAGATGTTACCGAAAAAGGAATCTACCAGTCCCATCCTGACGGTTGCCCGGCCGACTGCCATAAGCTCGGCAGTGATCTGGTGTTCATCGTGGAACGGGCCGGTTCCGAAAGCGGGCTGCAGGGCGGTCGAGAGTGCCGTGCAGTGCCTTCGAACCAGGTCAGCCACCCCCACCTCTCCCGGCACCTTCCGGCCATACTGCAACAGGTCGTCAAGGTATTTGATGGAGCTGGCGTGATACAGCGATGACCAGGCGATATAGGCCTGTTCTACAGTGAGCGCACCTTGGGATACCAGGCATCCGGTAGCGACGATGCAGCCTTTACGGCGCGTCAGGGCAGAGGCGATGGCGGCAGGGAGTTCTTCAGGCAGGGCGGTCGTGGCAACCAGTGGGATATCATGCAGTGACGAACGCGATTCCGAATCCCGCGGTGCGATGCAGTCGGTGCACGGCCACGTACGTTGCAACAACAGGTCGGGATAGGGACGCGCTGGTACGGCGACGATTATTGCCGTCACCGCCAGCCTTTCAAGGACTTGTACCGCCAACATCGCAAGATCAGATGGCCCCGTCGTCTCGATGCCGTCATCGCGACAGGCAATGGCTATGTTACCCGGTTGTGCAGCCTCTTCTGTTTCAAGCAGGCGGGCATACTGGTCCAAAACCTGTTTCACTAGTGAGCGGTGCCGGGCAGGTTGGTGATCAAAAGAGAGCCGTCTGCCAGTACTTGTTTGCGGAAATGAGGCTTTGCCCGGTGGGTGTATCCTGGAATTGCGGCAATTTTTATACCGCTGCCCGGCATGAAGGCGGGGGTGATATTGGCACCAGCCTGCCATGCCTCAAAATGCACATGGGGACCGGTAGAACGGCCGGTATTGCCGGATAACGCAATGGTTTCACCCTTTTTTACCATCTGCCCCGCTTCGGCAGTAATCCTGCTGTTGTGGGCATACAGGGTGATCATGCCGTTGTCATGTTCCAAGAGCACGGTCCAGCCATAACCGGCGCGCAGCCCGCTGTAGAGCACGGTCCCGTCTGACACCGCCTTGACCGGCGTACCATCAGGAACAGCAATGTCAATACCGTTATGGTGGCGCCACGTGCCGTCAAAGGGGTCGATACGCATGCCGACCACTGAGGTTATCGGACCACTCACCGGAAGGGTTGTCTCGGTACTGGTGGTTGCCTTGCCTTCTCCGTTTGATACCTGCGCCTGTATGGTCTTTTCAACGATCTCCTGCAGTGAAGGGGCCGGTTGTTTATGCATGGCTGCGCTCCGCGACAAGGATCTTGCCGAAACCCTGCGCCGCGCTTTTTTTTCGTCCTTTAGTACAATCTGTGCATCTTTTTTGAGCGGTGCATCGGTAAAGCTCTCCACCCCATCTACGGTGACAAAACGGTAAATATCGGCCCTGATTGCAGGCGGTTTGCCGAACAGGCATGCCATGCAGAGCACGACGACGACACCACCTGGTGACGTCAGGACAGGGGGAAAGTGCATATTTTTTTGCATAGGGGCTTGAGGTGGCTCTTGTTTTTTGATAGATACAATTGGTTTCAGGAGTATAGAAGGTTGCCAGGTGTAATGCAATCGCTTCTTCTGGGCTGCACCTGCACCAAACGAATACCAAGGATCATACGTGGATTTTTCTTACTACGACAAGGTGGTGCGCGGTTCTGAGCGGGAGGACGGCCTACTGATCGTGCAGTTTTTGAAAGGGATGGTGGGGGAGACCTTCTCTTTCCTGAACTACTACAAAGAGATTCCGGTTTCCTATGATGCACGGCTGGTGTCGGTAGAAAATGATATGGCCGAGTTTGAGGTCCACGAGTATCAGGCCAAGGTTATCACCTTCGAAAAGAAAGTCCTGATCCGGTCCCACGAGAAGAGTCCCGTGCCGGAAGACTTGGTGGGGGAAGTTTTTTATGTCAGCGCCACCCGTAAAAAGGTTATCCTCAGCCGTTTCCACTATGCAAAGATCCGTTCTGACCTGCGGCGTTTCGTTCGGGTCTGCCTTGATGATGCCCGGCGGCCGGATGCCGACATCCATTGCGAGGACGATATCATCCCTGCCACCGTGCGGGATATCTCGCTTGGTGGTGTAGCGCTTCAGGTTAATGGCCCTTTAGGCTGCCTAGAGGTCGGCAAAGAGGTAAACCTGATCCTTAAGCTCAAGTCGGTTGAAGACCTGTCCTTCAGCGAAATTGGTGCCAGTGCGAGGGTGGTAAAGATCACCGAGGATTTCCCGTCGCCGACATGCATACTGGAATTTCATGCCGAGCGTCATTCACAGCAGTCACTTGCCTACTACATCAACCAGCGTCAAGTAGAAATTATACGTGAACTCAAAGAATTAGCCGTTTGAGTGCCTAATTAATGACCACATTAGATTGTTGTGCCTTATTATTATGCAGCAATGTTTTGTTTTCCCATTCGAGCAGGAGCAGGAATTAAATGAATCTATGTAGTTATTCAGTCTGTTGAAGTTGGCAAACTGCTTGCATTGTGGTTGGGTACCTCAACTAATATAGCCGGCGCGAAATTTATAACCGGTTGGCTTGTCCGACTGAGAAGGGGGGATACAAGGGTGAAAAAGGTAGAGGCGATCATTAAACCGTTCAAGCTGGATGAAGTCAAAGAAGCCCTAAATGAAATCGGTATTCAGGGAATCACTATCAGTGAGGTCAAGGGCTTTGGACGTCAGAAAGGCCATACCGAATTGTATCGTGGCGCTGAGTATGTGGTAGATTTCATACCCAAGATCAAGTTAGAGATTATTGTTGCCGATGGCATTCTGCCGAAGGTGGTTGAGGCCGTTGAAAAGGCAGCCAAGACAGGGCGAATCGGTGATGGCAAAATTTTTGTCACGCCAGTTGAGGCCGTTGTCCGGATTAGGACCGGGGAAACCGGAGAAGATGCGCTTTAAAGTTACGTAGGTACCAGTGTTACAATCAGCACGACATCTTGAAAGGAGACGTTAGATGACCCCGAAACAGGTAGTAGAGTTTGCCAAAGAAAATGGCGCCTTGATGGTTGATTTTAAATTCATGGATTTTGTTGGCATCTGGCAGCATTTTACCGTGCCGATGAGCGAATTTGGCGAGGACACCTTTGAGGACGGCCAAGGCTTCGACGGTTCCTCTATCCGCGGGTGGCAACCGATTCATGCCTCCGATATGATCATTCTCCCCGATCCTGCCACGGCAAAGATGGATCCCTTTACCGCAATTCCGACTCTGTCGCTGATCTGCAATATCTTCGACCCGATCACCAAAGAGGATTACAGCCGCGACCCGCGTAACATCGCCCGCAAGGCCGAGGCCTATCTGAAGTCCACCGGTCTCGGTGATACCGCCTACTTCGGACCCGAAGCCGAATTTTTTATCTTCGACGAAGTCCGTTATGACTCTTCCGCCAATCAGTCCTTCTATCTGGTCGACTCGGTCGAAGGTGCTTGGAACAGCGGTCGTGAAGAGTTTCCCAACCTTGGCTACAAGCCGCGCCACAAGGAAGGCTACTTTCCGGTTGCCCCCACCGACTCCATGAACGACCTGCGCAACGAGATGGTGATGGAACTGCAGAAGGTCGGTATCCGCGTCGAATGTCAGCACCATGAGGTGGCCACCGGCGGCCAGGCCGAGATCGACATGCGTTTCAACTCGCTGGTTTCCATGGCCGACGATCTGCAGTGGTTCAAGTACATCATCAAGAACGTTGCAAACCGTAACGGCAAGACCGTTACCTTTATGCCCAAGCCGCTGTATGGCGATAACGGTTCCGGTATGCACTGCCACCAGTCGATCTGGAAAGATGGCCAGAACCTGTTTGCCGGCGACAAGTACGGAGGGCTGTCCCAGATCGCCCTCTGGTATATCGGTGGTATCATCAAGCACGCCAAGGCCCTGTGCGCCTTCACCAACCCAACCACCAACTCCTACAAGCGTCTGGTGCCGGGCTTCGAGGCACCGGTCAACATGGCCTACTCCAGCCGAAACCGCTCCGCTTCGTTGCGGATTCCGATGTTCTCCACTAACCCGAAGGCCAAGCGGATCGAATACCGGACTCCCGACCCGTCCTGTAACGGCTACCTGGCCTTTGCCGCCATGCTGATGGCCGGCCTTGATGGTATCGAGAACAAGATCGATCCGGGCCAACCGTTGGACAAGGATATCTACGGGCTGTCCCCGGAAGAGCTGAAGGATATCCCGTCCGCTCCCGGCACCCTGGAAGAGGCCCTCAAGTGTCTGGAGGCCGATCATGAGTTCCTGCTGAAAGGTGACGTATTCACCCCCGATGTGATCGAGAAGTGGATCGAGTACAAGACGGAGGCCGAAGTCAATCCGGTTCGTATGCGTCCGGTGCCGCTGGAGTTTGCCCTGTATTACGACATCTGATCGATTGGTATTGCGGTTCATGTGTGCAGAAGGGCGGCAGCGATGCCGCCCTTTTCTGTTGGCTCAATTGACGCCACGCTTGCTTTCGTGGTAATAACGCACACTTTGAAATTGCGTGGAGGAATTGTGGACGAGTTTCTGCTTAAGCTGTCCATCAAGCTGGTTCCGGGCCTGTTCGCTATCACCTGCCATGAGGTCTCCCATGGTTTTGTGGCCTGGAGGTTCGGTGATCCCACCGCCAAGATGGAAGGGCGGCTCACCCTAAATCCGCTCAAACATATCGATATCATCGGTACCTTGATGCTGTTCATTGTGGGGATTGGTTGGGCCAAACCGGTGCCGGTGATGATTGAAAACCTGAGAAATCCCAAACGTGATATGGTCTGGGTATCGGCGGCCGGCCCCGTTACCAATCTGACGCTGGCCTTGGCCTCCGCCGCCTTGTTGCGGATTCTTCCCGATTTTTCGTTCGGTACCCTGGAGGCTTCCACGGCGCTGCAACTGCTGAAACCGGTCGAGTATATGCTGGCCTTCTCGATCTACATCAACCTACTGCTGGCGATCTTTAACATGATCCCGATTCCACCCTTGGATGGTGGACGGGTGCTTGTGGGGCTTCTGCCTTATCGTCAGGCCATGGCGTTGGGCCGGATAGAGCCGTACGGCATGATTATCATCATCCTGCTGGTATTTTTCACGCCGATTTTTTCCTACATCCTTTCGCCAATTCTCGCCACCGGTATCGATCTCCTGGCAGGTCCCTACAGCATGCTGGTCTATGGGGTGGCAAGCTTCAAGATCTTCTGAAACGAGGTAGTACGTACATGCAAAAGCAGCGCATTGTCAGCGGTATGCGCCCCACCGGGCGCCTTCATATCGGCCATTACCATGGCGTGCTGGAAAACTGGGTAAGGCTCCAGGATCGGTTCGACTGTTTTTTCTTTGTTGCGGACTGGCACTCGCTGACCACGGAATACGCCGATACGGCGGGGATCAAGAACTCCACCCGCGAGATGGTACTTGACTGGGTCGCGTTCGGACTTGATCCGCAAAAATGCCTCGTTTTTGAGCAGAGTCAGGTGGATCAGCATGCCGAGCTCAATCTGATCCTGGGGATGATTACGCCGGTCTCCTGGTTGGAGCGTAATCCCACCTACAAGGAGATGCTGGAAAACATCGAACAACGCGATCTTTCTACCTTCGGCTTTCTGGGGTATCCGGTGCTGATGGCGGCCGACATCATCCTGTACAAGGCACAGCATGTGCCGGTGGGGCATGATCAGCTGCCACATCTGGAGATCACCCGTGAGATTGCGCGGCGTTTCAACCATCTGTACCACTGCGAGGTCTTTCCGGAACCGGAGGCGCTCTTAACCGAAACCCCCAAGCTGCTTGGGCTGGATGGCCGCAAGATGAGCAAGTCCTACGGCAACTCGATCTATCTCTCCGAGACCGCCGACGAGACCGCCGCCAAGATCAAGGGGATGGTGACTGACACGCAGCGGATTCGGCGTGCCGACCCTGGCGACCCCGACCAATGTGTAGCCTTTAACCTGCACCGGATCTATGTGCCACAAGAAAAACAGGATGAGATCATTCCGGCCTGCAAAAACGCCAGCATTGGCTGCGTTGAATGCAAAAAAATCCTGATTGAGCACCTCAACGAGCGACTTGCGCCGTTCCGGGCCAAACGTGAACAACTGTCCCAGAATGCAGGTTTTGTCGACGATCTTCTGACAGAAGGCAGTCGCCGCGCCGCGATTGAGGCGAAGAAGACCATTCAGGACGTTCGCGCAGCGCTGAAGGTCTGACATGGGCGATCCGGCAGATGCCGCTTTGTTTTCTTCAGGAGGGGGGACGCCGCCATCCTCCTTTTACAACGTCAGGCTGGACACCTTTGAAGGGCCGCTGGATCTGCTGCTGCACCTGATCCGTAAGAACGAACTGGATATCTATGATATTCCGATCGCCCTGATTACCAAGCAGTACCTGGAGTACCTCTCGTTTTTGAAGGAGCTGAACCTGGAGGTCGCCGGCGATTTTCTGGTCATGGCCTCAACCTTGCTGCAAATCAAGTCGCGCATGCTGTTACCCGACCCTGAACCTGAGGAAGGCGAGGGAGAGCAGGAGGAGGACCCCCGTACCGAATTGGTACGACGTCTGCTTGACTATCAGCGTTACAAAGAGGCCGGTCAACACCTGGGTGAGCGGGAGTTATTGGGCAGGGAGGTCTTTGCCCGGCGTGTCGTGGTGCCCGAACTGGTTCCACCGGCCGATGACGGGATCCTTGAGCTTGATCTGTTTGAGCTGGCCGAGTCGTTCCGGGCGCTTCTGACACGGGTGCCAACCGTCCGGGTGCATGAAGTGATTGGTTATGAAACGATTACTATTGCCGATGCCATCAACGAGATACTGTCGCTGTTGCAGGAACGCGGGATGCTCGCCTTCGATGCACTGTTCGACCGTGACA
>JAJXUW010000068.1 GCA_021782545.1 Deltaproteobacteria bacterium | reverse complement strand
CCGTTCAGGCCTTCCGTGCCAGTGAGCGGGGTTCCGTTGTAGTACGTGAAGCACGATCCTGCGGTAATAGGAGAACCGTTTCCGGCGCTAAAAATGATAGCTTGGTTGACCGACACTAGGTAGATATCGGCCCATAGCTTTCCGTTGCCGTACACATCCACCATTGCCGAGGGCCATGGGATGTTTGGCCGGTAGGTTAAATCCCAGATGCTGCGAGGCACTATTTCAATAGCCACGTCGGTGACGGTCAGGCTGTTGCGGATACGCCCATAATGATAGCCGCCTATACGCCTACTGTTGGCGGTGGTGTAGCCGGTGGGCGCGGTAGCAGAGCCGTCGGAGCGGCAGGTACCGTCGGTACAGACAAAAATAGAATAACTCACGCCTATGACCGCCGACGGGATAATAACCGCCGTATCTGCTGCCCACGATATTGTGACTCCGGCTACAGTCACTGACGTACCGGCCTTGATGTTTAGTGCATTCGCCGCTGTCTTGGTGAATACTGGAGCACTGGCGTCGGCCTTATAAAAGCCATACGGGTCCAGGCCCACCAGTGTATCCGTAGACTGCAGCTCCTTCAGTTGCCCACCATAAAAACACGCTGGCTTTTTAATTGCCATGATCGGCCTCGCTTACGCCAGGTAATAGGGATCGTTTGCCGATACGATCAGCTCGGTTGTCGATACCGCCTTGCCCAGTTTTTGGACAAAGTTACCGGTTCCGCTTGGCGGGGTGGCGGTGACACCGCCTGCGGTGGTCCCAAGGTAATAAGTGCTGCCGACCGTCAGGGTGGCCAGTTGGGTGTTGCTGCCGGAAAGCGGATAAACGGTGGCCGATCCCCCCAGGGTGACAGCGGCCAGCACGTAGCCGTCGGCCTCTTTGCCTGCGGCGGTGGCGTCGGCCTTGCGGACCTTTAGGGTGCCGCTATCCAGAAACTCATTGACGAAATCTCCGGCAGCCAGGGCCTCAAAGGCGGTCAGCGTTTTGGTGCTGGCTCCGATACCGGACGGCATCACAGACTGATCGAGCCGACCGGTGGAATCAAGAGCAGGGATTTTGCCTGAATCGGCTGCGCCGGCCGATGTTACAGAGGCGACAACCTCAGATATTTTGCCGGCGATCAGTGCTAAGAATTTTTGTGGCATGACTAATGCTCCTTTACGAGAGAATGATTGGTTGTTGAATGTCGAGCAGCAGTGTCGTTGCGGTGACCGGAATGCCTACCACCAGAATAAATGCTGCCGAAGGCGGCGTTTGCGTGAGTTGTCCGGCAGTGCCCAGGTACACCGGCTGGCCTACCAGCCAGTTCCAGGATGTTTCGGTAAGCTCGCCATAGGTCTGCACCTGCACGGTGGTGCCGGATGCCACCGCCTGCAGGGTGATCCCCGCCACGGCAAAGGCGTCGGCCGGGTTGCCGCAATCGGCATACTGGCCCTGCATAGTGATAACTCGGTGGCCGCCGATATCCGCCGCGGCGGTGATGTTAATGATGTTTCCGGCTCCGCCGCCACCGGTGGTGAAATACTGGTTGATGGCGCCGGACAGCTGCACCACCAGCATCACCTCCTCGGTTACCGTGAGGCCATAGCGGGCGGCATCATCAATGGCGATCTGCCCGTCCGACGGATCGATGACGGTGATGCTGTAGCGCTCGTCGGTGAGGAGAGCTGCCTGCATTACGGCAGCCCCGTGGTCTTGGCCTCAACGCAGGCCAGGCCCTCAATTGGGCAGATGCGGTCGCCGGCCGCCGGGGTGATAAAAACATCGTAGGGGTACAGGTGCTGCCCGTTGGTCGGCAAGAGACCGGTGGTGTCCACAATCAACAGTTCCAGCTTCCCGGCCAGGGCATCGAGTACGGTGCAGGCCATGGTGGCCAGGATGGTTCCGGCTGGATCGCGCAGTTCACCCTTGACCGTGGCGCCGGTCAGGTTGATGGCAACGCCGGCCGCATCGGTGACGATCATCTGCCGCCTAAACGGTACGCCCTGCTTGATAGTGGGGTTATAGATTGCTGGCAGCATGGTTGCCTCCGAACAGGTGCTTTATGCGGGGGCCGATCGGTCAGCCCCCTGAAAAACATCCGTTAGTTGACCTGCGTGACGCGGAAATACTTAGAGCCGGTGGCGCGGGTGCTATCCAGCAGACAGGAGCCGTCCAGCACGATCTCGGCCTGCTTGTCCTGGATCAGCGCAAGCTCCTTCAGCACGTCCACCGCCACCTTGAACACATCCACCACCACGCTCTTGTTGGTGTCGGCAGTGTTCAGACCCTCGAAGCGGAACCAGTACTCCAGTTCGCCCGAGACCAGGGCGTCGATGATGTCCTGGGCCTTGTAGGAGTAGTTGACCTTGACGCCCACGCCGGTACCGGTGTCGGCAGTGGCAATAGCTCCGGTGAGGGGGATGGAGATTGAATCGTCGTTGACGATATAATCGGTACCGGCCACGTAGGTGGTCACGCCATCACCGCTTTTGACGGTTACGGCACTGATACCGGCATAGGCCAGCTTCAGCAGGGTGCCCTTGAAGGCGGTGGCAACCTCGTTGGTAACGGTTCCGCTCACCTTTGAGGTGATGGCGCCGCGCAACGCGATAGCCAGGTTGTCCTTGTTGAGGGATTCCAGGGTGGCGGAGAATGAGGAACTGACCTCGGTGGTGAGGCGCTTGGCCAGACCACGGGTACCGGTCATGGCCTCCTTCAGCTCGATCACGTTGGTTTTTGGGCTGAGTTTCAGATCGGTACAGTTACCGACGTGGCGCAGGCCCATCGGCTCTCCGGTGGTGGCGTCCTTCAGCCCCACAAAGAGCATCCCCTGGCCCATGAAATACTGCGTGGCATTCTGAGGTGCTTGCATGATGTGACTCCTTTCGCTGCGTCGTCACGACGCTGCGGGTTAGATAATTACGGCCCTGTCTCGCGACGGTCCTTTTTTGTGTCAGACACCCAATGCTGCGTTTACCGCGGCAATGTCGGCGGCCGGTACCGCCGGACGATTACAACTGAACGCCACGGTGCGGCAGATGATGCCAAACTCGATCTCCAGCTGCTTGTCGGTGGCGAATTCATACCGGGTGAGCCCCGGCACCTGGTACCGGTTGAGGTAGGCTCGCACCGCCTCGGCCAGGGCCTCTTCACGCAGGCTGGTTTCGGCCACCACGCCGACGCCGACAATAACCACCTCGGCCCCGCCGTTTCCGGTGCTCTCCAGATGCTTGACCAGCAGGGCGCCATGGGGGTGACTGGCGCGCAGCACCGCCGGGGTGAATTGCTCCGGCTTGTCGGGCCAGCGCATGACGCTGGCCTTCATCCGCTCGGGCAGACAGGCCTGCACCCGGTCGATAGCCCCCTGCACAATGGCGCTGACGGTTATCATTGCGGATCTCCCAACAGTACCTGCGTAAGCCCGCTGCCGTCAGGCAGCAGGTCCAGCACCGGGCGGGTGACGCCCCGCACCCGGGCCAGCCAGCCAGGGCCAACCCCGGCCAGATCGGCGGGGGTGGCGGTCAGGTAATACGCCTCGATTCCGGGGGTGCCGTCGATGGGGCTGCCCGAGGTATACTCCTGGTGATACAGAGCGCTGATCGTGCGAGACGTGGACCGGAACAACAGGGTCACCGGTTCGCCAAAATCAGCAATCGCCAGGCTGGCTATTTCGGCCGCAGGGAACATGGATTAATCGCCCAGGTCCAGTTCATTGGACCGCTTGTCATAGGCCGCGATGATCTCGGGGTCGGTCTGCTGCTTGCCCACCAATTCCCCCAGCTCATCAATGCTGCCGGCCATGGATATGGAGGCCAGCAGGGAGGCCTTGCCCATATCGACCGAAGCCGAGGCGGCGGCACCTTTAGGCTGCAACCGGCCCTGACGGACAAACAGTTCGGCCTGTTCCGGGGTGAGTTCGGTGGTGTCGCCGGGGTGCAGATCGATACCGCTACCCAGGCAGAAACCGCGCAATACGGTGTAGTTCATGGCGTTATCCTCGTAGCTGGGCAGCAGGGTCGCTGCTGCCCCGTCGTTGGTCTGGTTATGCGATCAGGGCGCCGGTGGCCTTACAGAACGACTCGGGGCGGCGCAGGCCGATGTCGCACATCTGGAAGGAGGTGACTTTGACCAGGCCCTGATCCGCCAGGGTGTAGGGATCGACGATCAGCTCCATGCCGGCCCACATACCGATCAGCAGATCGGCCCAGTTGCCCAGGATGATGCCGTGCTCGTTGGTGCCCACGCCCAGGTTGCTGGCCACCTGGTTGGAGCTGATGGCGCGGTACCCGATCATGGTGCCATCGAGCACGTTGCCGTCCCAGATCCACCGGGCACCGGCCGAGGCGCTTTCAAGGGTCTGGCGCATCTTGCCAGCCATTCCGGCGGTGGTGGCAAAACCGATGTTCTGCACCAGGGCATTGTCCATGTTGATCTGGGTTTCCATATCAACCAGCTTGCCGAACGTGGGGACTCCCCCCATGGCCACAGCATTGACGCCAGCGGCGGTATAGATGCCGGTGGGCTGGTTATTGGCGCCCGTGCCGTGCAGTCCGGCCAGATCCCAGGCCAGGCCATGCACCAGGGCGATATCCTCCCGCACGATGCCTTCCACATCAGGCGTGGACTGCACCAGCAACTGGCGGGATACGGCGCCGGTTGCCTGCAGGGTTTTGGGGGCCATGGTCATAGTGCCGAAGGTGACGTTGGACTGGTTCACCCCTACGCCGGGGTTTTCACCGACCCAGTAGGCGGTGGATGCGCTGGCCAGTTTCGGGAAGGTGATCGGACCGCGCAGATCGGTGAGGGTGCGGGCACCCATCCGGGCCAGCACCGATACGTTGCGCAACAGGTCGATCAGTTCGCCGTACTCCTGGAACACGGTCTCTTTGCCGGTGCCGGTACCGCCGGTGGTCAGCGCGGTGTTTTTTACCCGCATCGGCATGAACAGGCCGCCCTTTGCCTGGTAATTCTGCGGCAGACGCTTGGCGATCTCCTGGTGGATATCCACCTCAAAACCGGAGGCCTTACCACCTTCGCGCATGGTGATGGCGGCCAGCAGGGCCTTTTGATAGCTGTAGCGATGGGCATCCTTGTCCATATCCACGATGGCGGGTGCCTCGGCAGCCGGGGTGGATAGTTGGCCTTTGGCGTGCAGATCGAGGATCTGGCGGCCCACCTGGTCAGGGGTAAGACCGGCCTGGATGTACCCGGCGGCGCGATCGGCACAGTTGTTCTGTGCGCACATGGTTACGATGTCTGCGGCTTCTGCCTGGATGTTACGTTCCCCGGTGGCCGGGGTCCCAACAGATACGTTGCTCATTGGAGCCTCCTTGTTTTCGGCCTTAGGGGCCGTTGTGATAGATGCGGCGGGCGGTGCCGCCGGTACTTCTGCTGGTTGTGCGGGATCATCGGTGGCGTCGTCGTCCTCACCGGTCTCGGTGTTGTTGTCGCCGGTGCTGATCTCGATCTCCACGCTGACGGTATGGCCCTGCGGCGCATGCTTGAACCCCAGCGCCTGCAGGTTGAAGCGTGAGCAGGCGGCCATCTGCATACCCTGGCTGACCTCATCGACAAAGCCGAAGGTGAGGGCCTCCTCAGCGCTCATCCAGGTCTCGGCATCCATGGCGGCCAGTATTTCGGCATCGGGCATGCCGCTGCGGTCGCGGTAGACCCCCACAATGGTGTCGCGTACTTTGTCGAGCACATCGGCGTACTTACGCATATCGTCGCTGGTTCCCTGGGTGACGCCCCAGGGGTTATGAATCATGAACAGGGCGTTGCTTGCCATAACCACTCTGCTGCCGGCCAGGGCAATCACACTGGCGATGGATGCCGCCAGACCGTCGATGTAGGTGGTAACCTGGGCGGGGTGGTTGCGCAGGGTGGTGTAGATAGCCTGGCCATCAAACACCGAACCACCGGGGCTATTGATGTGCAGGTTGATCTGCCTCGCCTTGAGGGCGGCCACATCCTGGCAGAACCGTTTGGCGGCGACGCCTTCGCCGCTCCACCAGTCCTCGCCGATCTGGTCGTAGATGAAGATGTCGGCCGTATCTGCATCGGCCAGGGCCTTGATGCTGTAAAAATTTTTCTCTGCCATAGCTCAACTCCTCCGGCGGGCCAGATGCAGGGCCTGGGCCGTGTTGGTATCGGTTGGGGCGTCTCCGGGTTGGTTGTCGCCGGTTTCTTCCTCCTGTGTCTGCTTGCGGACATCGAGGGCGGTGACGGCGGCGCCGATAAAGGAGAGCCCGTTTTCGTCGGCGATCCGCTTTTCATCCACTAGCTCTTCGCAGATATCCTCGAAGTCGTCGCCCTGCTCGCCCAGGTAGTTGGTGCGGCTGCCCAGGCCGTTTTCAATGGCGATAACCGCGGCGTTAACCTCTTTCAACGGGTCGATCCACTTCCAGCCGCGGGGGGTGAACCGGGCAGCCAGAAACTTGCGCGGATCGCGGGAATCGAGCACCAGATCGGGCGAGAGCAAGGCGGCCCGGATGAACCACTCGTGCACCGGCCGCTTGAACCGGTCGATAAACATCTGCTGCAGCGCCTGCCAGCTATCGCGCTCGATCAGCAGACCGGAACGCATGGAGGAGTAGTTGACCCCTTCCAGATCGTTGGCCAGGGCGTTGTAGGAAACGTTGAGTCCGCTGGATATCCAGCGTTTGGTGGCCTTGGTGAACTCGGCGAATCCGGTGGTGGGCTTGCTGGGATCGAACTGCTGCATCTCCAGGCCGGGGGGTAGAGTAAGACCGCCGCCGGGGTTCAGTTCGACGTTGAACTGGGGCGGCTGGCTTCCGGCATCGACACTGTAAAGCGAGGCGTCGGTATGGCGGAACATCGGGATTGAGCAGGCAGCGGTTCGGGCGGCCAACAGGGTGGCCTCGACATAGCCGTCCAGAATACTGAGCGGCAGCATGACCGAATTAAGCCAGGTGATACCCCTAGTCTGTCCGGAGCGCTCCGGATCGTACAGGTGCAGTATTTCCTCGGCCGGTATCCGGATGCGTTGGCGAGGCACAGTAAGGTTGATATCCTGCGGCACGCTTGACCAGCACCAGTACGCCGCCGGTGCGCCATACTCATCTACCTCGATACCAAGCCTGATCTCGTTTTCACCATTGGCCCCGCGGGGCTGATTTAATTGATGATCAACCAGATCGGGGTCGATCATCTGCAGTTTCAGGCCATAGCGGTATTTGCTGGAACGGATAAGCCGGACAAACGCCTCGCCATCTACCGCCATGGTGCGCAGTAGCAGCTGTTCACCCTGAACGCCGGACATGCGGCCATCGGCCCAGGGGTTGCGCCAGAAGTCGTCCCACGCCACCTCGATCTTGTCGTTGATGGTGGTATTCAGGTTGCCGTCATTGTTACGCACCTGGGCCTGCAGGCGCATGCCGGTGGGGCCGACCACATTCTGCTCCAGCAGTTGCAGGTACTGCCGGACGATGGGATTATTGAGGGCCAAGGCGCGGGCACGCAGTCGCAGGCTGTAGAGTTTGGTGCGCAGATCCCAATCGAGCGAGGCATTGGCCTTGAGGGGCGATTCGATCCACTCCTTGAGGATGCGGAAACTATCGCTGCCGGGCACGATGCCGGAGTTTTTGACCTTCCTGAGGCCCACTGCCGCCAGGGTGCGGTTGATGAAACGGGATACCTTACCCATGAGTGTACCTCGACGATAGCCGCACCTGCGGGCAGAGTTGGCCGGGGTTGAGTTCACGCCAGACGATAAGGGTGTAGGCGCGCTGCGCCACCAGCAACTGATCCACCGACATGGATTTCAGACGCTGGGCGCGGCCGCCGACATTGACCTCGTATTCGAGATCACTACGCGAGGCGCGGCCCTCGATTGCCAGGTTGAGCGCATCCAGGATGCGGCGGGCACGAGTGCGGGTGTCGGTGGCGGTAGTGGCGGCGGCCAGATCGGCCAATACGTCGATGGCGGAGTAGGGAACGGTGAGGGTAAAACGATCGGCACCATTTACCGCAGCCAGGGCCACGGTGTAATTGCCGGGAACCCAGGCGGCCGAGGTGGCCGCAGGTACCGACACGAGATGGTCATCGCCGGAGGCGGTGGAGGTAATATCGATGATGCCGGCCGAACAGATCAGCCGGTAATGGAGCGACCACCCGGCAGAGGCGGGGTAATCAGGCAGACTGCGCAACCACTGGACGGTATCGCCAGCGGTGATGGTTGCAGGCTCTATGGCAGGGATGGTTGACATGGTGCCAATGGTGGCACCTTTGGCGGGAAATGTATTTACAGCATTTACACCCTTTTTCCACCATTTTCACAAAATATTGTGTGAGCCCTAGCAATTTTCATCAACATCTTGTGGTTGCTGCATACCGTGTTGCTCAAACTGCTGGACGCTTTCGGCGGTAAAACGTAGGCCTTTTGCGCCGATGGCCCCGCCTGGATGCCAGGCCTGCAGGCAGGTTGATCCGGACAGCCACCAGTTGCGCACGGTGCGGGGGGTGACATCGAACATTTGGGCCACTTCATCGATACGCAGGTATTTTTTCACAAATCCCCCCTTGATCATCGTTTCCATCCCTGAACAAATCCGCTGGTCGGTAGCACCGGCTGCTGGGTAGGTTTATCTTCCGGCTGTTGCTTGCGCAGCCGCAGCTGCAGCATATCGGCCAGAGCCATGCCGTATGTCTCGCAATCCCAATAATGGTTATCCTTGCCCTTGGGGCATTCCCAATACCGGCCGTCTTTGTATTCCACGCACATCTGTTTGGCGTAATCATCGCCGGTGTCGGCATCCAGAAGGAAGGCACCTGGATCATCCGGGGCGATGGCCAGTTTGCTGGCCAGGGTATCCTTCCACAGGGTAACATCGATGGTGTAGAGGTTGAGCCCGCCGGGGATCGGCCGTTTTCTACCATCGCGGCTGGGGTAGAAATCAATCCGCTTGACGCTCCATGGATCGCCACCACGGCGGCCCTTGACCGGACGCCAGAATGGGTTTGCCCGGCAGAATTCGTAGACCTCGGCAGTGCGGGAGTGTTGCGGAACAGGGCCGCTGCCGCCGCCGGAGTCGATTATGCCGGCCACGGGGCGGTACAGTTTTCCATCGGGGTCGTGATAATCGGCACCGGCGATGGCCAGCAGGTCGGCGAAGCTCTCTACATAGCCGGAGCGCACCTTCCAGCTTGGCAGACTGCTGCCCCAGCCAAAGGCACGGACGACATACCAGAACCCACGGGCCTGAGTGTCAACTTCCATCAGCAGGCATTGGGCGCCACGGGGCACGACATCGCGGGGGCGATCATCCCGCAGGGCGAGAATGGCATCTTCTTGCCGGTCTTTTTGTTCTTCCACGTAGTCGGTGGCCTCGTACCCGTTGGCCCAGGCCGTTTTCTCGATAATCCCGCCGCTGTCGCGCTTGATCCTGGCCCCGGCTATCTCGGCAAACGGCACCATCGGGCAGGGGAAGGCCGGGAAGTGGAAGCCCACCGTCTCGGGCCGTTGCAGCTCCTCGCCCTTGATGCAGAACCAGCGGCCGGCCTGATAGGCGTTGTCGCGGTCGTTTTCCGTCCAGATGCTGCCGCAGCCGTTGCAGGCATAGGCTATGCTGGCGTGGTGGACGGTCTCGGGCGTGGTATCGGCCGGGATAACGAAGTGGTCGCCATCCATCAGCACGTACTCGCCACAGTCAGGGCATTTGACCCGGTATTCCCAAATCTGCTGGCAGGAACGCATCCCCTTGTAAATGTACTTCTGGCCGGGGGTTGAAGCGAACACGTACTTACTGCCCCGCTTGTCATCCCGGCTGCGCTTGAGGAACAGGGTAATCGGGTCGGTGCCTTCGCTGGTGCGGTCGGCGTACTTGTCGGTTTCGTCGGCGATGTTGAACCGGCCGAAGTAGGAGGCCAGCGAGGCCGGACTGTTTGACCAGGCCGGTTTCAGGCGGATGCCGTGTTTGAAGCGGATGATCCCCCGGCTGGTGTCGTCGGCCCGGTCGCTCATGTGGCGGCGGGTGGCGCCACTTGCCCGCAGGGCCGGGATGATCCGCTCCCCCAGGGCGGTGCGGGCGTCGAGCTCGGTGGGCATCAGCCAGAAAATATTGCCGGACTTCATCCCCTGATCAATGCTCCACATGGCGCTGTTCAACAGCACCTGGGTCTTTCCGGATCGCTCCACCATGCACATCCAGACCTCACGCACCCAGGGCCTGCCGATGGTGTCCATGATCTTGGCGGTGTGGGGCACCTTCTCCTGCCGCCACGGGCCGGGGGAGCTGTCAATCGGCATCACGATCCGGTGGGCCTGCGCCCATTCGGATACGCTGATCTTGACCGGCGATTTCATCCGGTTGATCAGGCCGCGGGTAAGGGTGGCCTCCACCGTGCGGCCCTGCAGCAGGACGGCGTCATCCTCCGGCAGCCAGGGCGGCACATCGCGGGGGATGTCTATATCAAGGTGAGGGTGGGTCATTCGTCGCCACCCTCTGTCTGCCTTTCTCCCTTAAATTTCACCCGCAGGCTGCCTGCGGCGGCTACTTCGTTAAACGCCCTGGCGATCACCAGCTCGTTGATCGCCTCGCTCACATCAAACGTGCGGCTTACATCGCCACCGGCGCAACGGATAACGGCCTCGGCACCGGCAACCACGGCATGATCAAGCGATTGTTGCAGGCTGGCGATGATGGCGGCCAGATCAGCCACCGCCTCGTCACGGTACAGCCAGCGGCGGTTTAGTTCGCGCTCGGCTTCATCGGCTTTCATCCTGGCAATGCGGGCGTCATGCTCGGCCTTTTCGGTGTCGGCCAGTTCGCGCCGGGCTTGCAGATCGCCGCTGTAAACGCCGGAGGTGGCCTTCTGGGCCTGTTTCAGCCGCAGGCCGTACTGCAGCACAGAGAATTTGCTGATTTTTTTGCCGTCCACCGTAAGCTGACCGGAGTTTTTGTCCTGGTTGAATTTTCCCCGGCTGATGTCGTATCCCAGGCTGATCAGGTACTGGTAGGCCTCGGTTTCGTTCTTGAACCACTCGCCGGCCGAACCTTCAACCGTCGGGGCCGGGTTCTTGCTTTCCCGATGCTCACGTAGGGCGGCCTCGGCAGCGGTGGCGGCCTCGATTGACTGCTTGCTGGGGTTGGCGGCAGCGGCCTTGCGTGCGTTGGCCAGGATGGCAGCCAGGTGCTGTTCGGTATCTTCCAGCAGTTTGTCGATTTGGTCGCTCATACCGTTACCGTTGTGGTCAGCACGGCGGCGGCGCCCCAATAGATGGCGCGTTTTACATCGCCATGACAGAGGCATACCACGGCTGACCCGCAGTTAAGGGCGATGGAGATTGCCGGAAATACCCATTTTGAAATAATCATCAGGCGGCCTTTCGGCAGTCCAACGGACTGGCGATGTTTTCAAGTTTGGGAAGTAGGTGCAGATAGACCATGGTGGTCTTGACATCCTTGTGGCCCAGTAGCTCTTGCAACCGCTTCAGGGCTATTTCGTGGTTGCCCTCGGCATTCTCCAGCCAGTGGGTGGCAAAAGAGTGTCGGAAGGTGTGACAACCGGCTTTTTTAGGTATTCTGGCGGCAAGGATCGCCCGGCGCACACGTTTCTGCACAGCGGTGTTATGGACGTGGTAGAGACATCCACCCCACTTGGGGTCTTTACAGGGGCCTGCGGCAGGAAACAGCCAGAACCATTCCCAGGAGTACGGGGCGAACGGGTATTTCTTGTCCAGGCGGTCGGGCAGCGATACTGGCACCCGCTGCGCGGCATACTTGGCGTGCAGTTCTTCCAGGTTGCGAATCTGCTTTTGTAGGGGCTCGATCAGCAGGGCGGGCAGCGGAACGACACGGTCTTTGTTGCCCTTACCCTGGCGGACGGTTATCAGGCGGCGATCGATATCAACATCCTTGATCCGCAGGCTGCAGCATTCTTCCAACCGTAGACCACAGCCATACATCAGTGCACCCCACAACCAGCCCTCGCCGGACAGACGATCAAGCACCCGCCAAACTTCCTGCCTACTGAATACCTCCGGCAACCGAACCGCCCGGCGGGAGCGCAAAAACGAAATGTCACCGATTTCCATACCGAGCACCCGCTTGTAATGGCTGTTAAAATTCTCGATAACCTGTTGCCAGTATCACCTGCCACCCCTCGTCAATGATTCCAATGACAGCAGTATTGCATCCCTCGCCATAATTCGACACCCAGACGGGAGTTGCTTCGGACATGGTAAATCCCCCTCCCTTGTATCCGGTAAAATTCTTGCCGACAGCAGATTTCAGCAGTTCCAGAAACTTAGTAGCCGTCAATTCTTCACCTTCATGGGTGTAGTCTAGCGCCAGTTCATCGTAGCTACCTCGCCAGCTATCCAAGGAAGTTGGAAACATATAACCGAAATCAAAACGTACTATCGGTTCGTCTCTATCCTCGTCTCTGTGCGCTACGATCTTTTCAAAAGCCTCTATCAATCCGCCAAGCAGCATTTGATCGGAGTCAGAAAGAGTTTTCGCCCTGCTTACCTTCACGACTGAATCAAAAACGTCTTGCATGTTCATTTATCGCCTCCCTAATTTTAACCAGACGCGGCAGCAGAGAACCTGCTGCGCTCTGGCCCGTTAGTCAGATAATCCGTATTCCTCTTTTATCAGTCGTGCGATTTTCAAAGCGTTGAATGATGCGCCCTGCCCCCATGCCCCAGGAGGAGCCGGGATTTGTGACCATGCAATTTTTCGGCATCGCTC
>JAJXUW010000067.1 GCA_021782545.1 Deltaproteobacteria bacterium | reverse complement strand
ACTGATCGCCTGCCGCTGCCCCGGCGGATGGCGGCGGCAATCAGACAGGCGTTGGGTGAGGAGGAGGGCGATCTGCTGGCCTTTCTGCCCGGCAGTGGCGAGATTCGTGCGGTGCAGCGCGAGTTGGAGGGGATGCCGGCGATTGCCGTCTGCCCGTTGTATGGCGATCTGCCCTTTGAACAGCAGCAGCAGGCCATGCAACCCGGCCCGCAACGCAGGGTGGTGCTGGCTACCAACATCGCCGAGACGTCACTTACCATCGACGGGGTGCGGATCGTGGTGGATAGCGGCCTGACCCGGCGTCTGCAACTCGATCCGGCCACCGGCCTGGAACGGCTGGTCACGGTGCGGGCCTCCCGCGCCTCGGCCGTGCAGCGTACCGGCCGGGCAGGCCGCACCGCTGCTGGTGTCTGTTACCGCTTGTACAGCGAACATTCCTTCCAGGCCATGACCCCCTTCAGCCCCGCCGAGATCATGACAGCCGACCTGGCGCCGCTGGTGCTGGAGCTGGCGGCCTGGGGTGTTTGTACCTCGGCGCCGCTGGCCTGGCTTGATCCGCCGCCCGCGGCCCATCTGGCTGCGGCTGGAGAACTGTTGCGGCTGTTGGGTGCCGTGGGAGCGGAAGGGGCGATCACCCCGCTGGGGCGGAAAATGGTACGCCTGCCGGTGCATCCCCGTCTGGCCCGTCTGCTGCTGGAGGCCGAGCAGCGCGGCCTGCTGCCTGCTGCCTGCCGGTTGGCGACACGGCTCTCGAATCGTGCCTCAGCGGGGGCAGCGATTGAACGCACCGAACGGCAACTGCTGCAGTTGATGGGAGTGCGCGGGGAAAACGCTGCTGGCGTTGGTGATGATGCCCTGCTGGCCCCCCTGTACCTTTCGGCCTGGCCTGACCGGATCGCCCAGCGCCGTTCTGGCGATGAGGGACGCTATCTGCTGGCCTCGGGGCGTGGGGCGGTGCTGGCCAAGTCGTGCGACAGCCGAAGTGGGCTGGCGGTTGCCCTGCAGGTGGACGGTGGACTCGGTGCTGACGGGGTGATCCACCAACTGGCAGCGGTTACGGAGGCCCAGATTCGCCAGACGGTGCCGCAGCTGGTGGTACGTCAACGTCAGGCCGTTTGGGATGATGCAGGCGGCCGGGTTGCGGTGACCGAGCAGGAGCGGATCGGCGCGGTGGTGCTTGTCTCCCGGCAGGTGGCAGCCACGGACGAGGAGGCGTTGCCGCTGTTGCTGGATCAGGTTGCGCGGCGCGGCGTCGCCAGCCTGAACTGGTCCGCTGCGGCCCGGCAGATGCAGGGCAGGGTGGGGCTGGCAGCCCGGCTTGTGCCGGAAGAGGGCTGGCCAGAGCTGTCCGATGACCGGCTGGCCGAACGATTGGCCGAGTGGTTGGGGCCGCAGCTGTCCGGGGTCCGTTCCTGGCAGGAACTGCAGAAGGTTGATCTGCAGCAGGCCCTGCAACAGCAGCTTGGCTGGCGGCTGGCGCAGGAGCTTGACCGGGTTGCGCCGTCCCAGCTGCTGATACCCAGTGGCCGCCGGGTCAATCTGGATTATACTGCTGAAGAAGGACCGGTGCTTGCCGCGAAACTGCAAGAGCTGTTCGGGCTGGCTGCATCCCCCACGGTCTGTCGCGGCAGGCTGGCCGTGCTGGTGCATCTGCTCTCGCCGGCCGGCCGGCCGGTGGCGGTGACCCGCGATCTGAAAGGGTTTTGGGAACGAGGCTACCCGGAGGTGCGCAAGGAGTTGCGCGGCCGTTACCCCAAACACCCCTGGCCCGATGATCCCTGGAATGCGCCGGCAACTGGGCTTACCAAACACCGGCTTGCCGAACAGCTGCGGCAGCGCCCGTAGCAGTGTTGGACAACAGGGGAGAACGGCTGTGGACTTTGTGCTGTTAAAGGATATGGTGCTGCTGTTCGGTCTGGCACTGGTGACGGTGATCCTGTTCCGTCAGATCAAGTTGCCGTCGATCATCGGTTTTCTGTGTACCGGCATCGTGGCCGGACCCTATGCCCTGGGACTGATCAGGGAGACCCACCAGGTTGAGCAGATGGCCGAGATCGGCGTGATCCTGCTGCTGTTCACCATCGGTATTGAGTTTTCCCTGAAAGAGTTGCTGCGTATCAAGCATCTGGTGCTGTGGGGGGGCGGCCTTCAGGTCGGCCTGAGTATCGCGGTTGTGGCTCTGATCGGCACAGCAGCAGGTTTTTCGCTGCAGCAGGCTACGTTTTTCGGTTTTCTGATCGCCCTCTCCAGTACCGCCATCCTGATGAAGCTGTTGATGGATGCCGGTGAGATGGATACCCCTCACGGTAAGATCGCCCTGGGTATCCTGATCTTTCAGGATCTGTGCGTCGTACCGCTGATGCTGTTCACCCCGTTTCTGGGGGGTGCCGGTGACGGCCTGTCCGGCATTATCATGGTCTCGGCCAGGGCATTGGCGGTGGTGGTGGTCTCCCACTTCGGTGCCCGCTTCGCGGTGCCCTGGATATTCAACCAGGTTGTCAAGACCCGGAGCCGTGAACTGTTCATCCTGACCATCATTTTTGTCGGCTTCGGCACCGCCTGGCTGACGGCCCGGGTGGGGTTGTCTCTCGCGTTGGGGGCTTTCATTGCCGGTTTGGCCATCTCTGAGTCAGAGTACAGTCACCAGGTGATGGGGGACATCATCCCGTTTCGGGATGCTTTTATGAGCCTGTTTTTCATCTCGGTGGGGATGTTGCTGGATCCCACCACGCTACTGCGGCATCCGTTGCTGGTGGGGGTGATTGTGCTGGTCATCCTGCTGGTTAAGGGGGGGATCGTCACCGGTGCGGCCTTGGCGCTGCGATTTCCGCCCCGGCCAGCCCTGATAAGTGGCCTGCTGCTGGCCCAGGTGGGCGAGTTTGCCTTTGTGCTTTCCCTGAGCGGACAGACGTATGGACTTTTGTCCGCTTTCCAGTACCAGATATTCCTGGCCGCCTCAGTGGCGACCATGGCCCTGACCCCGTTGTACCTCAAGGTGGCCGAGCCGCTGGCAGGCTCCATCGCCGCCCGTCTGCCGGCGGTTTTCAAGCGCGGTACCCGTAGCACCGGGGTCAGGCATGACCGCTTCCCGATGGAAAACCACGTGATCATCGTGGGCTATGGTGTCAACGGTCAGAACCTGGCACGGGTGCTGAACGGCAACGGCATTCCCTACATCGCCATCGAGACCAACCATCTGACCGTCAAAAACGAGCGTAAGAAGGGCACTCGCATCATCTTCGGCGATGCCTCCCGGCCGGAAATCCTGACCCACGCCCTGATCGACAAGGCCCGCTGTATCGTGGTGGCCATCTCCGATGCTGCCGCTACGCGGAGAATTGCGGCTACCGCACGGCAGATCAAGCCCGGCATCCACCTGATCGTCCGTACCCGCTACGTGGCGGAGATGGAGCCGCTCTTCAAGCTTGGGGTCAACGACGTGGTACCGGAAGAGTTTGAGACCTCGGTGGAGATATTTGCGCGGGTACTGCGCAATTACCTGATACCGCAGGATCAGATCGAACACTGCATTGCCGAGGTGCGGCGGGATTCGTACCAGATGTTCCGTACCTTAAGCCGTCGTCACAGCCATGCCACCGGCATCTCGGGCTATCTGTCCGGCGTTGAGCTGGCCACGTTCCGGGTGCGTCCCGGTTCTCCCCTGGCGGGTACCCAGCTTAGGGACGGTCTGCTGCGTTCCCGTTCAGGCGCCACGGTGCTGGTAATCAGGCAGGGGGATCAGTTGGCAGCAAATCCGGACCCGATATGGGAATTTAAAGCCGATGACCTGGTGCTGCTCCTGGGGACACCAGATCAGTTGACTTTCGCCGCGCAGTTGTTTGAAGGCTAGGGCCCGGAAGGGCTGGTAAATGGTGCTGCAGGGGGATAGGCGGTCAACCGGGCCAGTTCGTCGCGCAGTTCATTGATATCCAGCGGCTTGCTCAGATAACCGTCGAACCCTTCTGCCAGCAGGCGTTCCCGGTCGCCCTGCATGGCATAGGCGGTGACGGCGATGATCGGGATATGACCCCCAACGCTCTGTTCTTGCTGGCGGATGGTGGCGGTTGCCACCCGTCCATCCATCACCGGCATCTGGATGTCCATCAGGATGCAGCTCCAGGCAGCCTGGCGCCAGCGTTCAAGCGCCTGCCGCCCATCTTTCACCACCAGGCTCCGGTGCCCCAGGCGATCCAGGATCTTCTGGAGGGTACTGGCGTTTAACGGATTGTCTTCGGCAATCAGCAGATGCAACTGCTGTGATAGAGCGGCGCCAGGCATTCCGGTCGTCTCATCCGCCTGTTGTTGGGGGGCATGATGGGGCACCAGAAACGGCAACTCGACAGTGAAGGTGCTTCCTGCACCCTCCACACTTTTGGCCCAGATACGGCCTCCCATAAGCTCAGTCAGCCGGCGGCAGATCGCCAGACCCAGCCCGGAACCACCATATTTGCGGGTTGACGAGCTGTCTGCCTGTTCAAAATAGCCGAAGATCCGTTCCATGACCGGTGGTGCCATGCCGATGCCGGTGTCGGTAATCTCCAGGCGGACCATCGTGCGGTGGTCCTGCGCATCTGCCATCGTAACGGAAATGCCGATACGCCCCTCTTCCGTGAACTTGATGGCGTTACCCAGCAGGTTGAACAGGATCTGTTTCAATCTGAGCGCATCGCCGATCAGTTCGTCAGGCACCTCGTCCGCCAGCTGGATATTCAGTTCAAGCCGTTTTTGCGTGATGCGGCTGTACTGATTGGCAACCACCTCTTGGACGGTACGGCGCAGGCTGAACACGGCGGTTTCCAGGTCCAGCTTGCCAGCCTCGATCTTCGACAGGTCCAGGATATCGTTGATCAGGGTGAGCAGGTTGTTGCCGGATAGCTCAATATTGTCGAGATATTCGCGCTGTTCGGCGGTCAGCGGGGTAAAACGGAGCAGTTGGGCCATGCCGATCACGCCGTTCATCGGGGTGCGGATCTCATGGCTCATGTTGGCCAGAAACTCGCTTTTGGTGCGGTTTGCCGCCTCGGCCGCCTTGAGCGCCTGTTCCAGTTCGGCGGTCCGTTCCGCCACCCGTTGTTCCAGTTCCTGTGCCTGCTGTTCGATCTGGCGGAAGCTCAAGGCGTTTTTGAGGGCCAAGGCGATCATCGGGGTGAGTGGTTTGATGGTCCTGTCGATCTCGTCGATACGGTCACTACCGGGAATGTCAAGCAGCACCAGCAGTCCCACCAGCTCTCCCACGGCGCGCAACGGATAGCGGAGTACCGAGGTGACCCCTGTCCGCTGGAGTGGCCTGGACAAGGGGTGCGTGTCAGGAAGCAGGTCAGCATACGAAAAGAACTCGCCCGGGGTGTGCTCAGGGCAGAACAGTTCGAGCTCTGCCGGCGAAAACAGATTGCTGCGGCGTTCAGGGCTCACGTCCAGGAGCTCGTGATGGCTCGGTTGCCCGAAATGCGCCAGGATCATCACCGTGCGGGCACCGGTCAGTTCCCGAAACTGTTCGGCCAGCATCTTTCCCAACCGGTGGGGGGAGGTGGAGGCCAGCAACTCGGAGATTACCTCCAAGGTCATCGATTGCGCGGCCGTTGACAGGGTATCTCTGGTCTGCATTGGTGTCATGGTGTCGGTGCCCCGCCTATGGATCGGGCTGCTGCCTCAGCTGCCAACAGCAGGTCAAGCAGAGCGTCCAGCGTAACCGGTTCAACCCGCCACGGCAGGCCGCAGTAGGCCGAAAAAGCGTCCATCTGCTGCGTCGGCACCGGTACCAGCCCGGTGTCCAGATAGACCAGGGCGCGGCGTTGTTCGCGCATGAACTGCGGCGCCACCGATCGGGTCAGTCCCAGTTCGTGCTGCATGATCCGCTCCCAGCGCTCTGCCCATTCAGGCAGTACGAGAAAGGCCTCCTCGCGCATCAGTTGCCGGTAGCGGTCGCGCCCCACCAGCATCTGGGCACAGTTGATGGCCTGCACCCTGCCCACCTGAAACTGCCGTACCATATCCAGCATATGACTACAGCAGTCCCCATAGACCAAAACCAGTACGTGTGATCTGTCGCTCTTTTTTTCCAGGCGTGCGGTCAGTATCGCCTCCAGCCTGGGCGGGTCCATATGCAGCAGGGAGTCGAGAAAGTGCAGCTGCCCCTGGATCAGTCCACGGCGGTGCAGCGCCTCGAGCTCGGCCTGCATCACACCACAACCGAGCCAAACCGTCTCGGCGTTCATCGCGGTCTGCCTGCGCCGGCGGCATAGTCCCTGCTGGCCGCCAGCAGGGCGTGCAGGTTTTCGGGTGGTGTCGTTAACGCGATATCTGCGCCTGCGTTGGCCAGGATGTAGTGGCCGGCCGGTGCGGCACTGTGCAGGCAGTCCATGGCCTTGTGATACAGATCTTGCGCCGACAGTGCCGGGAATGCCAGGTTGTCAAGGTTGCCGATCAGGTTCAGGGCGGGACCGGCCAGGACGCGGGCCTGGGACAGGTCGTCCCGTGACCCGACCGCCACCGCCACCAGCCCGTCAAGGCCGGGCAACAGGTCGATGACGTGGTTGATGCTGCCACCGGTCTGGTGCATAACCTTGGGACCCGGCACCTGGGCAAAGGTGCTGCGCAGGTGCGGCAGGGCCAGCTCGGCAAACAGGCTGCGGGGGGCGATCTCAGCCGCCGCCAGCCCCTCGGTAACCACCAGGCAGTCGACACCGGCCTGCAGCAGGGCGGTGCACCAGGCAACAAAGAACGGGCCGGTCTGCTCAAGCAGCTTTTGAGCGGTCGGCCGGTCGAAGAGTATCGTCTCCATCCAGGGCCCCATGCCGATCACGAGCGACGGCAGTATGGCCGGCCCGGGCACCACGCCGATGATCGGCACCGTTTCCTTGTACTGCGCTGCCAGCATCCTGGTGGAGTCGAGGATTGCCGGCAACCTGCCGTTTCGGGCAGGGTCGGGCAGGGGCAGTTTGAGGGCCGCCTGCGCGTTGTCAACAGCCGGCCGTTTCATGTTTGGCGGTTGGTTATCAAACCAGGCCACCGTACCGCCAAAGGCCTCGGCAATGGCACTGTAGTCGAACGGGGGCATTACCAGGTCAAAGCCGAAGGTGTCCTGTGCCGCCTGCTGGCCGGCCACCCAGGCCGCTGGGTCACGGTACAGCGTGGTGAGGTCGGTGTTGGTCAGTTTTCCGCCGTAGGCCCCCAGTACCGCCAGCACCGGCACTCGATCCACCGGTTGCCCCAGCAGGGTGTTCATCAACCGTTGATAGGCATGCATGTCACCCTCCGGCCTGTGCGGCGGCCTGGAGCCGCGTGCACAGCTCGTCGGCCCCCACGGCGTTGCGGGCGGTGCCGTCGCCCCCCACCTCGGCAACCAGCTCCGGGCGCCAGTTGAAGACCGCCCCTCCTACCCCCAGCTTTATCCGTTGCTGTAGTCCCCGGGTATCTAGCAGTTCCCGAAGTTTGCGAATGTTCAGGGCGGTGGTCTGCATCATGGCTGAGGCGGCCACCACCTGGGCGCCCACCGCCAGCGCCGTGTCGATGAACTGTTCAGCCGGCACGTCGTTGCCCAGATCGTGGACCTCCCAGCCGGCTGCGGTCAGAAAGAGGGTAACGATGCGACGGCCAAGGCTGTGGAAGTCATCTTCAATATTGCCGATCACCACGACCCCTTTGGGCGGTTGGGGCGAACTTTCAGGCATACAGCGCAGCATGATGTCTTCGGCGATCTTTGCCGCGACAAATCCCTGGGCCAGCGACAGGGTCTCCTGTTCCCATCGGTGTCCGAGGAGGACCAACGCCGGGTCGAGGATATCGCTGATGACCTGCAGCGGGGGAATTCCGGCATCAAGGGCCTCGCCGATGAGCGTCGCTGCCTCGGTACGGTCGGAGGCGAGCATGGTCGTTAAAAGCCGATCACTCAAATCCTGGTGAACCATGCGCAACCTACCTCCCGTGCCTGTTCATGGTGTTCCTAGTGTCCCCTGCCTGTGAGGGTGAGAGTATAGCGTAACCGACATGGATTACAACTCCTCTTCAGTGCTGTTTGTGTGGGTGGTCTGGATAACTGGCGGCCAAAAGCCGTACGGAACGCGAGGGCTGATGGGTTGCATTGCGGGCAATCTGTGCTATGGTTTTTGTCACGTAAGTGAATGTCGCCATGAAAGGAGCACCACCGTGTCAAAGTCGGTAACAGGCACCAAGACCGAGCAAAATCTGCTGAAATCATTCGCCGGCGAGAGCCAGGCGCGTAACCGGTACACCTATTTCGCCGGGGCGGCCCGGAATGAGGGGTATGTGCAGATCGCCGATATCTTTGAGGAGACTGCCAACCAGGAAAAAGAACATGCCAAGCGATTTTTCAAGTTTTTGGAGGGTGGCGATCTGGAGATAACGGCCTGCTTCCCGGCCGGCAAGATCGGCACTACCGCCGAGAACCTGCTGGCCGCGGCCACCGGAGAGCATGAGGAGCATACCGCGTTGTACCCCGCCTTTGCGGCGATGGCCAAGGAAGAGGGGTTTGCCGAGATTGCGGCGCTCTGGAACGCCATTTCAGTGGCCGAGAAGCAGCATGAGAAGCGGTATCGTGACCTTTTGGCCAACATTGAGGCCGGCCGGGTCTTTGCCCGAGAGCAGGTAGTGGTCTGGCGCTGCCGCAACTGCGGCTACCTGCACAGCAACAAGTCGGCCCCGGAGATCTGCCCGGCCTGTGCCCATCCCAAGGCCCATTTTGAGCTGCTGGGAGAAAACTGGTAGCGCTTGGTGCCGTGCCTCGCACGTAAAACGGCCGTTTCCTAATCGGGAGACGGCCGTTTGTTTTGTCATAGCTGACTTCATCAATCAGGGCAGGAGCTGTCGTGCTGCGGTCTGCACCGGATCCCAGACCGGTGAGAACGGTGGGGCGTATGAGAGGTCTAGGTCGACCAGCTGCTGGACGGTCATGCCGGCGGTGAGCGCCGTGGCCAGCACATCGATGCGTTTGGCCGCCCCTTCAAGGCCGACGATCTGTCCCCCCAGCAGGCGTCCACTACCCTGCTCTGCCAACAATTTCACCGTAATCCACCCGGCGCCGGGATAGTAGCCGGCCCTGGTCTTGCTTTTCGTTGTGGCGGTGTTGTACAGGAGCCCCAGCTCGCGAATCTCCCGTTCCGTCAGGCCAGTACGGGCCACTTCGTATTTGCATATCTTGCTGACCGCCGTACCCACCACGCCGGGGAAGGTTGCGTAGCCGCCGGAGAGGTTGATGCCGGCCACGGTACCCTGTTTGTTGGCCACCGTGCCTAAGGCGATGTGAAAGGGTCTACGGCTTATCAGGTGAAAACTTTCTGCACAGTCGCCGGCAGCCCAGACGTTGACCGCCGCGGTCTGCATGCGGGGAGTCACCCGGATCGAGCCCTTTTCGCCCAGGGGGATGCCACTGGCCGCGGCCAGGGCGGTATTGGGGCGGGTACCCAGGCCAACGATCACCAGGTCGGCCTGCAGGGTGCGCTGGTCCGTCACCACGCCGGTTACCAGACCGTTGGCGCTTTCATAGCCAACCAGTGATTCCTGCAGATAAAGTGTGACCCCAACCTCACGCAACGCATCGGAGACCAGCGCCCCCATGTCCGGGTCCAGGGTCCCCATCACCTGCTCGCCCTTCTCCACCAGAGATACCTGCAGACCCTGGCGCACCAATGCCTCGGCCATTTCAAGCCCGATGTAGCCACCTCCTACCACCACCGCCCGGCGGGGGAGTTGGCGGTCCATGAACTGCTGTATCTGGATACCGCTCGCCAGGGTGGAAAGCCCGAAGATGCCCTCACTGTCGCTGCCTGGTAGCGTGGGGGAGATTGCGGCGGCACCGGTGGCGATCAGCAGTTGATCGTACGGTTCCCACGTCGTACTGCCCTGTTCCAGGTTTGTGACGCGCACCCGTTGCCCGCTTGGGTCAAGTTCAAGCACCTCATGGCCGGTGCGGGCGTCGATATTGAATTTTTCACGGAATTTTTCCGGGCTGCGGGCCACCAATCGTTCCGGCGAATCGATCAGGCCCGCGATCAGATACGGCATGCCACAGGCCGAGTAGGAGGTGTGCGGACTGCGTTCGAAGACCACAATCTCCCGCTGCGGGTCTTCCCGCCGCACCTTGGCTGCAGCACTCATGCCGGCGGCATCGCCGCCGATGACGATCAGGCGTTGAGTCGACATACTGATCCTTTCCTAAGGTAACTGATACCCCTACGGCCTGGATGATGGTCTTGGTCTCTTAAGCCCCTTGATGCGGCTGATCAACGAGGTCGGGCGCGGCTGGTAGGCGACACCGGTCAGGTCGGCCACGGCGACTCCGGTGGGGGCGGCCAGTGACCCGCTCTTCTGGCTGCCTACCAGTTGGCTGCCGTAGATGCTGCGGTAGCCGCAGATCAGATAGCTGATGGTGCAGGCCAGGGCGGCATAGGAGGCGATGCCGGTGCCGAACAGCTCGATGGCCATAACCGATGCGGCGATCGGCGTGTTGGCGGCCCCGGCCAGCACCGCCACCATGCCGATGGCGGAAAAGGCGGCCAGGTACTGGGGGCTGAACAGCTGGGCAAACAGGTTGCCGGCCGAGGTGCCAACAAAGAAGATCGGTGTCACCACCCCGCCACTGCCGCCGCTGCCCAGGGTGATGGAGGTGGCGATACCCTTCCAGAACAGGGCGCCCGCAGGAATGACACCACCGCTCATACCCTTTGACAGGGTGTCGAGGCCCAGCCCCAGGTAGGTCGGCGAGATCAGCCGGGCGATGACGATCAACAGCGCGCCCCCCAGCAGCGCCTTGATGCTCCAGTGCCAGCGGAGGTTGTGGAAGGTCCGGTGCCCGTAGTCCATGGTCTCGATCAGGAAGAGCGCCACCAGGCCGCACCAGATTCCCAACAGGATGATTTCAAACAAGTATTTGCCGCTGAAAAGGGGAATCACCGGCGCCGTGAAATAGGGGTAGACCCCGCCCAGGTGCAGCGCCACCTGATAGCCGACGATGCCGGCCATAAAGGAGGGAAACAGTACATCGTAGAACAGCTGTCCCAGCACCAGTACTTCAACCCCAAAGATGGCCCCGGCCACCGGCGTACCGAACACGGTGGCAAAGCCGGCGCTGATACCGCAGATCACCAGCTTGCGGCGATCGATATCCTCAACCCGCAGCAGGTCGGCAAAGGCAGAGGCTAGCCCTGCACCGATCTGGGCCGCCGGTCCTTCCTTGCCCGCCGAGCCGCCACCGGCCAGGGTGATTACGGTGGCCACGAGCTTCACCGGGATCACGGCGAACGATATCTTGCCCATCCGCTTATGTACCGCCTCGATCACCTTCTCGGTACCGTGGCCGGCGGCATCGGGCGCCAGCCACCTGATCAGGGCGCTGCAGACCAGGATGGTCAGGGGGAGAAACAGGTAGTACTGGGGAAACGCCGTGACCTTGGCCGAGGTCCAGGCAAGCGTCTGCAGGAAAATGGTGGTGCCGCATCCTACCAGAATGCCGATGATGGTGGCGTAGCAGGCCCATTTGATGACGCTGGCAAAGAGGGTCGCCTGCTCGGTGAGGTGTTGTTTCATGTCATGTATCCTGTGAAGCTAAAAAGTTCACTGCTTGCACGGCCTTCTACCGTTTAGGAGAGACCCCTGCCAACCGCCCCACGGCAAAGCCGATGCCTGCGGCTGCAAGGCTGTACATGGCTCCCATTTTTGCGGCGCCGCGTATAGCGGGATCGGTAAAGGCCTCGCCGGCCACAAACAGGGCCACGGTAAAGCCGGTGCCAGCAATGATGCCCGCCGTCAGTAGATCGCGTCGGTGCATACCGTGGGGTAGTGGAAACCCGAATGTGGTGGCCAGCCAGCCAAAACCAAATATGCCGCAGGCCTTGCCGATAATCAAGGATGTGCAGACGAGGATCGTTGCCATGCCCATACTTGCAAATGCCACCCCCGCATTGGCCAGACTGAACATGAACAGGCCGAAATCGACCACCACCTTCCATTCGTGTTCGAAACGGGCGAGGGGGGTCTGGTCGCCGGGGTCTTCGTCAAACAGGTGTTTGTGCTCTTTTTTCGCATGGGGCAGGAAGGGGATGATGAACACCAGCGCCAGTGCCGGGTGCAGGTGGGCGTTGTGGAGGCCAAACCAGCTTAAAGGACCGCCGAGCAGCAGGTAGGGCCAGTAGCTGCGCAGGTGGAGACGGCGAAAGAGATAGGCGCTCACCATGCCGGCGGCGGTCAACAACAGCCAGACCGGTTCCACCGGGTGGAGGGGATCGGGGTAGAAGATGGCGATGATCGCCAGACCTATGGCATCATCTACCACGGCCAGCAGCAGGAGGTAGGACACCGCCGGGTGCTTTGCCCCGAATACCAGACGGGCTGCGAGCCAGGCCAGGGCGATGTCGGTGGCGGTGGGGATGCCCCAGCCGTTGTGCAGGAGCGGGTTACCCAAAAGGGAGTTGAGCCCCAGGTAGACCGCAATCGGGCCGAGTACGCCGCCAGCGGTGGCCACGAGCGGGTTGACCGCCTTTGCAAGTGGGTGTAGGTCGCCACCTGGCAGGCAGCTCTGGGTGATTTCAACGGCGGCGATACCGAAAAACAGCACCATGAACAGTTCGTTTGTGTAAAAGTGAAAAGAAAGCCCGCCCACCAAGGGCGCGTTGTTGAAATGATCATAGCCGGCGGGATCAAGGTTGGCCCAGGCGATGGCCGTTACGACACCTGCCAGCAGGGGGACAGAGAATTCACGTAACAGGTTGAGATGCTTTTTCATGGCGCTTGTTTGTAGCACACCCCTTGAAAACTGAAAAGGCCACTCTCGGAACTGATCCTGCCCATTCTAGACAGACACTCTGTTAAGCGAGTACACTCCCTGACAGAGGTGACCAATGGCAACAGGAACAAAACCGGGTACATCACGCAAACGACATTCGCAGCAGTACAAGACCGAA
>JAJXUW010000066.1 GCA_021782545.1 Deltaproteobacteria bacterium | reverse complement strand
CTGCGATAGGCCGTTCCACCAGTACATCCCGTGCATTGTAGAGGATATTCACCAGTGATTGGGCAAATTCATTCGGTTGCCCCTGTGCCCAGGGGCTGGCCTGCTCGTGGAACTGCACCGTGATATTGGCATTGGCGAGGCTTGAACTGACCAGATTTACGGCCCGCCTTACCAGTTCGGCCACCTCAAAGACCTGGGCGGTCCGGTCTGCGCGGAAAAAATTGCGAAAATCGTCGATGGTCTTGGACATGTAGTGCAGGATATCCAGGACAGCGGCGATGTCGCGGTCCATCTCGCCGTCGCTCAGTTCACCGCGTGATTTCAGGAATTGCATGCCTTGGAGATAGGCGGCGACGTTGTTGAGCGGTTGCCGCCACTGATGGGCGATGCTCTGCAACAACTCACCCATGGCGGCCAGGCGGCTTTGGTGCAACAGCAGGTCGTCCTTCTGTCGCAGTTCGGCCACAGCGGCATGGACCCGTTCCGCCAGAGAGGCGTTCACGCCTTCGAGTTCCCGCTGTTTTGCGGCCAGCGCCTCCTGGGCGCTCTGGCGTTCCGCGATCTCCTGTTCCAGCATGGCGTTTTGCGCATGCAACTGTTCATGCATGCGTTCCAGCTCCTGGAGCCGTTTTTGCAGCTCCGGATAGTAGCTCTTGCGCGCCGACTGCTCGCCAAGGCCGATGATGCGCTGCTGCAGGGTGTCCCAGCTGTCTTCCTGGTCAGAGCGCAGCGGCATAGATCGCCTCGATTTCCGGAATGGTCGGTCGTCGCGGATTGGTCACCATGCAGGCGTCCTGTAGGGCGTGGTGGGCCAGCAGGGGCAGGTGGGCCGGCGTAACCCCCCGCTGGGCCAAAGAACCGGTAACGCCAGCGGTGATCCTGAGCGCCTTGATCCACCCGGCCATGCCTTCACAGAGTTCTGCGTCGCTCAGGCCGGCCGTCGGCCGGCCGCAGGCGTTGGCGATGGTACGAAAGCGCTCCGGCGCGGCCGGAAAATTGAACCGTATGACATGCTCCAACAGCAGGGCGTTGCACTCACCGTGGGGGCTGTCAAGCAGGCCGCCCAGGCTGTGCGCCATGGCATGCACCGCACCGAGGCTGGCGTTGGAAAAGGCCATGCCGGCCTCGGTACTTGCCAGCATCATGGCGTCCCGGGCGTCCCGGTCATCGGGCGTGATGACGGCCTGTTGCAGATTTGCCGCAATCAGGCTGATGGCGTTGAGTGCGGTCAAGTCGGTAAACGGCGAGTGGGCGGTCGAGACATAGGCCTCGATGGCGTGCACCAGGGCATCGAGGCCGGTGCATGCGGTAAGAGTGGCGTCCATGGTGGTTGTGGTGTGCGGGTCGATCAGGGCCAGGTCGGGCACGACGGACTTGCTGACGATGGCTATCTTGCGGTTGTCGATGGTGCTGGTGATGATGGCGAACTGCGAGATGTCCGCGCCGGTTCCGGCGGTTGTGGGAATGCATATCAGCGGCGGTATGGGGTGCGGAATCTGGTCGATCCCCTCGTAGTCGAGGATATGACCGCCGTTTGAACAGACGATACCGATCCCTTTGGCGCAGTCTATGGGACTGCCGCCCCCCACGGCGACAATGCCGCTGCAAGCGGCGGCCCGATAGCGCTCCACCCCTGTCATTACTTCGTGGTCCTTGGGATTGGGCGTGAGTGTCGCAAACAGTTCGGTCGTGACCCCTGCCTGAGCAAGACAGGCCATAACCTTGTTCGTCCATCCGGCGGCGATGACGCCGGCATCGGAGACAACCAGGACCCGGTCCAAGGCAAACTGTCTGATGCTCTGACCCGCCATCTCATGGGCATTGAACCCGTAGATGATTTCAGGTATCAGGTATTTGCGCAGGCTCGCAATCGATTCCATGGCGGTCCCGTACCCTGTGAGATCAGTCTTTCCTTCTGACTTTATATCACCGTTATATTTTTTTAGCCAGCCAAACAGAAAAAAGAGTGCCCTGCTGTGGTAGCATGCTGTCCTATGAAGCGATCATCCGGCATCCAACAGCTGCAGACCATCCTGCCGTTTCTTACGGGGCTTCGCTGGCGCTATGCTGCCGGCCTCCTCCTGCTGGCAGTGACCAATGGCTGTGCGCTTACGATTCCGTGGCTGCTCAAGCTGGCGGTCGAGACGTTGCGGCACCCTGCGCAGGGATCGTGGCCGATCAGCCTGTATGCCGGTCTGATCGCCGCGTTGGGGGTGCTGCATGCGTTGGTGCGGATCAAGTCCCGTACGGTCATCCTGCACGCCGCCCGCCTGGTTGAATTCCGGCTGAGGGAGGCGCTGTTTAAGCGCCTGCTTTCCCAGGATCTTTCATTCTACGGCCGGGAGCGGACTGGCGATATCCTCTCCCGGTTCGCCAATGACCTGACCAACGTACGGATGCTGGTCGGCTTCGGTGTCATGAGCCTCATAAACACGGTTATCATCTATCTGGCAGCGGTATGGCTGATGGTGCGGATATCGCCCTGGCTTACCCTGGTGGCGGTTGGGCCGTTGCCGGTGATGGTGCTGCTGGTGCGCAGGGTGAGCGGTCGAGTGTTCAGTCTCTCGCACGAGGCCCAAGAGGAGCTTGCCCGTCTCTCGTCACTGGCAGAGGAAACGATTGCAGCGGTCCGGGTAGTGAAAAACAGCTGCCGTGAGGGATGGTTCGGCGGTATGTTCGAGCAGGCCTCCGAGCGGTGCCTGGAGAAAAACCTGGAACTGGCGCGGTTGCGGGGGCTGGTGTTGCCGATTATGGCGACCGCCACCGGCGGTGGCATGCTGGCGGTGTTGTTCGTGGGCGGCCGTCAGGTGATAGCGGGAAGCATGACCCTCGGAGATTTTGTGGCCTTTTCCGGCTATCTGGCGCTCTTGGCCTGGCCGACAGCGCTTATGGGCTGGATTCTGACGTTGGTACAGCGCGGGGCGGCCTCCATGGGGCGTCTGGATCTGTTGCTGACCGCACAGGCGGCGTTGGTGCATAATCCGGATGACCCGGCGGCCAGCCTGGAACAAGGCCTTCACCTGCAGCGGCTCTCGTTTTCCTATGGTGGGCGGCTGGTGCTGCAGGAGGTAAGCTGTTTCATTGCGGCTGGTGAACGGGTGGGCATCACCGGTACGGTAGGAAGCGGTAAGACCACCCTGCTGCGCCTGATCGCCGGCCTGTTGCCAGTTGGGGCAGGACAGCTCTATCTGGACGGTGTCGACGTCACCCGCCTCTCGCTGGACTCGGTGCGGCGGCTCACCGGGTATCTGCCGCAAGAGGCCTTTCTCTTTTCGCGCAGTATCAACGACAATATTCTGTATGGTGGAAGTGGCGACGCCCTGCGCAGCGCCACACAGGCCGGTCTGGGGAGCGATCTGGCAGGGCTGCGGGATGGGCTTGCCACGGTGGTTGGCGAGCGGGGCGTTACCCTCTCCGGTGGGCAGCGTCAGCGGGTGGCCCTGGCGCGGGCCTTGGCGCAGGAACCGGCACTGCTGCTGTTGGACGACCCGCTGGCTGCGGTTGATGCCGGCCGGGAGGAGGAGATCCTGGATGCGCTGGCAACGAACTGGCAGGGGAGAACCGTACTGCTGGTGTCGCAGCGGTTGTCGGCCTTTCGGAACTGCCAGCGGGTGCTGGTGCTTGCGGAAGGGCGAATCGTGGAGGATGGATCACCGCAGGAGCTGCTCAGGCGTGGTGGGCTGTATGCCGAACTGGCCAGGCTGCAGGGGCAGGCGGTTTAAGGCGCGCATTTTCCCAGACGTTAGAAGGGGTAGCCGAGTCCGACGTACACCGCTGGGCCCTCCCGGCCGATCCCCACATCCACGCGCCCTATAATGTTGGGCCGCACCGTGGCCCGAAAGCCGATGCCGGGATTGAACTCGAAGTTGCTGGCGACCGCCTTGTCAAGACTCCTCATCACCGCCCCCATATCCACGAACGGTGCCAGTTCCCAATCGGCGGTGACGTTGAAGATCTCCCAGCGGAACAGGCGGATCCGCTCCTCCAGGTTCAGCAGCAGAAAACTGTTGTCGATGAACCGGTTTCTGCCGTAGCCCCGCAGGGTGTTCTCTCCGCCCAGGATACTCTGTTCCAGAAAGGGGACCCTGGTACCGTTGCCATCGCCCAGGGTCTGGTTGTACATCGTCCGGAAGACGCTGGTGAACCGTTTGGCATCATCGTGGGGGATATACCCCTTGAGTTCGACCTCATAGTGGCGATAATCGCCGGCGCCGCCCAGCGCCTTGATGGTCGGCTCGAAGGTGACGCGGGCATAGCCGCCGGAGGTGGGCATCGTCTTGCTGTCAAGCGTGCTGTAGATCAGCGACAGGTGGGGGGCGTTGGTGGTAAAACCATGCACCCCGGGTACCTGTTGGGGGTTAAAGCGTTCCGTGATGAACGGCACCGAGGTGACGGCGCCGCGGCTGATGCCAACATCCCTGAAGCGATGCCCCACCTCCAGGTAATAGTGCCGCCCCAGAAACCAGGTGGCGGAGAGGTTGTAGGTGATCTCACGGTCGGTGTAGTTGGTCTCCATTGCCACCGGTGTACGGGCCTGAAAACCGAAAAAACGCGCCGAACCATCGGCAGACCAGCCGAGAAATCCCTTGAATTCGAGGTTGCCGTCCATCAGGCCGTTGTCGCTGAAGCTGGCCTCGTAATCGTAGTTGATATGTTGCGATTGGGCGAGGTTGAATTCTATCTTGCGCTGTTTGCTGGGGTTTATGGCGCCATACAGCGATCCGCTGACGCCATAATAGTCGTTGTAGTTGACCTGCGGGGCCAGCAGTGAGTAGACCTCATCCTGCTGGTTGTGGAGCAACACCGCAGTCAGGGCGCCGGAGGTGATTCCCTCGTTAGGGCTGCTGGCGATGACCGGCAGCGGTATCGAGACCACCTTGACCTGCTCACCGCAGGTCTCATCGGAGATCAGCGGCAGCTTTTCGCGCGGGACCATGTTGGTGCAGGCGGTGAGCCCCACGGCCAGGAAAAGCGCCATACCACGGACAACGGTCATTATGCTGGGATAAAAACGCATAAGGGTACCTTTTTACCGTGCAATTCGGTGACGTGTCAACTCCTCATGCGCCAGCCCCGCTTTTGTTGCGTCCCTGCCGGATTACTGCTACTGTGTGCCGACAATTTGCTGTATGCGGAGCTGCTGCTGCCATGAAACTGAACGCCAAACTGGTGTTGATCATGCTTTCCCTGCTGGTGCTGGTGATGCTGGCCCTTTTTATGCTCAACCAGTACTCGCAGGATGCCTTGGTGGATGAGATCGAAGACAGTTCCCAGGAGATCTCAAAGGCGATCCAGCTCAGCATCGCCGATCTGACCTCCGAGGCGGAACACTCCCGTCTGATGGACTACCTGGGCAGGGCCCGCAAAAAGGGGATCAACGAGATCAATATCATCGATACCGAGGGGCAGATCGTTGATTCCTCAAACCCTGAAAAGATCGGCAAGCGCAAGGATTTGAAAAAGCTTGAAAAAGGGGTCAGGAGGGTGCCACCCTCAGACCGCCGAGCGACGATCCTCACTCAGAAACCGTATGAGGTGGTGGTGCCGGTCATCGTCGGCGACGAACACCTGGGCTATGTCCAGATCAACATGCTGCTGGACAACATCCGTGACATCCAGCGGGCCAACTTTATCCGCCGGCTTATGGCCACCTGCATCGTCTTTACCGTCGGGATCGGCTTTACCATCTATCTGGCACGGCGCTACACCGATCCGATTCACCGTCTGGTGGAGGATTTCAAGAAGGTCTCCGCCGGCGATCTTTCGGTCACCTTCCATGTGGAAGGCAAGGATGAGATCGGCGAGTTGTCCCTGGCGTTCAATGAGATGGTGGGCAAACTCAAGGAGCGTGAGGCCTTGGAAAAACGGCTCTACGAGGCGGAACACCTCTCCCGGGTCGGACAGCTGGCCTCCGGAATCGCCCACGAGATACGCAACCCGTTGAATTACATCAGCCTGGCGATCGACCACCTGCGCAACGAGGTGGTGGGGCAATGCCCCAACCGCGCCGATGAGGTGGCGGCATTGGCGGATAAGGTGCGGGAGGAGGTGCGGCGGGCCAACTATATGGTGGTCAACTTTATGAATTATGGCCGGCCGCTCAAGCTGCGCAAGGCCAGGATAGCCTACGACGAGCTTTTGGACCGCATCCTGCCGGTACTGGAGGACAAACTGGCCGAGCAGCGGATAACCGTTGTCAGGGCGGTGTCGGACGATCTGCCTGAACTGGTTATCGATGCGGAACTGATCCGTAACTGTATCACCAACTTCATCACCAACGCGATGCAGGCCATGCCGGAGGGCGGGACACTCACCCTGCGGGCGGAACAGGATCCCAGGCCCGGTTGGGTACGGCTCGGCTTTGAGGATCAAGGCTGCGGGATCGCTGAAGAGGATCTGGAGAAGATCTTTCAGCCCTACTTCACCACCAAGGATGTGGGGATCGGGCTGGGCCTGGCCATCACCGAACGGATTATCAAGGCCCATGGCGGTGAGATTTTGGTTGCGAGCAGGTCCGGTGTGGGTACCACCTTCACCGTGCGGCTGCCCATGGAGGACGTGAAGGCATGTACGGCAGTATCCTGATAGTTGACGATGAAAAGGCGCAACGCGAGATCCTGGCCATGATCCTGCAGGGGGAGGGGTATGAGATCGCCGAGGCGGCCGGTGTGCGGGAAGCCCTGCAAATCATGGATAAGCGCGAATTTGAGCTGGTCCTGACCGATCTCAAGATGCAGGGGCAGTCCGGTCTGGACCTGCTGGAGCAGGTCATGGCGGACGACCCGCAGCAGTGTGTGATCCTGATGACCGCCCACGGTTCGGTCGATTCGGCGGTTGGCGCCATGAAGCGCGGCGCCTTCGACTACCTTGAAAAACCGTTGGAGCGGGAAAACCTGCTGCTGACCATTAAACGGGCCTTCGAACGGGTCTCGCTGGTGCGGGAAAACCGCGTGCTGCAGAAGCGGGTGGCCGAAATCCAGCGTATCTCCTCCATTATCGGCGATCATTCCAAGATGAAGGAGGTCTACCGGATCATCACCAAGATCGCCCCGACATCGTCAACCGTCTTAATCTACGGCGAATCGGGCACCGGCAAAGAGCTGGTGGCCCGGGCCATCCATGATCGTTCACCCCGCGCGGACCAGCCGTTCATGGCCATCAACTGTGCCGCCATTCCCGAAACCCTGATCGAGAGCGAACTGTTCGGCCACGAAAAGGGGAGTTTCACCGGCGCCAACGCCCGCGAGATAGGCATTTTGGAGGCGGCCAACGGCGGGACGGTCTTTCTGGACGAGATCGGCGAGATGAACGTGGCGATGCAGGCCAAACTGCTGCGGGCCATCCAAGAAAAGGAGATCCGCCGGGTGGGCGGCAAGGCCAATCTGCCGCTGGATGTGCGGATTATTTCGGCCACCAATCGTGAGCTTGAACAGGAGATCAAGAAGGGCGGCTTCCGAGAGGACCTCTTCTACCGGCTGAATGTGATCCGGATCAATCTGCCGCCCCTGCGTGAACGGGGCAGCGACATCGCCACTCTGGCCAACTTCTTTGTCGCCAAATACCGCGAGGCCTCCGGCATCGCCGTGGAAGGCATCTCCAAGCCGGCCCTCAAGCTGCTTATGAACTACACCTGGCCCGGCAACGTACGTCAGCTGGAATCGGTCATCGAGCGGGCGGTACTGATGGCCGAAGGCAGCATTATTCAGCCGGAGGATTTGCCGACCGAAATCGCCAGTCTGGCCGCCCACAGTGGAGTGGTGCCGTTTGAACTGCCGCCGGAGGGGATCAATTTTGAGGAGATGGAAAAGGCGCTGATCATCAAGGCCATGGAGCGGGCCGACTGGGTGATCGGCAAGGCCGCGCCGATCCTGGGGTTGACCTACAAGACCCTGCAGTACCGCCTGGAGAAACACGGCATTGAAAAGCCGGAGAAGCGGGGGAGATGATCCTTAATTTCTATACAAAAAATGCCGAAAATATATAATAAAGATATAGTATGCCGTATAGACAGGGGTAGGCGGTAACAGGTTATCGAAGGCCGTTTTAAACGGCTTCAGGAGCACGAACATGGGCACCTCATCGATAGATTCCAGCACTAGCGATCCGTTTTCAATCCTCGGGCAGGACACCAGCGCCACGCGTAGCCAGCTGGCGCAGTACGCCGTTGTGCAGGCCGCTACCTTCATGCAGAAGGGAGAGAATCTTCAGGCCATCGGTTCGTTTAAGAAGGCGCTGGCCCTGGACCCCCAGAACACAACCGCCTACAACTACTTGGGCCAGATCTATATGTCCCAAGGCAAAAATGCCGATGCGATCAAGGCCTTCCAGCAGCTGGTGCGGGTACAATCCAACCCGAATACGGCAAACTATTCATCCAATGCGCCCACCTTGGTGGACGCCCATGTCAGCCTGGCGAACGCATACCTGCAGGACAAGCAGTACAGCAAGTCCGAACAGGAGTATAAGACCGCCGCGAAGCTTGACCCCGGCAGTCCGCTTGCCGATTACACCCTCGGGCAGCAGTATATGCAGACCAATCGTCTCAGCGAGGCAGAGGCCCAGTTCAAGAAGGTGCAGAAGATATCCCCCAACGATGGCAACGTCTATTACGCCCTTGGACAGCTCTACAACAAGCAAGGGAACTACGCCGAGGCCGCCAAGGATCTGGAAAAGTCACTCACCCTGAAAAAGAATTTTGCGGCGGCCAATTACGAGTTGGGTGTGGCCTATAACGGTTTGGGAAGGACAGATGATGCCAAGAGGCAGCTATCTATCCTCCAGAGCTCGGACACCGGTCTCGCCTCCCAGCTTAAGTTTATCCTCAACAAGCCCCAGATGATATCTCGGGACACAACAAAAAATACCAGTTTTATCGATATGCTGGGGCCGGGAACGCCTCTCTGGTACCTTGATCCGTCCCTGTCCGTGCCAAACAGTTCAAAAACCTTCGCGGTGACCATCATGTTCAACAACGACATGGACGTGAGCGCGGTGACCAACTCCCAAAACTGGGCGATCACCCGCGCAAACAGTACGGAGGCCGGCTATTACAACAACATGATGCCGGTGAGTAGCAAGGACGTCACAATCCCGCAGTCCCCCCTGTCGATCACCTATGATAGCACTACCAGGGAGGCGACGATAAATTTCCGGATCAGCCAGAACGCCACCGGGGATGCGGTCATCGATCCGTCACACATCGTCTTCACGTACACCGGCACCGATGCGGCCGGCCGGAAGATGGACTCAACCGCAAACGCGATTGACGGGGCAAATCCGATACCGTTCTAAGGGGTGTTCCTGCCGGTCCCCAAGATTTTACGCACCGTGAAGATACGATAATCTATACGCAAAGAGGGGGAGTATGTCGATTCCAGCCAGTCAGAGCTCGGTCGTTTCAGAAGGGGTAGCTACCTATGAGCGGATTCGGTTGATCATTCCCGATCTGGAAACCGAAGAAGCGATATGCCAGATCCAGAACTTCCTGAAGGTTTATCCTGCCTTTGCCCAGGGGCACAACGACGTGGCGGTGTTGTACTACCAAAACGGCAATCACCTGAAGGCCCTTGCCCATTACGAGAAGGCCCATAAACTCGATCCGGGCAACATCACCTACCGTAAAAATCTGGCAGACTTTTACTTTGTCGAGTTGGCATGGGCCGACGACGCCATCCAGACCTACCTGGAGATACTGCAGGACAACCCCTTCGATCTGGAAGCCCTGAACGCACTGGGGACCATCAGCATTCAGACGGGACGCCGCAAACAGGCACGGCAGTATTTCTCACGGGTAGTCCAGCTGGATGCCAACAACCGAGATGCCAGGCAGCGGTTGCAGCAACTGGATGCGCCGCTGGCCATCCCTTCCGGAGCAGAACAGACCCCGGAGAACCTTCCTTCGCCCAGCCAGGAACCGTCGCAGCCGACCCTTGCGGCAGCCGTTCTTGTTCCCCCGCAGGCTGTGCAGGCCCCACCTCCGACGCCCGTCGACGAGCCGTTTCGTTCTCCCGAGGAGTTGTACCGTGAGGCGGTGACCCTCATGGAGAGTGGCGGCACCGATGCAGCAATGCAGGTCTTGGAACAACTGGTGGCCCAGGACCATGACCACGCCGTAGCCCATAATGACCTGGGAGTACTCTACCAGCGGAAGGGGGAGTTGCAGCGCTCACTTCGGCACCATGAAGAGGCTGCTCGTCTCCAGCCTGCCAGTACGATCTTCCAGAAAAACCTCGCCGACCTCCTCTGCGCCGGTTTCGAAGATATGGAGGGCGCGCTGCGCATCTACGTGCAACTATTGGCAAAGGCACCACAGGATGTGGAGATCCTGAAGGCCATTGCGCAGATCTGCCTGCAGTCAGGCAAGGATGCCGATGCCCGTTTCTTTCTGGATCAGGTCCTGAACCTTAAGCCGTGGGACACTGATGCCAGGGAGGCGCTCAGGGCGATGGAAGAGGCGGAAGCGGCCAGAGAGATACCATGAAGGTATCCATGCCCCGTGGCCGGGCACATGGATGGGGGATCGCCGGGGAGTACCTGACCAGGGAAATCGGCAAATTTCCACCAATTGAAGGCGTCACGCTCCATTGCATCAGCGGCCATGATTTCCGCCCCATGGACCCTGCGGCCTGGGATCGGATCAATATCGGCTATTGTTTCTTTGAAAACGACATTGAAGCACTCCGTCATACCCGTCGCGCAGCCCGGGAGTGGGACTTTATCGTGGCCGGCTCCAGCTGGTGCGAATACCAGCTGCGGATCGGCGGTGTCCGTCAGACGGCAACTATCCTGCAGGGGATCGATCCCGCCAACTTCTATCCTCAGCCGGAGCGCGAAGACGATGGCCGCTTTGTCGTCTTCTCCGGTGGCAAGTTCGAATACCGCAAGGGGCAGGATCTGGTCATTGCCGCTATGCGGGTCTTCATGCAGCGCCATCGGGATGCCTGCCTGGTCGCTTCATGGGTCAATCAGTGGCCTTTTTCCTTGGCCACCATGGCGCAATCCCCCCATATCTCATTCCGTATGGCGAACGACGACTGTCTGCCTATCCTGCAGCGTACCCTCCATGATAACGGCATCCCGCTGGAACGGGTCCACCTGGCCCCCCTGGTCGATAATGCGATGATCCGGCCGCTGTATCAGCAGACCGATGTCGGTATCTTCCCCAACCGGTGCGAAGGGGGCAACAACATGGTCATGTGCGAATACCTGGCCTGCGGCCGCACCGTCATCGCCAGCGACGCCACCGGCCATGCCGATGTGATCAGCGACCATAACGCCTTTCGTCTCACCGAGTATACGCCGCTGCTGGTTCAGGATGCCGCCGGAAACCCTGCCGGAATCTGGCACGAGCCGTCCCTCGAGGAGTTGCTCGCACAACTGGAGTATGCCTACCAGGAGCGCGGCGTACGTCAACAGAAAGGTGGGCGTGCTGCTCACGATATGCAGCAGCTCGCCTGGGACAAGGCGGCCCGGCAGTTTTACCTGATTGGCAACAAGCTGTGTGAGATGGCCCAATTCAGAAAATAGACGAAGGGGATGTCTATGGATGTTTCGTTCAATAATGTCGCCAAGCTGGTGGCGTTTGTTGATAAGATAGAGCGTGATACCTATCCGGAGGCACTTTCAACCATCCATTCGGAGATCACTGCCAGGATGCTGGACACCCTGCTCCCCCAGTATGGAATCAGAACGGAGGCACACATCCTGGATATCGGGTGTGGTCAGGGGCCGGCCCTGGAGATTTTTCATACCAGAGAATACCATGATGCCATTGGTATTACGTTGAATGACGAGGATGTGCGGATTTGCCTAGAGAAGGGGTATGCCGTCAGTAAGATGGATCAATCCTTTCTCGATTTTTCCGACGGCGCCTTCAATTTTGTCTGGGCGCGCCATGTGATCGAACACAGTATCTTCCCCTATTTTACCCTTGCCGAATTCGCGCGTGTCACCGCCGGTAGTGGCTATCTCTATCTGGAGGTCCCGGCGCCGGAGACGGCATGTCACCATGAAAGAAATCCGAACCACTACAGTGTGCTTACCAAGAGCGCCTGGGCGTCGTTGCTGGAGCGAGCTGGATTCCGGGTGCTGGATGAGGTGACCTTCCAATTTACCACCGGCATGGGCCCGGACGAATACTGGGGATTTGTCTGCCAGAAGCCGTGACATTTCAGAATGCTGTTGATCTATAGGGCCACAACATGAACACTCCGCCAAACATCTGGCTGGCTTATGTCGCTTATCCGGTAACAACCGCTGCATATTTCGAGCGGGCGCTCCGTAAAATCTGTCACGTTACCACCATCGGCCCTCGTCTGTCCCATGAGTTGGTCGAAAATCGACAATTGCAGAATATGAAACTGCCACTACGAGATCAGGATGTGCCAACCGGCAAACACCCTGATATGGCCCAACTCCTTGCTGATTGTGATCTTGAAAAACATCCCGATCTGTACCTCTGGATCGAATCTGGTGGTGGTTATTATCCCACCAACCTCGATGCGATAACCTGTCCCAAAGCCTGCTATCTCATTGACAGTCACCTGACGCTCGCGTTGCATCTCGAGTGGGCGCAGCAGTTCGATCATGTCTTCATTGCCCAGCGGGAGTATCTACCGGCCTTTCGGGAAAAGGGGTGCAAGGTGCATTGGCTTCCGGTTGGGTGTGATCCTGAGATCCACGCTGCGAGTGGTGATGCCAAAGAATATGAAATTGGCTTTGTAGGGGGTATCCTGGCTGGGTCACGACGGGAAAAGTTGCTGACGACGTTGTCCAGCCAGCTCCCTGTTCATTATGAACGCTGCTTCTGGGATGAGATGGCACAACTCTTCTCCCGCTCAAAGATCGTGTTCAACGAGGCGGCTCGCAATGATCTGAATATGCGGGTCTTTGAGGTGTTATCGACCGGTTCGATGTTGTTGACCGATAGGGCAAA
>JAJXUW010000129.1 GCA_021782545.1 Deltaproteobacteria bacterium | reverse complement strand
AAGCGGCGGTAACGGCATACAGCGTCCCCAGCCAAGGGCCGAATACGGCGCCGGCGGCCAGCGATAGAATCGTAGCGCCGGGCAGGGAGAATGCGGTCTGGATGATGTAGATCGCCATAAAGACCGCCACCATCAGCACGGCGTGCCCGGCATAGTACTGCTGGAGCTGATGGCGGTTGGCTGTAAGCTGCTCAATCGTCAGATAACGCCCCAGGTCAAGGTAGAAGAAAAGGCCGACCGTCAGCAGCACGACCATCAGGATCATCAGCTTGTCTTTGTTCATGGTTTTGTCGAGAGGGTGATCTCACCGTACCAGGCGGTAGCTTCGCTACCGGTATTGTCGGTATCGGTCATGATGGCAATCGCTCCGGCAGCAGGCGGCTCTTCGCCGAACACGCGACGATAATCAGCCAGAATATCCCGTTGCTCACTGACCCACTGGCCGACCTTTGCAGGCCCGGATTCAACGGCAATCAGCATGGCATGGGAGGTAAAGGCGTTGGGGACAAACTCCCCTTTGGGCAGTTTGTTGGCCCAGATGTAGTTCAGGGCCCGCATCTGCCAGAAAAAACGTCCCGGAAAGACCACATAGAGCCGTGCAGCGTAGTCATCACCCTGCTTGGTCTTTTCATTGCCACCTGCCACCGTGCCGGCAACCTTCCAGCTCCACTTCAGATAGCGATCGGTCTGCGGGTAGAACTTCAGCTTCCTGGTAAGGCCGGAGGCTGTGCCCTTGGCATGGGCCTTGAGTACGGTGCGGCCATCCTCCTTGACGATGCGGTAGTCAGTGACGCCCTTAAAGCTCTTGCCCTCCCAGCCGTTAAGCCCTTCCGTTGCAAAACGGGAGACGACAATCTCGTTGGCTTGCGCAAAGCAATTTGAAACACAGAGCAACAGAGCAACGGAGAGGATTTGCACTTTCACGGGAACCTCGAAAAACGTAATTTCAAACGATTAATCCAACGCCTCAGTGGGTGAACCGGCCTGTTTGAAAAACCGGCGGCACCGGTCACTAGGTCGGCGATATGTGCAGTTGGCGTTGTGGCGGCAAGTGTCTCACAACAGGCACTGCAGAACGAGATCACCGGGCGTCCGGCAGTCTCTGCGGCAATAATTCTGGATTCCCGTCTGACTGTGCCGGGGACGTATCCTTCCACCATGCCCCCCTGGCCGCAGCAGCGGGTATGCTGTCCATGGCATGCAAGCTCTTCAACCTGATACCCACAGGAGGCAAGCATTTGGCGTACCGCTGATTGTTGAGCAGCATCAAAGCGGGCAGGGCAGGGGTCGTGGATAACCACAGGGCCGATGGGCACGGGGGACGGGGCACGGTTAGCATCAACTGCGCCGGTTTTTATTGCCCCCTGGCCCTTGCCACCTGTCCCTTGTCCCGCAACCAACGCTTCGTAGACGCTCACGACTTCGAACTGTCCAGCATAGTTCCGAAAAATTGTGCTGCAGCCGGGACAGGCGGTCAGGATACGGGTAATTCCATGCTTGTGCAGCCGGTCAGTAAGCTTGTTAAACACCCCGTGAAAACGCTCGGTCAGCCCCAGGTCGCGGGAGATCTTGCCGCAACAATCAAGCACCAGGCCGATGGCAGGATCATCGTGTCGCAGCGATCGATACAGTCCACGCACGGCAGCGGGCCGGGAGCCGGGCAGGGAACAACCCGGAAAGAAGACGGTACCGCAGCCGGCTGGAATCAAATTCCGTCGAAACAGGGGGTGACGGCCCAGCTTTTCATAGTTCAGCCACGGGGAATATGGTTTGAGGTCCACGAGATGTCGAACCTGGGCCTCCTCTCGCATAGCATGCAGCATGGCAGAAGGCGACAGCCCTTCCGGACAGACCGCATCGCATAGACCGCAGAGTGCGCAACCAAATGCCGAAAGCAGGTTGCTTTCGGCATTGCCACGTCCAGCAATGGCTGCCGGCGTCCCCTGCTGTTGCAAAAAGGTGCAGGTACGGACGCATTCGGCACACGAGCTGCACTCGGCCCTAATCTGCTGCAGCGCAGAGGCCGGTCGTAAGGACACCGGTGGTTACCGCCCCTTGACCACCATCTGGTCATAGGGCCAACCGTTCATCCCGCCCTTCAGAATCAGCAGCCGCGGTTCGGGGACACCCTTGGTCATCAGGTAGGCATAACCGTTTTCAGCACCGGTTTTGCCGCTGGGGCAGATGACCACCACCGGGGCGTGGGAGGCCATGATTGCCGGCAGGGCCTTGTCCATCCGTGCCTTCTGGGCATCGGTCTTGGCTGGGAAGGCATCGGTTTCGATGGCGCCGGGCAGATGCTGGTCGGCAAAGTCGTCTGCCGGTTGGATATCAACCAGTATCACCTGCTGCTTCTGGTCAAGCATCTTCTTCAGGGTCGGGGGATCGATGTAGTTTGCGGCCAGTGCAACAGAGGTAAACAACAGGGTAAGGACAACAGCGAGGGCAGTTTGTTTCAGCACGGGTCGACTCCTTCATGCATGTTTTGAATCTCTTTGATACCAATAGAATCCCTTGCCGAGCAAATAGATAATCTGGTAAAAAAACGATCATGCTTATAGTTTTTTTCGATAAATGACGACGACAATGACACTCAAACAGCTTCAGATCGTTATTGCTGTTGCCGATACACGGAGTTTCTCAAAGGCGGGAGACCAGGTGAGCCTGGCCCAGTCGACGGTCAGCCAGCATATCAAAGCACTGGAGGACGAACTGGGCGTGCGCCTGTTTGACCGTTCAGCAACACAGGTTGCGCTTACCGCTGTGGGGAGGTTGTTCTACGATCACGCCGTCGGCATTTTACGCC
>JAJXUW010000065.1 GCA_021782545.1 Deltaproteobacteria bacterium | reverse complement strand
GGACGGTAGTCAATCAGGGGCGGCTTACCGGCGGCTTTGTGGCACTTCTTGGCAGCACAGTGGAAAACGGTGGCCTGATCAGCACCACCCGTGGCAGCAGCGCCCTGGCTGCCGCCGATGGGGTCACGCTCAACTTTGATGCCGCCGGCCTGATCGCGGTCAAGGTGGATCTGGCTGCATATGATGCACTGGTAAAGAACAGCGGCGTCATTGAGGCCGACGGCGGCCGGGTGGTAATGACCGCCGCCGCCGCCAACCAGTTGCTGACCACCGTGGTCAACACCGATGGTATCGTGCAGGCCCGTTCGGTTGAGAGCAGAAATGGTCAGATCATCATCGATGGTGGCGATACCGGCATCACCCGTGTGGCAGGTACCCTGGATACCTCCTCAACCGCCGGGACCGGCGGCAGCATCATCGTCACCGGCAACCAGTTGCTTGTTGACGAAGGGGCGATCCTGAACGCCACTGGCCCCACCGGCGGCGGGCAGATACTGATCGGCGGCGGCTGGCAGGGGGCCGACCCCGCTATCCGCCACGCCACGTCTACCGTGGTGGCGCCCACCGCCACCCTTGACGCCAGCGCTACCGCTACGGGTGACGGCGGTACCATCGTCGCCTGGTCTGACGTTGCCAACCCACTCTCAATCACCCGCGCCTATGGAACGTTTCTGGCCAAAGGCGGCTCATATGGAGGCAATGGTGGCCGGGTCGAGACCTCAGGCCACCAGTTGGACACCGCAGGAGCCCGGGTATCGGCCAAAGCGCCCAGGGGAAAGAACGGGCTGTGGCTGTTGGATCCGACTGATCTGACTCTGGACCAACCAACCCTTGATGGCTATGCCACAAGCCTTGGTGTCGCTACCGACGTGACTGCGATAGCTACCCAGGATATCATTGCCGACACAACGGCCGCCAGCCTATCCCTTTCGCCAGCCAATACAACCCCGGTAACCTTCACGCTGCAGGCAGATCGCAATATCCTGCTGGGCAGTTCATCAACCGCCTACCCGTTATCTATCGTTGCCAGCGGGTCTGCTCCGTTAAATCTGGTGTTGAATGCCGATCACGATGCCAACCATGAAGGCGCGGTACTGCTGGGTAATACCACCATCCAGACCAACGGCGGTTCCATCACGATAGGTGGCGGGACAGACCCATCCACCACCCCTGCCTCTGGCTACATCAGCGACGGCACGCTTGCCAACTTCCCCGGTTACATCAACCTGCCTGGCGTGTATCTGTCTTACAGCACGCTGGACGCCAAGGGAGGCGCCATCACCATCCACGGGCAGGGTGGTAATGAAACAGCCACATCCAACGGCTCCAACTACGGCGTGTTCCTGACCAACACAAGCACCCTCACAACGACAGGCGATATCGCCATCAGCGGCACCGGCGGCCCGAGCAGCGGCCCTAATAACGTCGGGGTTATGCTGGATAGCGGTTCATTAATCTCAACCCAGTCACTGGCATATGACGGCTCCTCGACCGGCAGCATAAACATCACCGGCACCGGCGGCGGGCAAACGGGTGGTGCCGGTGGCGACCACGGGGTGTATCTTTATAGCGGTGATATCGAAAGCGAGCAGGGAGCTATTACCATTACCGGTACGGCCGGATTGGGTGGGGCTGTAGGCATGAACGCCTCTGCCGGGGTGTTCGTGGATAGCAATAATATCTACGCAAACACCAATAATACAAGCTCCGCGGTAGTGAGCGGTCCCATCACCATCAGCGGCACTGCCGTCAACGGCCCGGGGGTGTGGCTCAACTATGCCGCTATTGAGTCGCTGGGCGGCGGCACGGTTACGGTTACCGGTGCATCGGGCAGTTATACGAGCAGCGATTGGGGCACCATCACCTCGGCCCTATCGCTTACCAACCCGACCCTGACCGATTTTATAACGTATGGCAACAATTACGGCTTTGATGGTTTTATGCAGAATGTACCGTCCGGTGTGGTGCTCTTAAACAGCTCCCTGCTTGCGGATCGTAATACTTCCGTCCTGGAATCGCAGCCGATGGTGGCCTCCGACCTGGGGGCCGTCAGCATCAGCGGCACCGGCGGGCTTATCAACGCCCTCATCACTACCTCTACTGTTTCAACCTACGGCGGCCCGCTTGCCATCAGCGGCAGCGAGGCGGGCAGCTCGGCCTACACCTTTTTGTCAACCGGCTTAACAAACAACAATTACGTCTACAGCGTACGGGGCAACGTGACCCTCTCCGGGGTTGGACGGGGCGACAACGCCACCGCCCTGTACCTGGGTAGTGACGTGACAACAGGCTACGACCCTAACTTTGCTTACTCCCCGGATCCCTCCTGGATCAGCTCGGGTATCACGGCAACGGGTACCCTCCATGGCGGCAGCGGTGGCGCCGCCATGGTAGCCGATTCGAGCCTTTATGCCGAAAACGGCCCGATAACCATCACCGCCACCAACGATACCAGCGGTCAACTGGGGCTGGATGCCGAATATGCGGGTTTTACAACCAACGGCAGCAACGGCAGCATTACCATCAGCGGTACAGGCACCTTTAACCTGGGGTCTATCAACTATGCCGCCCTTATCCCGCCAGCATCAGGCCCGACGGTTGCCATTTCCACCGATGCCAGCATGATGTTGAAGAACGCCATTCAGGTACCCGACTCTGCCGGGTACCTGAGCCTGAGCGCACCCGGCGGTATCGGCAGCATCGGCTATGGTCAGATCATCGCACCGGCACTCCTGTTCAATGGCCCGGTTGATTTTTCACAGAGCGATATGCAGATCAAGACCATAGCCGGCACCGCACCAGGAGGTTCGGTATGGGTCGATCAAAGCACTACACCGTTGACCGTTGGCACGGTAGGGGGGATCACTGGCATCTCGGCCGGCGGTGCAGTCTTTCTGCGGGCCCAGGGGCTTACCCTTGAACAACCGGTGACGGCAGGCGGCACCGGCGACGCCATCACCCTGGTCAATACAGGGGCGGCCTTCACCAATAATTACGGCGCCAGTGCCTTAAGCGCAGCCAATGGCCGGTGGCTGGTCTTTTCTCAAGCCATAGACCAGGATACCCGCGGGGGGCTAACCTATGACTTTAAGCGGTACGGCTGCGAGTATGGCAACAGCTGCATTTCGGGGGCTACCCTTCCGGCGACGGGCAACGGTTTTGCCTTTTTTAACCAGCCCCAGCTGACCGTGGCGCCGCAGCAAGCCACCATCACCTACGGCGACAGTGAACTTGGCCTGTTATCATTTGCAGGTTTTACCAAATTTTTGGATGACACAGCCTACGACACCGCCACCGCCGCCGGCATAAACGGCACGCCGACCTTCAGCGCTGGCAGCTACACCGCCTCCGGTGCCGGATATCTGCCGGTTGGCAGCCATACCCTGCAGTTGCAAGATATCGGCAGCTTGGTCAGTACCATGGGGTATGGCCTGCTAGCCGATACAACCACCAGTGCCACGGTGACGGTTAATCCAAAGCCGCTTGCCTTGAGCGGCCTGACCGCCAGCGACAAGGTATACGACGGCACCACCACGGCAACCCTTGCCACTACCGGCACGTTAGGCCTGCCATTTGCGGGTGATCAGGTTGTCTATGACCCGTCGGGCGCCGTTGCAACCTTTAACGACCCAAGTGTTGGGGCTGGCAAGACGGTCGCCGTGGCCGGTCTTGTTCTCAGCGGTGCCGATGCTGCAAACTACGCCATTGCCAACCCGACCACGACAGCCGCTATTACGGCCCAGCTGGTATCGTTGTCTGCGCCACAAATCACCTTCCTTGATCTGAGCAGCCAGATTGCGCCGCTGGTGACGAGCATATTAGCCCCTACACAACCAAGCATGCCTGGCGTCACTTCGTTAGCCATCGGCAACGCGCCCGGTGGTAGTGGGAGTACTCATGAGGCCAACCCGGCAGTAGTAGCGCTGGCCGGCTTTAGCACACCACCGGGGCTTTTGTCGTACAGCCCGTTCATCGGCGTTATTGATAACGGCGTACGGTTACAAGAACCATAATTTTGCCTGAAGGAGCTCACGATGCGAATCTCACACGTCCTGACATACCTCTTGGTGATGACACTCGGTCTGGGCACCGCCTTTGGCGCCGACATTCCAGATGCTGGCCGATTATTACGGGAGTCTACGCCGCCACCCGCCCCTGCGCCACGCCAGGATCTGCCAACGCCTCCTCCTGCCGGGCAACAACAGGAGCAAAACCTGCCCAATCAGGTCAGGTTCAAGGTGTACGGCTTCAGTTTTCGCGGCAACACAGCCGTTTCGTCCCGCACATTATCCGGTCTGATGGCCGGCTATGTCGGCAAAGAGATGACCTTGAGCCAACTACAGGAGGCGGTCACGGTCATCACCGCCTATTACCGTACGCAGGGGTATTTCCTGGCCTATGCCATCATTCCGCCCCAGACTATCAACCAAAACCAGCCGATCCTGATTGATATCATCGAAGGGATACTGGAAAAAACCGATCTGCAAAGCGTCCCTCCTCAAACACGGACACCCCGTTCGCTCCTGCAGCGTTATCTCGATCGACTCCCACTGGGCAAACCGGTCGAAGACGACAACCTGACCTCGGTGCTGCTGCTACTAAACGAATTGCCGGGCATAACGGCGCGGGCAGTGCTGGCACCGGGTGAAAAAAGAGGAGGCACAAAGGCGACGGTGGAGGTGAGCGAGGGAAAGCCGTACACCGTAAGTCTGGATAGCGATAATTACGGCAACTATGCTACCGGCTACTACCGTGTGGGCACCGGATTGCAGCTGTATTCTCCCTTCAAGTTGGGCGACCGTTTTGATATGCACTTCCAATCTTCGACCAGCGGTGATACCCAAAACCTGCGCACCAGCTATTCTGTTCCTCTCTCCGGCTACGGTACCAGAGCCGCTATCGAGTACAGCTGGGTACGCTATGCGTTGGGGCGGGGTTATGAGTCATTGGATGCCGATGGTACTGCCCATGATATCGTCTTTACGGTTTCTCAGCCATTAATCAGAAACCGCCATTTGATCCTGAATTTCTCACTGGCAGTGGAAGGGAGGCTGCTTGATGACCGGATCAACCTGGTTGAATCGTACAACAAGCGTCACACCATAGCCGGCCAGACCGGGATCAACGGAACGCTTTACGACGACCTGTTACAGGGCGGGCAGACCTTCTGGTCGGTGAATTATACCGGTGGCTATCTGGGATTTGATGACGCCACCGCCCATACCAACGATCAGTCGGCTACCGGTCAGCATACCGCCGGTGACTACCACAAGATAAACGGTATCCTGTTGCGCAACCAGAATCTGTATAAGGGACTTTCAGTCTACACCAGCCTGAACGGCCAATGGGCCAGCAAAAACCTTGACAGCGCCGAACAAGTGTCTATCGGTGGACCGAATGCCGTCCGGGCCTATCCGGTTGGCGAGGCAAGCGCTGACGAGGGGTTTGTGCTGACTGCTGAATTGCGTTATACCTTCGACCGATTTTCCCCTATCCCTGGCAACCTGCAAGTAGCCGGCTTTTTTGATTACGGCTATGCACAGACCAATACCAACCCGCTGCCTGGTGATGGCGCCAACACCAGAGTCTTGCGCGGCGCCGGGTTTGGTGTCAACTGGCTGGCTGCCAACAACTTCAATGTCCGTACATCGGTTGCCTGGAGAACCGGGGAACTGCCGACGTCAGACAATCAGAAGGGTGATAAACCCACGGTCTACTTTCAGGTCGTAAAACAATTCTGAATACCTCCGCACGGTGTACCGTGGGAGCTGTGTTCCCACGGTACACCGTGTTACCCCCCCTGTTTCCTATTTCTATTGCCAACAGACGATGCGCTGCCTATAATTCGTTATTTTTCAGAACCAGGCGTTTTAAATTATGTTCATTACCTTTGAGGGCATAGAGGGGTGCGGCAAGAGCACCCAGATCCGTTTGCTAGCCCAGGCGCTGACGACAGCCGGCCACCGGGTGGTGCTAACGAGGGAACCGGGCGGCTGCCCGATTGGCGACCAGGTGCGGGCGGTGCTGCTGGATGCCGGGAACCGTACCATGGTGGCGATGACCGAGCTGCTGTTGTATGGGGCTGCCCGGGCACAACACCTGGCCGAGGTGGTTCGCCCGGCGCTGGCCCAGGGGCAGATCGTGCTGTGCGACCGGTTTAGCGATGCCACCCGCGCCTATCAGGCCTTTGGCCGGGGGATAGACCGCCAGCTGGTCGAACAGGTGAACCTGCTGGCCTGCCAGGGGCTGGCTCCGGATAGCACCCTGCTGTTGGACTGTCCGGTGGAAACCGGCCTGACGCGTGCACGGCAGCGTATCGACGCATCAAGTGGTCCCCGCGAGGAGCGGTTTGAGCTTGAGGCGCTGGAGTTTCACCAACGGGTGCGTGATGGCTACCTGGCCCTGGCAGCCGAGGAACCGCACCGCTTTGTGACGTTTGATGCCACCGGCACCCCTACGCAGGTGGCAGCCCGGATCGCTGCGGCAGTCACCCGTCGTCTGGATGCACGATGACGATACGGCTACGCGAGGTGATCGGACAGGATCGGGCGGTGAATGCCCTGCAACGCGCCATTGCCGGCAACCGGGTGGCCCACGCCTACCTGTTTGAAGGGATTAACGGTTGCGGCCGTCGCACCACGGCACTGGCCCTGGTAGCCAGCCTGTTCTGCCGGCAACCGGTGGCGGGCGAGGCCTGCGGCGTCTGCCCCAGTTGCAAGAAGCTGGCGGCCGGCAGCCACCCCGACCTGCACCTGCTGCAACCGTTGCCGGACAAGCGGGATATCAGCATCGAACAGGTGCGCGAACTACAGCAGGTGCTGTCGTTGCGGCCCTTTGAGGCTACGCGCAAGGCCTGCCTGATCGAACCGGCCGAGCGGATGTCGACGGGGGCGGCAAACTCCCTGCTGAAAACGCTGGAAGAACCGCCTGGGCACGGCCTGCTGATCCTGCTGACCAATCAGGCCGATCTGCTGTTGCCCACGGTGCGGTCGCGTTGCCAGCACCTGCGGTTTACCCCGCTTGACACAGCCGACCTGACCACCTTGCTGCAGCAACAGGGTATGGACCCTGCGGTTGCGGCCACCGTGGCCCCCCTGGCCGAGGGGAGCCTGGAACAGGCCGGCAACATGGATAACGAGGCGTCGATCACCAGCCGCCAAACCCTGCTTGATACCCTGCGTCAGGTGCGCTATCAGCAGGTGTCCACGGTGTTTGATGCCGGCGAGCGTCTGGCGGGTAACAGGGAGGATACGCTGGAGCTGTTCACCTTGCTGATCTCGTTGTTACGCGATATGGTGCTACTGCGTTCGTCGGCTGCGTCACTTATCGCCAACACGTTCCTGCAGGGGCGGCTTGCAGAGGAGGCCGAACGGTTTCTACCCGCCAGGTTGATGGAAGCCATGGACCTTGCATTGGAGACCCGCCGCGCCATTCAGGGCAACGTCAGCCCCAAGCTGGCGCTCGATCGTTTTTTATTGCGCTACAGCCGTCTGAGAACCGCCTGATCGGTTTTGACAGGCTGTGGCTAGAGGAGTCACTCACGTGGTGCGTGTCGTTTCAATACAATTCAGCCATGCCGGCAAGTTGTATGATTTCAATGCCGGCGAACTCACACTCAAACCGGGAGACCGGGTGGTGGTGGATACCGAGCGGGGAACCAGCCTGGGCACGGTGGTCTCTTGCCCTGAAGAGAAAGAGCCATCCCAGTTTGCCCATCCGTTGGCCATGGTGCTGCGTCTGATGGAACCGGAAGACGAGAAAACCCAGGCCCATCATGCACGCCGTGAACAGGAAGCCCACGAATTCTGCCTGCGCCGTATCAAGGAACGGGGCATGGAGATGAAGTTGGTACGGGTGGAATACCTGTTCGATGGCAGCAAGGCGATCTTCTTCTTTACCGCTGATGGGCGGGTGGACTTTCGTGAACTGGTCAAGGATCTGGCCCACACCTTCCATACTAGGATCGAGATGCGTCAGATCGGGGTGCGGGACGAATCCAAGATGGTGGGCGGCCTGGGGATCTGTGGCCGCGAACTATGCTGCGCCTCATTCCTGCGGGATTTCCAGCCGGTATCGGTCAAGATGGCCAAGGAGCAGAACCTGGCCCTCAACCCGACCAAGATATCAGGCCAGTGCGGACGGCTGCTCTGCTGCCTAGATTACGAATACGAAGCCTACTGCGAGCTGCGCAAAAACTTTCCCAAGTGCGGTAAACGGGCCTGTACCGCAACGCAGCGCGGGGTAGTGGAGAAGATGAACCTGTTAACCGGCGAACTGACCCTGCGCCAGGATGACGGCAAGCTGGTGAGTGCCCATATCGACGAGCTTGTGGATGAAGCGACGACCGCTGCGGTGCCGAATGAACAGACCGGCGGCCGGGGCCCCGATCACAAAGAACGTGGTGACCACCAGGCACGGCAACACCCCCCGAAGCACCGCCAGCCCCAACAAAAACGGCGTGTGGAGGAGACCGCCCCCCATGAACAGCCGGTGGCGGCCCCTCAAACCGCGCCTGAACCGGAAAAACAAAAATCCGACGAACAGAAGCCGAAACGGAAAAAACGCAACCGTCGCCATGGGCATCGCAAGGCGCATGATCACACAACTGAAGCCCCACCCCAGGAGTAACTACGATGAAGCCGACCTTTTATCTGACCACCCCGATCTATTATGTGAATGACGTGCCCCATATCGGCCATGCCTATACCACCCTGGCCGCCGATGTGCTGGCCCGCTACAAACGTCTTAAGGGGTATGACGTCTTCTTTTTGACCGGCAGCGACGAGCATGGCCAGAAGGTTGAAAAAGCGGCCCAGGCGGCAGGGGAGACCCCCCTTGAACTGGCCGACCGGGTGGTCAAGCGGTTCCAGGCCTTGTGGGAAAAACTGGGCATCGCCAATACCGATTTTATCCGTACCACCCAGGAACGACACAAGCAGGGTGTTACGCATATCTTTAAACAGCTCATGGATCAAGGGGATATCTACCTGGGTGAGTATGAGGACTGGTACTGTACCCCCTGCGAGACCTTCTGGACCGAGACCCAAATTGAGGACGGCAAATGTCCGGACTGCAACCGGCCGGTGGAAAAGCTGAAGGAAGAGTCCTACTTCTTCAGGATGAGCGCCTACGGCGAGCGCCTGTTGGCCCACATCGAGGCCAACCCCGACTTTATCCAGCCACGCACCAAGCGCAACGAGATCGTCTCGTTTATCAAGGAAGGCTTGCGTGACCTTTCCGTGTCGCGCACCTCATTCTCCTGGGGCATCCCGGTGCCGGGCAACGAGCGCCATGTGATCTACGTCTGGTTCGATGCCCTCACTAACTACATCACCGCCCTGGGGTATCCGGACGCCTCGGGGAATTACGGCACGTTCTGGCCGGTGGATGTACACCTGATCGGCAAGGATATCCTGCGATTCCATGCGGTCTACTGGCCCACCTTCCTGATGGCGGCTGGTCTGCCGCTGCCCAAGAAGGTCTTTGCCCACGGCTGGTGGACGGTGGAAGGCCAGAAGATGAGCAAGTCGTTGCAGAACGTGGTGGAGCCGAACATGCTGATCGACAAGTACGGCGTGGATGTGGTGCGCTACTTCCTGCTGCGTGAGGTGCCATTCGGTCTGGACGGCGATTTTTCCCACACCTCACTGGTCAACCGGATCAACTCGGACCTGGCTAACGATCTTGGTAACCTGCTCTCCCGTTCTACCGCCATGCTGGTCAAGTATTTCAACGGTGTCCTCCCCTCCCCCGGCCCGTTGTCAGGGCTTGATCAGGCGCTAAAAACCAAGGCGGAAAACATGGTCGGCGCTGTGGACACCTGTATGGATGAATTGGCCTTCAGCAAGGCCCTGCAGGCCATCTGGGAGGTGATCGGCGCCGGCAACAAGTACATCGATGAGACAACGCCGTGGGCACTGGCCAAAGATCCTGCACAACAAGAACGTCTGGCAACGGTGATGTACTGCCTGTTGGAAACACAACGCCTTATCCACTCGCTGGTGGCGCCGTTCATGCCGGAGACGGCCAGGAAGGCCTTGGCATGCCTGGGGTGGTCAACCGGACTGTCGCAAGACGACCTACAGTGGGGCAAACTTGCGGCCGGTACGGTAATCAACAAGGCCGAAGCGCTCTTTCCACGCATCGAGACCAAAGAGTAGCGCACTCTCACGAGGTTCCCGAAAACACCAAAGCCCGACCGGAATCTTCCGGTCGGGCTTTGGTGTATAGTGGGAATGCCCTTTCAGGCGGCAACTACGAACAGGACGATGCACCCCAGGCCGGTGCGATCACCAGCCCCTCACCCTCGGCCGACCGTACATAATCAACCACCTGCTCCTCGACAAAAGAGACCAGATTCTTTTCCACCAGCACGTTGATCTCATTCAACAGCAGTGTCGTATCTTTTTCTGTTGGCTCATCCAGAGCCAGTCCCAGACGGGGGCCACCTCAACCAAAACCTTCAAACACCACCCGCAGGCTTTTACCAGGGTTTTCGGCAAGCACCGGCAAAAGCATCTCTTTCGCAGCATCGGTAATCTGCATACCCACCTCCTTACAAATATATTCAGATATTCATATAAATCAAAACAAAGAATTTGTCCAGAGCAGAGTTACTGCATGTGCCGGCAATACCGAAAGACCCGCTCAATAAAAAGGCTGCACTGGGCCGGTTCGTGCAGCCAACGTTCCTCAACCACCGGCATCTCTGGAAAGCGGGCCGCCAATGCTGCTGCAAACAGACCTCTCCCTTCACTCGCAGGTGTCCCGCCCGTCCCGGGATACACCCCTACCGACAGGCCGCAACTCGGTGAATTACTCTTAAGGACAAAGCCGCACAGGTTTTCCGCCGCCAAGGCGGCAAGCCGGCATTTGCAAAAGGCGTGCATCTGTCCTGTCATATCCTGACCGGAACGAATAACCACCAGCCGCGGCGTGTTGCCAGACGGCACCAGCTGCATCGGGTCACGTGGCACCGGCATTCCCGATTCATATTCCGGGCAGACCCCTACCAGCTCAAAAAAATGGCCTAGTTCGGTGATAATAAACGGGTCATGTTTGTGCCTCCCATCATAGCGTACCGGTTCCCCCAGCAGACAGCTGCTGATGCCGACCCGGATGAGTGACATGCTAGGACAGATAGGAGCAACAATAGTCGCAGACGTTCGGCACCTTCATGGAAAACGATGAATGAGCCGGCACCTCGAAGGATTGACCTCCGTCGATCTTGCGCCAGCCTGACTCTCCAGCGATCTGAAGCTCGAGGCCGCCGGAGAGGATCTCCATCAGTTCGGCTACCCCGGTATTGAAGGTGTACTCACCCGGCTGCATGACCCCCAGAGTCTTCTTGGTGCCGTCGCTAAACAGCACGCTGTAGCTGACCACCGCGCCGTTGAAATAGATGTTTGCCTCCCGGATGACGCTGACGTTGTTAAATTCCGACATTGCCTGTACTCCTTGTATGTTTTTGTAGTCAAACGTGTTACCAGACGGTGACGCCCGCATACGCCACCACCTCCTGCAGGTCACCGGTCACCGCGCCGCTGGTGGTATAATCAACCACCTCGGCCTTGGTCGCCCCCAATAGCTTGGCCGCAACCAGCATCACTGCGGCAGGGATAACCCCACACATGCTGATCCGCTCTGCCCGACAGACCTCAACCAGCCCGTGCGGGTCCAGTTCCAACACCCGTCCAAGGGCAACAGCATCCTTCTGCTTTGCCGATTCGGCCGATTCGTAGTGCGTCATGTCGGAACTGGCCAGCATCAAGACCGGCGCACCAAAATTACGAATGGCTGCGGCCAGCCCTGTGCCCAGCAGTTCGCACCCGGCATAATCGCCAAACCCGAGACAAAGCGGCACGATGCTGACATCCGGTTGCAGCTGCTGCAGAAATGGTACCTGCACCTCCAGCGAATGTTCCCGCATATGGGCGGTGCTGTCGAGCTGCACTGCGGGGACCTGGTGTTGAATCAGTCCGGCCAGCTGTTTGTTGATCGGCACCGTCCCCAGCGGGGTCTGCCAGCCATCTTCCGGTGCCAGCGCCGCCGCAGCCCCCCTGCCGTGGTGGTTAGGGCCCAAAATAAGCACCGTGGGGGGGATCTCAATGGCAGCCAGCAGGCGTGCGGCGGTTGCCCCCGAATAGACATAGCCGGCATGGGGCGAGATCGCACCAAGTACAGGACGCTTCACCAAAGCAGCAGGGATGAGCCGTTCAAGCTCATGACGCAGCGCCGTTGCGCTGCCCGGATAGAACTGACCTGCAACAGCCGGTTGCCGGATCATACTGTGCCTCCTTTAAGGCTCCACTTTGAGCGGCAGCTCCTCCTGTACCTCAAACACCGGGATCTCATCCAGGGTCTGCATCTCCCGCAGGGTTGGCAACCCTTTCAGGTCGTTCAGATTGAATATCTCCAAAAACTCGCGGGTGGTGCCGTAGATGATCGGCCGTCCTGGAATATCCTTTTTACCCAACATCTTGATCAGGCGCCGTTCAAGCAACGATTTCAGCACGGCGCCGGTATCCACGCCCCGCAGGTATTCAACCTCCTGCCGTGTAATCGGCTGACGGTAGGCCACAATGGCCAACGTCTCCAAGGCCGATGGCGAGAAACGGGGCGGTTTGCCTTTCACCAGTCGGGTAAGATACGGCATGAGGGCTGTCTCGGTCCGCAGTTGCCACCCACCGGCCACCTCAACCAGATGTATGCCGGCATGACGGGTTTCATACCCGTCACGCACCTCCTGCAAGGCAATTCTGATGGCTGCGCGGTCATACTCCGGCAGCAGCTCACTCAACCGATCCACCGTCATCGGCGCATCGGCGACGAACAGCAGCGCCTCGATGATCGCATTAAGGGAGGGCGTCGGCATCGTTCCCTCCATCGGCACCATCGGTTGCAACCGCTGGATAGACATAGATTGTGCCGCAGTCGGCATTCTGAAGCACTTTTAACATCTTAAGGCGGCATAGTTCAAGCAGTGCCAGAAAATTAACGATCAAGCGTTCACGACTGTTGTCAAGGTCGAACAGTGCATCGAAGGCGAGCATCCCGCGTTCCTGCAACAGCGACAGTATCTCGTTGATGGCATCGGCAATAGTAATCGTTTCATAACCAATCACTTCATGCACCCGGACGGTTGGC
>JAJXUW010000064.1 GCA_021782545.1 Deltaproteobacteria bacterium | reverse complement strand
TGTGCCGAAAACCGGGGGCTGTCCCGTGCCGCAACCGGCCGGCTGGGTGGGCGGCTGCTCCGGCCGATCGAGCAGTGCTGCCAGCTGCTGTGCGAACTGGTCATCCGGCAGGGCCGGGTCCAGTATGGCTAAAAACTGGCTGGAAAGTTTTGCATCGAGGCCTTCGCTCGGCGAGATGAGGGCGAAGCGGGTCTGGGCCCGTTGCAGCCGAGACTTCAGGTGCTTGTGTATAATATCGGCAGAGAGGCCTGACAGATAGTTCTGGATGATGATGAGTTCCGGTTTGAAGCGTTCCAGCTCTTCAATGCCACGATAGATCTCACCCACTACCACCAGGTCGTCACGTTCGGTGGCGGTCCGTTCTGCCAGCGCGGCTATGCGCGGTATGTCGGTGATGATCAGCGTGGTCATAACGGGTTCCTCAGCGCTACAGTGGCTCATTGTACGGTAACCCCAAAGATCAGGCAACAGTCAATCGCGGCTGTTTCCCTTGCCTTTGGGCCGTCTGATCGGGTACTCTTTACGGCAACCATGTCTAACAGAGGTGCCGCGCATGTTGTCTCCCACAATTATTGACCACCTGCGGGCCATTGTCGGCCCGGAAAATATCGCCACCGACAAGCAGGATCTGATCTGCTACGGCTATGATGCCACCCAGATGGAGTTTCTGCCGTCGGCGGTGGTGCATCCGGGCACGCCACAGGAGGTCTCGGCGGTGCTTGCCCTGGCCAATAGCGAACGTTTTCCAGTCTTTCCCCGCGGCGCCGGCAGCGGTTTTACCGGCGGCGCGCTGCCCAAGGCCGGCGGCGTGGTGCTGGTGACCACCCGGATGAACCGGATCCTGCGGATCGATACGGAAAATTTGATCGCCGAGGTGGAACCCGGGGTGGTGACCGAGGAGTTCCAGCTTGCCGTTGAAAAACAGGGACTCTTTTACCCCCCTGATCCGGCCTCGCTCAAGTTTTCCACCCTGGGGGGCAACGTGGCCGAAAACGCCGGTGGCCCGCGCTGCGTGAAGTACGGCGTGACCCGCGACTTCGTGATGGGGCTGGAGGTGGTGCTGCCCACCGGGGAGATCATCCGCACCGGTACCGAGACCTACAAGGCGGTGGTGGGCTACGATCTCACCCGGCTTTTGTGCGGCAGTGAGGGGACCCTGGGGGTGATCACCAAGATCATTTTCAAGCTTCTGCCCCTCCCCGAGGCCAAAAAAACCATGCTGACCATCTTCGACTCCATCGATGGTGCGGCCAAGGCGGTCTCCACCATTATCGGCAACAAGATCATCCCCACCACCCTGGAATTTATGGACTACGCCACCCTGCAGTGCGTGGAAAAGCGTTTCAGCCTGGGGATCCCGCCGGAAGGGCGGGCGGTGCTCCTGATCGAGGTGGATGGCGACCGTGAGCTGATCGAGAAGCAGGCTGATCGGATCCACGAGCTCATCCGACCGCTGGGGCTGGTGCAGTTCCGGGCTGCCAAGGACAACGCCGAATCCGAGGCGCTCTGGAAGGTACGCCGGCTGGTCTCCCCCTCACTGCGGGATGTCAATCCCCACAAGTTCAATGAGGATATCGTGGTGCCCCGCAGCAAGGTGCCGGTGGTCATCCGCGAGATTGAGAAGATCCAGCAGAAATACGATATCCCGATCGTCAACTTCGGTCATGCCGGAGACGGCAACATCCATGTCAACGTGATGATCAACAAGGACCTGCCGGGGCAGGAGGAGAAGGCCCATCAGGCCATCAGGGAGATCTTCCAGGCCGCCCTCGATCTGCACGGCACCATGTCCGGCGAGCATGGGGTGGGACTGGCCAAGCAGCCGTATATCGAGCTGGAGCTGAACCCCGCCCAGATCGCCGCCATGCAGGCGATCAAGCTGGCGCTGGACCCCAACAACATCCTGAATCCCGGCAAAATCTTCCCCTGGAAGGAGCAGACCCATGCAGCATGATGACAGCAAGGAACGCCAGGAGTCATCCCTGGTGGGGCACCTGTTTTCGCTTGAAGCGGTGCTGTTTTTGATGGGGATCGTTTCTCTGGTCTATGGACTGGTAACCACCAACTCCATGAACATCTTCTTCGGCCTGGTGATTATCCCGGGGGTGTTTCTGTTGCACAAGGTGAAGAAAAAGGACTGGAAGGCCCACTGGGCCGCCCTGGAAGAGGCGCAGCGCCGGGAGCAGGAGCGTAGGCGCGATGGCCGCTGAACCGCTCATCATCTTGGCTTCAGCCTCTCCCCGCCGGGCCGAGCTGTTGGAACTGGCCGGTATCCCGTTTAACGTGGCCCCGGCCGATATTCTCGAGGAGCCGCTACCTGACGAAGCGGCGATACCTCACGCCCTAAGGCTTGCCGAGGGGAAGGCCCGGACTGCTGCCGAACGGGAGCAGTCCGGGCGGTTTTTCATCGGCGCCGATACCATTGTGGTGCTGGATGGACTGATCATGGGCAAACCGCAGGACAGCGACGAGGCGCGACGGATGCTGGCAGCGCTCTCGGGCCGCAGCCATGAGGTGGTCACCGCCTACTGCGTATTGGACCGCGCCAGATCGGTCTGCGTGAGCCGGGCCGTGCGGACGGTGGTGCAGTTTAAGGAGCTGACCGCGGCCGAAATCGAGCGGTATGTTGCCAGCGGCTGCCCGCTGGACAAGGCCGGCGCCTACGCCATTCAGGGGGGGGCCGCCCACTTCGTGCGGGAGATCTGCGGATCCTATACCAACGTGGTGGGGCTGCCCACCTGTGAGCTGTACGAGACCCTGCAGCAGCTGGGGGCGCTTACGCCATGACAACCATTGCCGACCATCTGGCCGCTGTCCGGCTGCGTATCCGGCAGGCCGCCGAGGGGGCCGGCCGTGATCCGGCCTCCGTCCGGCTGGTGGCGGTCTCCAAGACCAGGCCGGCCCAGGATGTTGAGGCCGCCTTCCAGGCCGGGCAGCAGCTGTTCGGCGAAAACTACGTCCAGGAGTTGACGGCCAAGTCGGCAATCGTCAGATCGCCGGTCGAATGGCATTTTATCGGCCATCTGCAGAGCAACAAGGTGAAGTACCTGGCCGGTACGGTCAGCCTGATCCATTCCGTTGACCGGCTCTCGCTGGCAGCGGAGATCAACCGGCAGTGGGGACAGCTGGGCGGTTGCTGCGACCTGCTGGTGCAGGTGAATGTCGCCCAGGAGGCCACCAAATCAGGCACCAGCACCGAGCAGGCGTTGACCTTGGTCCGGCAGGTGGCGCAGCTCCCCCATCTGCGGGTGCGGGGGCTGATGACCATGCCGCCCTTTTTTGATGATCCTGAAGGAGCGCGGCCCTTTTTTCGGGCGTTGCGTCTGGTGGCGGAGCAGATTCGGGCCGCCGCGATTCCGGGAGTGGCCATGGACGAGCTTTCCATGGGGATGTCCGGGGATTTTGAGGTAGCCATCGAGGAGGGTGCCACGCTGGTGCGGGTCGGGACGGCGATCTTTGGTGAGCGCTAGTTTTTTGGGGAGGCCTGGTATGAAGCGACTGATTATGCTGTTGGTGCTGCTGCCGTTACCGGTTTGCGCCGAGATGTATTCTTGGACCGATGCCGCCGGAACGGCCCATTTTACCGATGATCTGGGGGCGGTTCCAGCTCGGTATCGCAAAAAAGCGGTTCTGCGCGATGAAACACAACTCCCCGATCCTGATGCGCCGGCAGCAGATAGGGGTGCGACGGTTGCACCCGCACCCCACAAATTAACCGTGATACCCCCGGCCGCAACGCGGGGGGGAACGCCAACATCCGGCAAAGTACTCTATGGCGGTAAGTCGGCCTTGGCGTGGCAGACCGAGTTTCGGCAGCGGCGCGGGGCGGTCCAGGAGCTGGAACGGCAGATTAGGCAGCTTAAGGCGACGGTAACCAGTTCCACGGAGGTCGTCTCATCTGCCCAGATCGCCGATCTGAACGTACGACGTGCTGATCTGGCACAGCAGTATGAAGCGGCTGCGCGGGAACTGAATCAGTTGGTCGAACGAGCCAACCGGGCCGGCCTGCCCTCAGAATACGCCCAGTAATCGCGGCGATCCTATTTCGAACCGGCTTCCGCCTTGGAATAGCCGCAGGTAACCAGTTCCAGGTGCCCGTCGTTGGGGCAGAACATCAGTCCATGCACCGGCACGTCCTTGGGCAGCAGCGGATTGTCCCGCAGCACCTGCACCACCCGCTCTACATTCTCCCGGGGGTGGGAAAAGGTCCCGACCCACTGAGCCAGATCCGGTATCAGCCGGTTGATCTCCTGGGCGGCGACGCCCCGGGCCAGCATCTTAGCGCGAAGCCCCTCACCGTCCACATTGGACATGCCACAATCCTCGTGACCGATTACGATGATCTCCTCCACGCCGAGTTCATAGATCGCCACCACCAGACTGCGGATCACACCGCCCTGATGGGGATCGATGATGGTATTGCCGGCATTTTTGATGATCTTGGCATCGCCCCGCTGGATGCCCATGGCCGGTTCCAGGAATTCGACCAGCCGGGTATCCATGCAGGTGAAGATAGCCAACTGCCGGCGCGGTGATTTGGAGAGCGGTGGGAAGGCGCTGGGGCGGATGAACTCTGTATTATGGGTGAGTATCTCGTCAAGCAGGGTCATTGGTATGCTCCTCTAACACAGGGTGCAGGGTGGGTTCTCCTGGCGGTGTCGATCGTTGGCGATCCTCGAGTATCTTGATAACAAACCGTTGAACCGTCTCCAAGGCGCGGGGCAGATCCCAGCGCGATAGATCGCGGTCTTCCACCAGGTTGCTGATGCCGCGGATCTCCAGACAGGGGATGCCGTAGCGCAGGGCCACCAGGGCCACCGCCGCTCCTTCCATATTCTCGCAGATAGCCTGGTAACGCCGGCTGAGTGCGGCCCCCCGGGCCTGGGTGCCGCTGCAGGAGGAAACCGTGAGGAAACGCCCGCGGACTAAGCGGACACCGTGGTTTTCAGCCAGCTGCATGGCCTTTTCCGCGGAGAGGCGGGAGAGTGGGATGGTGTTGTAATAGCAGTGGTTTTTTTGTGCATAGAGTGGCAGCTGCATCGCCTGGAGGTCCAGCCAGCCGGTGGGGGTCTCAACCCCTTCGTCGGCGAACAGTTCGTCGCTGGCAACGGCCAGATCGCCTACGGCAAGTCCGCTGCCGGGGTAGGCCCCCCCGCAGCCGGTACTGATCACCAGCTCGGGCCGTTGTCGTTCGATGAGCGCTGCGGTTGTGGCGGCGGCATTGGCCTTCCCCACGCCGCCGGCGCAGCAGATCAGGCGGGTATCGCCCAAAAAGCCCTCGCTGACGGGGAAGATGCCGTCATCGCTGTTACGGCACCCCTCCAGGGAGTGTACCAGCAGTTCCAGTTCACGGGGGACTGCCGTCTGTACCAGGATGGGTCTCAAGGAAGTTCACCGGCCGTTGCCGGTTCGGTTTCCCGCCGGTCCAGCTCCACGGCAGCATAGGCCGAGTGGTTGTGGATCGACTCGAAGTTTTCCGCCTCGACCGAGAACCAGGTGACCTGCTCCAGGGCCGAGAGTCGCAGGTAGGCCTCCCGTACCATATCCTCCACAAAACGGGGCTGTTCAAAGGCCTGTTCGGTGACATGCTTCTCGTCGGCCCGTTTCAGCAGGGCGTAGACCGGGCTGCTACCGCACTGTTCAATTAAGGCCACCAGGTCCTCGATCCAGAGGAAGTCGCGGTAGCGCACCTTGACGGTCATGATGCTGCGCTGATTGTGAGCGCCGAAGCGGGACAGCTCCTTGCTGCAGGGACACAGCGAGGTGACCGGCACCTTCACCCCCAGCACGAAATCCAATCGGCCACCTTCGAGGCAGGCGTCGAACTCGCAGGTGTATTCCATGAGGCTGCGGGCGCCGGAAACGGGGGCGGCCTTATCAATGAAGTAGGGGAACTCCACCCGCAGGTGGGCGGTGGAGGCCCCCAAGCGGTGCTGCATCTCCCGCAGGATCTCCTCCAGATGGTCCAGGGCGATCTTCTCCCGGTGGCGGTTCAGTATCTCCACAAAGCGGCTCATGTGGGTGCCCTTGAACTGGTGAGGCAGATCCACGTACATATCCACCCGGGCAACGGTGTGTTGGAGCGTATGCTGTTTATCCTGTACCACAATCGGGTAGGATATGTCCTTGACACCGACCTTGCGGATCGGAATCTTGCGGTGGTCGCGGCTTTGCTGCATGTCCGGCATGGCCTCCGCTGGCTGGCGGGGGGTGGCGTCGGTCCGTTTCATGGCGCCTCCGTCCCTTGAGCGGGGGTGTCCAGACCGGCGGTGGCGATGATCGCCTGCCAGACCAGGTCGCGCCCTTCGCGATTGAGTGCCGAAAACAGCAGGAGCTGCTCACGGGGCAGATCTAGGGCCTTGGCGATCAGGGTGGTCTGTTTGGCCCGCTCGTTTTTGGTCAGTTTGTCTGCCTTGGTAAGGACCACAATGGGCGTCCGGCCGTAGGCCCTGAGCCAGGAGAACATCTGAAGATCGCCGTCGGTTGGTATGCGGCGGATATCCAGGATCAGCACCACCCCCCGCAGGGTCTCCCGTCCCGCCAGGTAGCGCTCCATCATCGGCCCCCACTGACGCTTCACCTCCAGCGGCACCCGGGCGTAACCGTAACCCGGCAGGTCCACCAGGTTGAGGACCAGGTCGTCAGCAGTCATCTGAAAGAAGTTGATCAACTGGGTCCGCCCTGGGGTTGCGCTGGTCCTGACCAGCCCTTTTCGTTCCACCAGCACATTGATCAGGGAGGATTTGCCCACATTGGACCGGCCGGCAAAGGCGATTTCCGGTAGGCTGGGCGGTGGGTAATCGGCCGGTTTGGCGGCGCTTTTTATGAAGGTTGTGCTCTTGATCCGCATGGTTGGCGCATTATAGGCGTGCCCCGGCCGTGTTGCAAGAATGAACTGTGTCTGTCAGCTTTCCGTAGCAAAGGCCCCGATTTTGTGGTACAGATTTACCCATGCAGGATACTCCAGGCGCCGGTAGGTCGGTTATGGCGGAGCAGGCGGTTGACAGCATACCCTATGACGTTGGCGGCTCCTCGCCCCTGAAGCAGCAGTACGTACGGTCTGTTCCCCCGCACAGAGCAGTGTTCCCCTTGTCACGAAGCGTAGCCCGATTTTTTTGAGGTGTGAAGTTCTGCGGAGCTTTTAACCAGATTACGCACAGAGGAGGAGGCAGCTATGGAGAATGTTAACGCCAAGGATCGTAATGGCCATACCCAGCTGATCACCGCATCCAAGGAGGGCCGGGTCGACTCGGTTCAGGACTTGCTGCATCGCGGAGCCGACATTACCGCCTCCAGCGACAAGGGGAAGACCGCCCTGCATTACGCCGCGGCCAACGGGCATACGGAGATCGTCTCCATGCTGCTTGCCAAGGGGGCCGAGGTGGATGTCCGCGACCGGGACGGCCACACGGCGTTGATGCTGGCCGCCATCTATGGCTGTAACAAGACCGTGCAGGTCTTGCTGGAGGCGGGGGCTGACCCCCGCGCCAAGACCAAGACCGGCAGCACGGCAGCCCTGTATGCCGAGAACAACAACCATCCCGTGGCTACCTCGCTGCTCAGGAAGGCCGAGCGGATCAAGCACGGTAATGCCTGATTGCCGTATGGTCCCGCCGGGGGCTGTCCGGCGGGATATTCCCTGTACCCTGTCAGGACTGCAGCTCGTTGCAGCCTGTATTTTACTGCAAGGAGTTTTGCATGCTGACCACCTCTGATTTTAAACGCGGACTGGTGATCCAGCTCGATGGTGCCCCCTGCCTGATTCTGGATGTCACCTTTCAGTCCCCTTCCGCCCGTGGCGCCAATACCATGGTCAAGACCCGTTACCGCAACCTGCTGACCAACCAGGTTCTGGACCGGACGTTCCGTTCCGGCGACAAGGTGGACGAGGCTGATTACGAGCGCCACAAGGGGCAATTCCTGTATGCCGATGCCAACAATGGCGGGGTCTTTATGGACCTCGAGAGCTACGAGCAGTTCGAGATGGGCGAAGAGGGATTTGCGGCCCTCTCGCCCTATCTCCTGGATGGCACCGAGGTTACCCTGGGGCTGTTTCAGGGGCGGATGGTGGCTGTCGAGCTGCCACTCACCGTGGAGCTGACCGTGACTGAAACGGCCCCGGTCATCAAAAACGCCACCGCCACCGCCGAAACGAAGGACGCAGTCCTGGAAACCGGCCTCAAGATCAAGGTGCCGCCGTATCTGGAAACCGGCGTCAAGGTCAAGGTGGACACCCGTGAGGCACGTTTTATCAGTCGCGCCTGATGGGTTTGAGGTGTAATTCCTTGACAGCATGGCGTAAGTTACTGTAGCTTCATAATTTCCTACACGGGCCTATAGCTCAGTTGGCTAGAGCCACCGGCTCATAACCGGTTGGTCCCAGGTTCGAGTCCTGGTGGGCCCACCATATTTCACAGACGTCAGGGGATCAGACCGGATGCGGTCACAACACCAACGACTAGCCGTAACCACAGCTTCACCAGAGTGCACGCCCATAGGCTGCACTCTTTTTGTTTTTTGACGATGCGACCCGCAAAAGTCTCAGATGTTGTTGGAATAATTAATAAAAAATTTCCCTTCGGGCTGTCGGAGGAGTGGGATAACGTCGGTTTGCAGGTGGGGGACGCTGCCAGTCAGGTGGAGCGGATCATGGTGGCCCTCGACCCGTTGCCGGAGGTGCTGGATGAGGCACTCGACCGCAACTGCCAGTTGCTGGTCACGCATCACCCCCTGCTCTTCAAGCCACTGCGCCACGTGACGGCGGGCACGCCTGCCGGCCGGCTGCTGCTCAGGGCCGCCAGCCGAGGCCTGGCGGTGGTGGCGATGCATACCAATTACGATATCGCCGATGGTGGCCTGAACGATCTACTGGCGGCGTGTCTGGGGTTGCAGGACGTACGTCCCCTTAAGGTGACCGGCAGAGACACGTTGGTGAAACTGGTGGTCTTTGTCCCGGAGAGTCATTTTGAGCAGGTCAGGCAGGCCCTGTTTGAGCATGTCGTATCTGTGGGTAACTACCGTGACTGCTCGTTTGCCGCCCCCGGTGAGGGTTCCTTTACGCCGCATGCCGGTGCCAATCCGTCCATCGGCACCGTGGGACAGCTGGAACTGGTGGCGGAGCGGCGTCTGGAAGTGCTGGTAAGCCAGGGGCACCTTGCTCAGGCGCTGCGAACACTGGTGACGGTGCATCCGTACGAGGAGCCGGCCTTTGACTGCTATCCGCTGTTGAATGAAGGCGGTTCCTGGGGTCTTGGCCGGATCGGCGTTCTGGCGGCATCCTGTCGCCTGACTGATTTTGCCGATTGTGTGCTTGAGCGGTTGGGCTGTGGCCATGTGCGCCTGGTCGGTGACCCGGACCGTGAGGTGCACCGTGTGGCAGTCTGCAGCGGCAGCGGCGTCTCGCTGATGCAGGATGCCGTACGGGCCGGGGCCGACCTGCTGGTGACCGGTGATGTCAAGTACCATGAGGCCCGCGAGGCCGAGGCCTGCGGTCTTGCACTTCTCGATGCGGGTCATTTTGCCACTGAACGGGTGATGGTGGCGGAGGTGCAGCAGTTCCTGCAGGGGGCCTTGGCTGCCTCCGGCTACGGTTGCGAGGTGCTGGCGGCGGGAGGGGAACAGGACCCATTCCGCATCAGATACTGTTAGAGAACAGGTTGTTGAGGGACAGAGGGATCGTGGATATCCCGGGAGGAGACGGTTTTGAAGAAAAAAATGTTGTTGCTGGAAGAGTTGCAGGCCATTGATTGTGCCATTGACGACAAGAAGTCTGAGCAGGCCGGTTATCAGGCTGGTATCGCCGAACTGGAGGAGGGGTTGGCCGTCGTTCGCTCTGCCCTGGCCGACGAACAGGCCCGCCAGGCGGAGTTTGAACGCGACAAGGCGGAGCTTGAGGCTGCGCTGCTGGCTGAACAGGATAACATCAAACGTTCTGAAACCAATATGAAGGAAATCCGCACCAACAAGGAGTTCCAGGCTGTTGGTCGCGAGATTGCCGCCGCCCGCAAGCAGGTGGCCGAGCTCGAAGAGCAGATTCTGCAGAAAACGGCGCAGCTGGAAGAGCTCCAGGCGGCGATCGGGACCCGTAGCAGCGAGCTGAGCGACCTTGAAGAGCGTGCCGACAGTGGCCGCAAGGAACAACAGGCCGTCATCAACAGTCTGCAGGCCGCCGTCGACGCCGCCGTCAGCAGCCGTGAGGCGATCATCAAAGAGCTCTCCAGCCCGGTGGTACGCCGCTATAACCAACTGCGGGGGCAGCGTCACGGTCGTGCGCTGGCCGAGGCCAGGGATGGCTCCTGCACGGGGTGTAATATGCAGTTGCCCCCTCAGCTGTACAACACCCTGTTCAAACGGGACGAACTGCATTTTTGCCCCCACTGCCAGCGGATTCTGATCCTCAAACAGGAGCAGGGCTAGGTAGTGTTGTATTAAACGCGGATTTTTCCCGTGCCGCGCATGACGTGGCCAGGGCTGGAAAAGATCGTTTCCACAGATTGGCTGGAGCAGGACAGACGGTCGCCGCTGCTTACGCAGGGGAGGAAAGTCCGGGCTCCGCAGGGCAAGGCGCTGGATAACGTCCAGCGGGGGCAACCCCAGGGAAAGTGCCACAGAGAGCAGTCCGCCCGCTACGGCGGGTAAGGGTGAAAGGGTGAGGTAAGAGCTCACCGGGTTCGGCGGTGACGTCGGATGCCAGGTAAACCCCGCCCGGAGCAAGGCCAAATAGGGAGGCGTTAAGGGTGGCCCGCCCGTGCCTCCGGGTTGGCCGCTTGAGGCCATCGGCAACGGTGGCCCTAGATGAATGGCCGTCGCCCGTCAACGAGTAATCGGCGGCGGGAACAGGACCCGGCTTATGGACTGCTCCAGCCAATATTTTAACAAAGGTGTCACGCATGGCTGTTGAACAAGATCTTGTGTTGGTACATGTGGATAACAAGCCCGGTTTTTATGCCCGGGTGGAAGAGATTGTGCCTGACGTCAAGCCGGGCTGGTGGCAGGTCAAGCTCCTGGTGCTGACCTTCCCGTTGCAGGTCTTTACCTGGATTCTTGACGACAATCAGGTGGCAGGGGAACCATTTACCATGGGCGGCACACCGCTGTGTCTGGAACAGCTGGTTTTGCCGGTGGAGTTGGGGCAGACGCAGGAGCCCCCTGCGCCAGAGCCTGAAGGCAGGCTAAAGGCCATGGACAGCGGCTCCAAGGTGGTGTCGTTGGCAGAACGGCGCAAAAAATAACCCTGCCAGCCGTATCGGATGGTTTGAAAACGCCCTCGTCGGAGGGCGTTTTTTTGTGCAGACCGATGGTCGGGAACTCCGGTATTGCAGGCTCCTTATTTAAGCCAGGGGGCACCGACCGGCAAGGCAATGTCGGATTCGGAATAGACGGTCGCCGTCATCAGATAGAAGGCCGACAGGGCGCAGACGATGAGGATGTAGGCTGCCAGGTTGCCCGCAAGCATGCTGCCGGTAAACTCTTTGACATCCAGTCCGATAAAACCGAGCAAAAGCGTCAGAAAGATAAAGGCCAGCGTACCGTTATGTTTCATGGAGGCAATAAAGAGCAGCAGGGTGAAAATCGTCCAGGCAACCAGAAAAAAGCCCAGATCTCCTGAGTTGAAGCTCATGATCGGGAAATTCTTCACCATCTCCGGATTTTTGCCAAACAGTATCATCAGGCAGAGGGATATCCAGAATGCCCCATAGCCGGTAAAGGCGCAAAAGCCGAAGTTATTGCCTGTTTTAAATTCCATCAGCCCGGCAAACAGCTGTGTTGTACCGCCAAAACAAAGACCTAGCCAGATTACCGGTGCGATACCGCACCATCCCAGGTTATGGCATTGCAGAATAAAGGTTGTCATGCCGAAGCCGGCAAGCCCAACCACTGCAGGGTTGCCTAGTTTTATCGTGTTCACGGTGTATCCTCCTTGGTGAGTTCCCCAGGGCTGCAGTTGCATTACAGCCCTGGGGTATCCTGTTTGTGCTGCTTATTCGCAGAGATCGACCTTGATATCCCAGTTTTTGACCTTCATGGTGCCGTTTTGCGCCAGGTTGAGGTGCATCTTGAAGGCGCGGTCCCACAGCTGGGGTTCGTGGCCGACCCCCTTGGCCAGGGTCTCCTTCAGCGCCATCTCGTAGTACTCGGTCAGGATCGGCTTGTAGTCCGGGTGTGCGCACTTTTCGATGATCACCTTGGCGCGGTCGCGTGGGCAGAGACCGCGCAGGTCAGCCAGGCCCTGCTCGGTGACGACGCAGTCCAGGTCATGCTCGGTGTGGTCGATGTGCGAGCAGTGCGGCACCACGCAGGAGATGCCGGTGGGGTCGGTCTTGGAGGGCCGGCTGGAGGGTGTGTGCATCATCTTCAGGAAGCCGTTGCGCAGGAAGTCGCCAGAGCCGCCGATGCCGTTGATCATCCGGGTGCCGCCCACCAGGGTGGAGTTGGCATGGGCGTAGATGTCGATCTCCACCGGGGTATTCATGGCGATGACGCCCAGGCGGCGGATCGGCTCCGGTGCGTTGGAGATGGAGAGCGGCCGCAGGGTGATCTTGCCGAAATACTTGTCCCAGTTGGCAAAGAAACGGGGGAAGCCGGGCTCCTCGGACAGAGACAGTGAACAGGCGGAGGCGGCATCGCACTTGCCGGCGTCCATCAGGTCCAGGATGGTGTCCTGCAGCACCTCGGTGAAGACGGTCAGGTTGGTGAAGGGGCCCTTGGCCAGGCCGCCGATCACGGCGTTGGCGATGGAGCCGACGCCGGACTGCAGCGGCAGCAGGTTCTTGGGCAGGCGGCCGGCCTTCACCTCGGTCTGGAAGAAGTCGATGATGTGGTTGGCGATCGCCTCGGAGGTATCGTCCTGTTCGGCAAAGGCGCGGCCCTTGTCGCGCAACTTGGATTCAACCACGGCGACGATCTTGCTGGGGTCGCAGGGGACGTAATGGGTGCCGACCCGGTCCGAGGTGTGCTGAATGTTGATCACCTGGCGGTTGGGCGGGGTGTTGGAGACGATAATGTCGTGCATCCCCTCGAAGGAGGGCTCGCCGGTATTCACCTCAACGATCACCTTGTCGCACTGCATCAGGATCTCGGGGATCACGCCGCAGGAGGTGGTGGGTACCAGCCCGCCGTCCTCGGTGATGGCGGAGACCTCGATGATGGCCAGGTCCAGCCGGCCGGTGGCGGAGTCCTTGGTGTAGAAGCCGTAGCCCAGGTCCTGGGCGAACAGCGAGAGGTGCTTGTCGCCCATCCGGATACGGCCGGCGTTGATACCGGCGGCGATATCCTTGCCGGTCTGGTA
>JAJXUW010000063.1 GCA_021782545.1 Deltaproteobacteria bacterium | reverse complement strand
CAGGTTTATTAAGGTCGGCCACCTGCCCCGACCCGGTGCAACCCAGGAGTTCATTCCCCCGTCGAAACCTTTACGCCCCCAATTGTCAAAGAACCCTACAAAAACAATATACGCTATCGCGCCTTAATTTTGAAGTCTTTTGCATGTTCCCGCTTGAGGTCTTTCTTTTTCAGATCCTCACGCTTGTCGTGCAGCTTTTTGCCCTTGGCCACCCCCACTTCCACCTTGACCTTGCCGTCCTTGAAGTAGAGCCTGAGCGGCACGGCGGTGCAGCCGTCCTGCCTGATCCGGTCGTGCAGCTTGTCGATCTCACGCTTGTGCAGCAATAATTTACGGTTGCGCTCCGGGTCATGGTTCTGACGGTTACCAAAATCATAGGGAGCGATGTGCAGGTTATGCAACCAGGCCTCGCCATTACGCACCAACACAAAGGCATCTGCCAGGTTGGCCTTGCCGCCCCGCAACGATTTCACCTCGGTACCCACCAGCGCGATCCCGGCCTCAAGTCGTTCTTCAATATGGTATTCGTGGAAGGCGCGTTTATTGGCGCAGATCAGTTTCTCACCCATAGTGTCAACAACTGTAGCAGAGCCGGATAAAAAAGGGAATCGCCGGAAACGTTTCCCAAACCTGGCGCAACTGCCGCAACCGAGCCGCCTCCGCGGTTGACTTTGACCACGGGCACGTTTATAACTCAGCAGACATACAGCTTTTCAGCCCGACAGCCGCAGTACCTGCAACGAGCCACCCATGACCATGCGCACCGAATACAGTGAAATTTACCTCTCCACCGTCATAGGACGGTCGGTCATCACCAGCGGCGGCACCGAGGTAGGCACCCTGCAGGACCTGGTCATGGTCCCCGGCGACCTGTTTCCCGAGGTGTCCCACCTGATTGTGCGCCGCGGGAGGTCCACCGTATCACTGCCCTGGAACACGATCAAGCTGTTCACCCATATCGTGATCTCCACCACCAGTGTGGCCCTGCCGGAGCTGCCCCCGTATCAGCCCCAGGAAGGTGAGATTCTGGTGCGACGCCACCTGCTGGACAAGCAGATCGTGGATGTGGACGGGGCCAAGGTGGTGCGGGTAAACGACATAAAACTGGGCAACTTCCACGACAAGCTCTGTATCTTCTCGGTGGACATCGGCTTCCGCGGCCTGCTGCGGCGCCTGGGCTATGAACGGTTCGGCGAGAAAATCGCCCGTCTGCTGAAAAAACCGATCGCCCACGAAGAGATCAGTTGGGAGTACGTGCAGCCGCTGGAGGCCACCTCGTCCAGGCTGGCGCTCAATATCGCCCGTAGCCAGATGAACGAGATCCACCCGGCCGACTTGGCCGACATCATCGAGCAGATCCCGATTCACAGCATCAAGACCGTGCTGCAGAACATGGATCTTGAGGTGACCGGCGACACCATCTACGAGCTTGAGCCGGATATCCGCACCCTGGTCATCAGCCAGTTGGACGCCGAACAGGCCTCGGACATCCTGGAAGAGATGGAGCCGGACGAGGCGGCCGACGTACTGTCCGATCTGCCCGAGGAAAAGGCCCAGGAACTGCTGGAATTGATGGATGAAGAGGAAAAGGACGAGATCGTTGAACTGCTGGTGCATGAGGATGACTCGGCCGGCGGCTTCATGACCACCGAATTTCTCCGGCTGACCCCGGATCTGCGGGTGACAAAGGCCCTCGAACACGTCCGCCGGATGGCCAAAGAGGTCGAGGCGATCCACTACGCCTACATCCTGGATGAGGCCGAACGGCTGGAAGGCGTGGTCAGCCTGCACGACCTGCTGGTGGCCCAGGATGACGAACTGGTCATGGACATCATGGAGGACAACATCAAGACGGTCGGCGTGGCCGACGATCTTGAAGACATCCTCGAACTTCTCACCAAATACGATCTGACCGCCGTACCGGTCATCAACGCGGAAGGGACCATGGTCGGCATCGTGACGGTCGATGACGTGCTGGCCCACTATCTCCCCCGCCTGGTACGGCGCAGAGGCTAGGACTACAGATGGTCAGCGGATTAGGCACGTCACGGCTGTTCAAGCCGTTCCGGGCGATCAATAGACGGAATATCTTTCTGTTCATGGCAATCCTGGGGCCGGGGATCATCACCGCCAATGTGGATAACGACGCCGGCGGCATCACCACCTACTCCCTTGCCGGGGCCAACTATGGCCTTACCCTGCTCTGGACCATGATCCCCACCACCGTCGCCCTGGTGGTGGTGCAGGAGATGTGCGCCCGGATGGGGGCCATCACCGGCAAGGGGCTGGCCGACCTGATCCGCGAGTCCTTCGGGGTCAAGGTCACCTTTTACGTGATGATCGCCCTCTTGTTGACCAACCTGGGCAACTCCATCTCCGAATTTGCCGGCATCGCCGCATCCCTTGAGCTGTTCGGCATCAGCAAGTACCTGTCGGTGCCGGTGGCCTCCCTCCTGGTCTGGCTGCTGATCGTGAAAGGCTCCTACCGCACGGTGGAAAAGGTCTTCCTGGTGGCCTGCCTGGTCTACTTGGCCTATCCGATCGCCGCCTTCATGGCTGCCCCCCAGTGGGGAGAGGTGATGAAGGCCACCGTGGTCCCCACCTTCCGTTCCGACAGCGGCTACCTGATGACCATGATCGGCCTGGTGGGCACCACCATCGCCCCCTGGATGCAGTTTTACCAGCAGTCGGCGGTGGTTGAAAAAGGGATTACCCCTGAACAGTACAGCTTTACCCGCATCGACGTCATCTTTGGCTGCATCATGACCACCGTGGTAGCCATCTTCATCGTGGTGGCCTGCGCCGCCACCATCAACCTGCAGGGGCTCAAGATAGAGACCGCCGCCGATGCGGCAAACGCCCTGCGGCCGTTGGTAGGGCATTACGCCTCTACGCTGTTTGCCTTTGGCCTGTTCAACGCCTCGCTGTTTGCCGCCTGTATCCTGCCGATCTCCACCGCCTTCTACATCTGCGAGGGGATGGGGTGGGAATCCGGGGTTGCCAAGGATTTTCAGGAGGCACCCCAGTTCTTCTGGCTGTTTACCATCATCATCATCGTCAGCGCGGGTCTTATCCTGGTACCCAACGCCCCGCTCATCAAGATCATGTTCCTCTCCCAGGTGGTCAACGGCGCGGTACTGCCGTTCATCCTGATTTTTATGCAACTGTTGATCAATGACCGCAGCCTGATGGGACGCCATGTCAATGGACCGCTGTTCAACACCATCGCCTGGCTGACCGTGGTAACCATGATCGTCCTCACCCTGGTAATGACCTTTGACATGGTGTTGCCCGGCCGGATCGCCCAACTGTTGGGCCAGTAGAGAACCGCCATGATCTCCTCACTCTTTCCACCTGCCGATGACCGAAGTTTTGAGGAACGCCGTCCTCAGATTTTTGAGGGATGCAAACAGTATCTTGCCGAGCGTCATGATACCATCAGCCGCCGCCACGACGCCGGGGCCAGCGGGGCCGAGGTGGTCCACCTCCTCGCCGCCGCCATGGACCAACTGCTCACCAGCCTCTTCCAGGAGATCCAGGCCAGCGGGGATGCAGCCGGGCACCCCCTGCACGGGCACCTGACCCTGATTGCCGTCGGCGGTTACGGACGGGGTGAGTTAAACCCGTACTCCGATGTGGATATCATGTTTCTGCATGACGGCACCTCCCCGACGGCGCAGGTTGAGGAGTTCGCCCAAAAGCTGCTCTATTTCCTGTGGGACCTGCGATTGGACGTAGGCTCGTCGGTCCGTACCATCACCGACTGCGTCGAGATGGCCGCGGCCGATGCCACGGTCAAGACCGCCCTGATCGACTGCCGCTTGATCACCGGCCCTCCCGCGCTGTTCGACGGGCTGCGCAAGACCATGTTTTCCCAGATACTGCCCAAATCCAGCGACAAGTTCATCAAGCAGAAGATCGCCGAGATGAAGCAACGCCGCGAGAAGTACGGCTCGACCATCTACCTGCTGGAACCCAACATCAAGGAGGGAGAAGGCGGCCTACGGGATCTGCAGACCGCCCTCTGGGTCGCGCGGGTCAAATTCAAGTTCGAAGAGCCGCGGGAACTGGTCGTCAAAGGGATCATCTCGGAGGAGGAGCTGGAGGTCTACCATGCCGCGCTGGACCACCTCTGGCGGCTGCGCAACGAACTGCACTTCCACACCGGCCGCAAGTCGGATCAGCTGACCTTCGACCTGCAGGTCCACCTGGCCGGATTCCTCGGCTATCACGACCATGGCAAGGTGCTGGCGGTGGAGGACTTCATGCGGGACTACTACCGCCACGCCGCCCGGGTGGAACACTTCGCCTCCACCCTGGTCTCCCGCTGTGTCTGGCGGGATGAAGGTGCCCTGAAGATACTCGGCTACTTTGTCCGCAGGCCGGTGGGGGACGGCTGCTTTGTCCTGAAAGGTGAACTGATCGTTCCGGATGAGACGGTGGTGGAAAAAAATCCGGCGGTGCTGATGCGGATCTTCGAGCTGGCCCAGAAGCATGGGGCAAGCCTCAACCTCCGGGTCAAGTGGCTGATCCGCCGCTCGCTGCACCTGATAAACGACAAGTTTCGCCGCAGCCGCGAGGTCAACCAGTCGTTCCTCGCCATCCTCCGCTCGGGAAAAGGGGTGGCCGACACCCTGCGGCTGATGCATCACCTGGAGTTCTTAAACGAGTACATCCCCGAGTTTGAGCATATCTACTGCAAGGTGCAGCACGACCTGTACCATATCTACACCGTGGATATTCACACCCTGTTTGCGGTGGAGCAGGCCGAACAGATCTTAAACGGCGAACTAAGCGACACGCTGCCGCTCCCCTGCGAGGTGGCTACGCAGATCGGCAAACGGGAGTTGTTGCTCCTGGCCGTACTGTTCCACGATATCGGCAAGGGTGAGGGGGGCGGCCATGCCGACAAAGGGGCGGCCATGATCCCCACCATCGCCCGCCGGATGGGCCTTTCCAAGGAAGGCTCGGAACGGCTGGCGTTTCTGGTACGCCACCACCTGCTGTTTGCCCATATCGCCCAACGCCGCGATCTGTCCGATGAGAAGATGCTGTTGCAGTTTGCCCGCCAGATGGGGACCAGCGAAAACCTCAAGATGCTGTTCCTGCTGACCGTGGCCGATGTACGTGCGGTCGGCTCCGAGGTCTGGACCAACTGGAAGGCCTCACTCATGAACGAACTGTACGAAAAGGCCTTCAGCATCCTGGAACGTGGCAATTTTGAACTGGAGGCCAGCAGTGAACGGGCCCGCTCTATCAGACGCGCGGTCCGCGAGATGGTGGAATACGACATCCCGGCAGCCACTGCCCGCGAAGAACTGCGGGCCATGCCGATCCGCTATCTGCTTTCCACCCCGCTCACCACCATTGCCGATCATCTGCACTTGCTCGTCCGGATGCCGGGGCAGGACGTGGTCATGCAGCATCAGCACGAGCAGGAGAGCGGCTACTCCACCTTCACCATCTGCACCTACGACGTGCCGGGCCTGTTTGCCAAGATCACCGGGGTGATGGCCGCCAACGGCATCAACATCCTGGGCGCCCAGATATTCACCAGCACCAAGGGGAAGGTGTTGGACATCCTGCAGGTCAATTCGGCACAGGGGTTCGTCATCACCGATGAGACCCGCTGGCGCAAGGTGGAAGACGACATGACACAGGTGATCCACGGCGAGAGCAATGTGGAGGAGCTGGTGGAGAAACGCCAGCGCCCCACCCTGCTGGTCCCCAAAGAGGCCCGTCGCCTGCCGACTCGCATCGAGATCGACAACGAGGTCTCCGAAGATTACACGGTTATCGACATCTACGCCCACGACAAGGTGGGGCTTTTGTATCTGATCACCAGCACCCTGACGAGGTTGGGACTGTATATCGGCGTCTCCAAGATCTCCACCAAGGTGGATCAGGTGGCCGACGTCTTCTACGTGCGCGACATCTTCGGCCACAAGCTTATGGCCGATGACAAGCTGGAGGAAGTGAAAGCCACCCTGACCCAGGCCATCGACGACTGGCAATGAACCGCTACCTCGACCTGTTCCTGGCCTGGCTGATCGCTGAAAAAGGCCTCTCCCCCAACACCCGCAGTGCCTACGCCGCCGACCTGGGACGCTACCTTGACTTTCTGGAGGCGCGGCAACGTACCACCGCCGACAGCGTGCAGTCCAGCGACATCGCCGAGTTTCTTGCCAAGGAGCGGGGACGGGGCCTTGCCCCTCGCAGCCGGGCCCGCCTGCTCTCCGCCATCCGGATGTTCCACCGTTTCCTGCTGATCGAACGCTATGCCAGCCAAAACCCGGTGACGGTAATCGAGGCGCCCCGCACCATCAAGAAACTGCCCAGCTTTCTCACCACCGCCGAGGTTGATGCCCTGCTGGCCGCAGCCGCCGGTGAACGGTCTGAGGATATCCGCGACCGGGCCATGCTGGAACTGCTGTATGCCACAGGCCTGCGGGTTTCAGAACTGGTGAACCTGAAAAAACGGGAGCTGAATCTGGATGTAGGCTACCTGTTGGCCATCGGCAAGGGGAACAAGGAACGGTTAGTGCCGGTAGGGGAAGCGGCACGTGAACAGGTGCGCGACTATCTGGAGCGGGTGCGTAACCGTCAGGATCCGGAAGACAGAAAGGAACCGCTGTTTCTCTCCCGCCTGGGGGAGGCCATGACCCGCCAAGCCTTCTGGAACATCATCAAGAAACGGGCCTTGTTGGCCGGCGTACGGACCAGCATCTCGCCCCACACCTTGCGGCACTCCTTTGCCACCCACCTGCTCGGCGGTGGTGCCGACCTGCGCAGCGTGCAGATGATGCTGGGCCATGCCGATCTCTCCACCACCCAGATCTATACCCATATCACCCAGGAACGCCTCAAACAGCTGCACCGCCAGCTGCACCCCCGCGGCTGACCCTGGTTCCGCGGACGGCATCAGGGCCGACGGCCTGCCAGGATACGCCCACCCACCCAGACAATGGCAAGGACCATGATGGTGCCAACGACCCCCGCGACACTGGTGCCCACCCTGGCATCTGCAACGCTCTGCAATCCTCCCGCCGCCTTTTCCGGCATACCCGTCCTGCTTTCGGTTGATTGCCCGGCAGCAGGCCCTGCTCCATCCGGTCTTTTAAAAGAATAGTCAGGCAGTACGGCAATTTTTTGCTGCAGTCGGGCCACTATCCCCTGCCACCCTCGGGGGGGGGCTTCCTGGCCGCCCGTTGCGGTTGCCCTGGCAATCGCCCATTCCAGGCCATCGGGATTCCTTGAGGCCTCCCACGAGACGACCCCGCCGGTAACCAGGGCGATGGCCATGAACGTCGCCAGCACGCCGCGCAGTGGGTGCCTGTCCGAGGGAACTGCCTCCGTGGCCCCCAGAACAATGTCGGGGCGGGCCTTGAGGAGAAATGAGACCACGGCGGCGGTTACCCCTCCTTCTACCACGCCAATGGCCAGGTGGATCGGCTGCATGAAGAGCAGAAACGTCGTAAACGGGAGCGCCGCAATCCCTGACAGCCAGGTTTCCAGCACGACGCACAACGGCCCCAGCTGCAGTCCGACAAGGGCCGAGACCAGTATTGCAACGGTACGTCGCCGCTGTCCGGGGCTGGTGCCAGCGATCTTGCGGTAGACCAACGGATAGACAATAAAGGCGGGAATGACCCCCATATTGAAGATATTGCAGCCGAGCGCCAGAATGCCGCCGTCGGCGAAAAACAACGCCTGCACAACCAGTACCGAGGCGATGGTCAGCACGGCGGCAAAGGGCCCCAACAGAATGGCAAGCAGAAGACCGCCGCCCAAATGGCCGCTTGAACCAGTTGCCGGGATGGTAAACGTGATCATCTGGGCGGCAAACAGAAACGCCCCCAGCACCCCCATCAGCGGTACGATCCTGTCGTCGCCCCCGTCCCGCCGCAACCGGTGCGTGGCGTAGGCTATCGCCGCTGCCGACGCAGCCCACATCGCCCCACCAACTGCGGGTGAGAGCAACGCATCCGCCATATGCATACCCGTTCCCTCCGTGCTACGTTTTTAAAAAACGTAGCACGGTATTCCACGAGCCTGCAACGGAAATCGGTGGTACGCCGGACGGCCTTCTTCCCCGCGGAGAACAACCACCGGCGATCGGTAAACGTACCGGCAAACGGTCCATGTGCGGCAGGCTCCTGCCAAACCGTGGCCTAACCGGCATCTCCCTCTGCTACGTCGCTCACATCGTACTTGTACCCAACCCCATAGACCGAATGGATCAGCTGGACCGCCGGATCGACCAGCTCGATCTTGCGGCGCAGCTTTTTGATATGGCTGTCAATGGTGCGGTCGCTGACCACCCGCTCGTCTGGATAGATCTGGTCCATCAGCTGTTGACGGTTGTAGATGCGGCCCGGATGGTGCGCCAGATAGTGCAGCAGCCGGAACTCAACCGCCGTGAGATCCAGGTCGTGACCGTTCAGGCTGGCATGGTACCGTTCCGCATCGAGCACCAGACCGTTTTCGACAGGACTGCCGGCGCCGCTGGCCCGGCGCAGCACGGCCCTGACCCGTGCCACCACCTCCCGCGGACTGAACGGCTTGCAGATATAGTCATCAGCCCCCAGCTCAAGCCCCAACAGCCGGTCGATCTCCTCCACTCGCGCCGTTTCCATGATGATCGGGACGTTCGAACAGGCGCGAATCTGCTTGCAGAGCTCCATACCGTCCATGCCCGGCAGCATCAGGTCCAAAAGTACCAGAGCCGGCCGCTGTTCGCGTACCCACGGCACCACATCGCGGCCATCGAACATCATCACCACCGAAAAACCGGCCTGCAGCAGGTAATCACGCAGCAGTTCGGCCAGTTTCTGTTCATCCTCGACAATCAGGATCGTTCCGTTCATCCCCGAAACCTCTCAAATGGCAGGCGGACCGAAATCCACACCCCCCCGCGGGGCGAGGAAGCGGCAGTAATCGATCCACTGTGCGCCTCAACAATGTTTTTGCAGATGGCAAGTCCCAGACCAGCGCCACCGGTTGCGCGATTACGGGAATTTTCGACCCGATAGAGCCGCTCAAAAAGCCGTTCGAGCTGGGTGGCGGCAACGCCTGGCGCTGAATCGTGGAGGTCAATGGTCATGCCATGTTCTGTGGTGGCCAGGGTAACGGCCAACGTGCCACCGGGATCGGTGTATTTAAGCGAGTTGTCCAGCAGATTGGTAAAGAGCTGCCCCAACCGCTCGCGGTCGCCCCAAAAGGGCAGCCGGCGATCGGGCAAGTCGGCCTCCAACGTGATCCCCTTGCGGGCAAAGGCGGCCCGGTACAGACCGATGACCTGGTCCAGCACTAAAATCAGATCAAGCGACTCCTTGCGATAGGTCAGCGCCCCGACATCCGAAAGCGCCAACTGGTGCAGGTCTTCCACCAGACGGCTTAAACGGAGCACCTCACTGTGGAGAGACGCGATCGACTCCGGCGTCGGTTGCCGGATCCGGTCCTGTAAGGCCTCTATTTCACCCCGCAGCACCGCCAGCGGGGTACGCAACTCATGCGAAATATCGGCAATCCATTGACGGCGGGCCTGTTCGTTTTTTTCCAGGGTCTGCGCCAGATCGTTAAAATCTCGGCCCAACCGTCCCAACTCATCGTCCGTGGTAATTGCGACGCGGCTGTCGTAACGGCCGGCGATGAGGTGATTGGTGGCCTCGGCCAGCAAACGAAGCGGTCTGACCAGACGGTGGGCCAACGGGAGCGATACAACGGCCGACAAGAGCAGCACCATGGCGGCGACCAGACCAAAGGCAAGTTTCTGTTCCCGGATAAAGCGCAGCTGATGCACATCGGAAAGGTGCGCACGAAATTTGAGCCCCACCTTGCCGACCACCACGCCCTTATGGCGGATCAAAAGCCATTCAACGTCGCTTCCGGGACCGGTTGGCGCATATATCGGCACCCCGGCGGCATCAAGCAGCGCCACCCGCATCTCGAACCGGGAGGCAAGCCGGGGGGGGATCGGCCCCTGGGGCGGAAACATGCCACTGCGTACCGCCTCATCTACCAACCGCTCAATCCGGCGGCGTTCCAGCGGATTGGTCTCCCAGTCAGGTAGTGTCTGGGCCAGCATCCGGAGCCATCGCCCCGGATCGTTGCGCAGCGGCTCCCAGCTCCGGTCGGCGGCATAGCCGGCCTCGAGCTTGCCGACCAGCTTGCCCAGCCTCTCCTGATCGAGCGTATTGACATACCGGAGAAAACCGCGGTCAAGGCTCCACTGCATGATCAGGAACATGGCCACAATCGCCAGGCATGATGCCGCCAGAATACTAAAAAACAGACGATGGGTAATACCGATCTTCATAACCACCTGGTCGTTTGATATTTATGCTATAATTTTTTTAGCACAGCTTGTCCTGGTTGCACATTACCGGAGGGAGGCCAGCTAGATTTTCCTCATTTGGTGCATAATTTTGCCATATTCCCCTGCTACGGTACGCTCATCGTATGAAGTACATCCACACTACCTTGAGACAGTACAGACGGAGGAAACTATGAAGCGTAGACTGATCCCCGCAATAGCGCTGATGGCAGCCGTGATGGTCGGCGATGGAAGCCTGTCTTTTGCCGCAGGCGACACCCCGGACGGCCCGCCGGTCAACGAGCAGGTGCTGCAGAAGAAATTCTTTCAAAAGATGGCAGTACGCCTGAAACTGACCGATGCACAGAAGGAGCAGATACGGGCACTCTTTAAGGAGGCCTCAGCCCAGACCCGCCCCCTGCGGGAGCAACAACTGAACAACCGCCGGCAGCTCCGGCAACTGACCGAGGCAGACTCCTTCGACGAGACAGCGGTCAAGTCCCTGGCAGCCGAGCAGGGTCAACTGCACGCTCAATTGCTGGTGACGCGCACCCGTCTGCTGTATCAGGTGAATAAGGTCCTGACCCCCGAACAGCGCGAACAGGCAAAACGGATGCGGGCGGATATGATGAACAAGCGAAGATTCCACCGGCCGCAACAGGAGTCATAGCCAACTGCCAGCCGTCACGGCAGGCAGAAGAGAGGAATGTCGCCATGAAGAGACCACCGTATGCGGGGAGCATCATCCTGATCCTGCTCATACTCTGTGCAATACCGGCATATGCCGACCATATGCGGGCACGCATCTGGATCGGCCCGACCTGGGAGCCACGCTGGTATGACGGGCCGCGGTATTATTATCATTACTATCCGTATGTCCCCGACCCGCCGACGGTCATTATCCAGCAGCCGGATGTCTACTATTACCCGGCACCGCAGCCGGCACAGCCGGCGCCACAGCAACCCCCGTCGTACTGGTACTACTGCCGTGATCCCAAGGGATACTATCCGTATGTGAACGCCTGTCCCGGAGGGTGGCAGAAGGTGACGCCCACCCCTCCGCCAACAGAGCCGAAGGAGTAACCACCATGATGAGCAGACAACGGATACTGCTGGTTGCCATCCTCCTGGCAACAGGTGGCTGCGCAACGGTACCGACCGGTCCGAGCGCACGGGTGTTCCCCCCCCCCGGCAAACCGTTTGATCTCTTCCAGGCGGAAGAGACAACCTGTCGACGCTGGGCTGCTCAGCAGGCCGACGCCAGGCCGGAGGAATTGGCGCAGCACAACACCGCGACCGGTGCCCTGGTGGGCACCGGCGTGGGTGCCGGTCTGGGCGCACTGCTTGGTTCAGTCTCGGGAGATGCCGGGGCCGGAGCGGTCATCGGCGGTGTGACCGGCCTGCTCTTCGGGGCAGCTACTGGCTCGGATGAGGGCCGCCTGCAGGCCGATGCAGCCCAGCAACGGTATGACACCGCCTACCTGCAGTGCATGGTGGCCTACGGCAACGAGGTCCAGAAACCGGCCTCCTATCCAGCACGGCAGCGCGTCATTGTCGTGCCCCCCTACCGGAGATACTACGCGCCGCCACCCCAACCGTACTACCCCCCCCCGCCGGAAATGCCGCCACCACCGGACTTCAGGTAACCCCAGAGACGGGGCGTCCCGCCTGCCCCAAAAGTATCGGCAGATCGCAAGTCCAAGCAGACTGAAATACATCCTTCCTCGTGCCGGGGGGTCGCTCCCGGCACGACTGCGCAGAGAAAGAGGGAACCAATGCCGCCGTCATCCCATCAGCAGCCCGCCGACTCCCTGCACTGCTCTGTCGCTACCCGGTCACGCCGCCATTGGCCATGGGTCATCACCATCGGGCTGCTGGTTACCATCTTGATCTTCATCCGGCTGTACGCCGCCTCGCAAGACGCTGCCGCCAAAAAGGCAAAAACGCCCCCTCCCACCCCCGTCACTGCCATCGCGGCACGCACCGGCGACATCCCCATCTATCTGAACGGCCTCGGCACGGTAATCCCACTCAACACGGTCACGGTCAGAAGCAGGGTTGATGGACAGCTGATCGAGATCCATTTCAAAGAGGGCCAGGAAGTCACCAAGGGAAGTCTGCTGGCGCTGATCGACCCGCGTCCATTCCAGGTGCAGCTCACCCAGGCCGAAGGGCAACTGCTCAGAGATCAAGAGTTGCTGCACAACGCCAGGCTGGACCTCGGGCGGTACAAGACGCTCTGGGGCCAGGATTCAATTCCGCGGCAGCAGCTTGATACCCAGCAGGCCTTGGTACGGCAGTATGAAGGCACGGTCAAGATGGACCAGGGACAGATCGACAGCGCCAGATTGAATCTGACCTATTGCCGGATCACGGCCCCGGTCAGCGGCCGGGCGGGATTGCGACTGGTCGATCCAGGAAACATGGTGCGGGCGACGGACACCGGAGGGCTGGTGGTCATCACCCAGGAACGGCCGATCAGCGTCGTCTTCCCCCTGCCGGAAGACAACCTGCCCGCCGTGCGTGGCCTGCTACGACAAGGGAAAAAATTGCCGGTGGAGGCCTGGGACCGCGAGATGAAGCAACAACTGGCTAGCGGTATGCTTGCCACCGTGGACAACCAGATCGACCCCACTACCGGCACCGTGAAATTCAAGGCCGCTTTTGATAACCGCGCCAATGAGCTTTTCCCCAACCAGTTTGTAAATGCCCGGCTGTTGCTCACCACCAGACGGGGCGTAACAATCGTTCCAACGGCCGCCGTCCAGCGCGGCCCTCAGGGTGCCTTTGTGTTCCTGCTGATGCCCGGTAACACCGTCTCCATGCGGCCGGTCAAGACGGGCGACAGCTATGGCGATGACCTCATTATCGAGACCGGAATCACACCGGGCGACCGAGTGATCACGGAAGGGGCCGAGCGGTTACGTGACGGTAGCCGGGTGGAACCGAGGGGGGCGGAGGTAAAAAACAGACCAGGGCGCCCCGGCCGGGCCAAATGAACATCTCACGCCCCTTTATTCTGCGGCCGGTGGCCACCACCCTGCTGATGATCGCCATCGTGCTGGCGGGGCTCATGGCCTACCATCAACTGCCGGTCTCGGCCCTGCCGCAGGTGGACTACCCGACCATCCAGGTGCGCA
>JAJXUW010000128.1 GCA_021782545.1 Deltaproteobacteria bacterium | reverse complement strand
AATCACGGTCGATGGTCCGGTTGGACAGCTTGGCAATCACCGGCAAACGGCGTTTAAAGTGCGAATTTTGCACCTTGTTATACACCGTGTCGATAAAGTGAGGACTAAAGCCGGCCACCACCAACTCATCCGTCGTGGCCCGCTGATCCACCATCCGGAACAGCAACTGATCCACCTCGCGGTAGCTGAAACCCAGTTCCTGTTCATCGGTCTGGCCAGCCCACAGGTCAGCCGAAGGCTGTTTCTCGATCACCGGCCGCGGCACCCCCACCTCTTCCGACAACTGCCAGACCTGGGTCTTGTACAGGTCACCGATCGGATTCAAGGCACTGGCCATATCGCCGTACAGGGTCCCGTACCCCAGCAGCAGTTCGGTCTTGTTGCTGGTACCCAGCACCAATCCGCCATGCAAGGCCGAGTGATCGAACAGGATGGTCATCCGTTCCCGGGCCATCTTGTTGCCGCGCCGCATCGGATCGGCATCGGGGAACTGCTCGAAGTAGGCATCCACCATCGGTGTAATAGACACCACCCTAAAATTCACACCGCTGGCCTCGGCCACCAGCCGGGCATGGGCCTCGCTTTCCGGATTGCTGCTCGTGTACGGCATGCAGATGGCGTAGACATTCTCAGGCCCCAGAGCCTCGGCGGCCAGATGGCAGACCAACGCGGAATCAATGCCGCCAGAAAGCCCCAATACCGCCTTTTGGGCACCCACCTTCCGGATTTCGTCCCGCAGGAAACCGACCAGCATACGCCGCACCAACGGGGCGTTAATCGTCAACAGCGACATCAGCGGCTCCTTTCACGGTGAATACGTTCCAGCTCCCGCTGGGTGACCCAGAGATTCTCATCACGCAGCAGAGGCGAAGAAATCCGTTCACGCCGCAGGTCAGCAGCCGCCAGACGTACGAAGGTCAACGCCTCATCAAACTCCGGCGCGGCCACCGCAAGCTCTCCGGATGGCGCAACCGCGTGGGAGCCGCCCCAGAAGCCGACCCCATCCTCATACCCCACACGATTGACATACAGCACCCGACAGGTCAAAAAACGGGCCGTGGCGGTAGTCAGGTTACGCCAGGCAACGGCAGTACCCAGCTCACCCTCACCCACCCCACGCCCCGGGCTGCTGGAGAGGCAGACCAGGGTGGTGGCACCATCCATGGCCAACAGGTAGGGAGCCGACAGATGCCACATATCCTCGCAGATCAGAAGCCCAACCCGACCGAACGCAGTGTCAAAGGCCCGGAAACGGTCCCCACGCCCCAGATAACGCTGTTCGTCGAACAGGCCGTAGGTGGGCAGATAGACCTTGCGATGCAGATGCGTAAGCTCACCACCCTCGAACCAGGCGGCACTGTTGTAAAACTGAAAATCCGGGGTCACCTCCACAAAGCCGACCGCAATGCTGATCTGCCGGGATAGCTCCTGCAACTCGGTAATCTCAGGGCTATCCAGGGACAGCGCCACCTCCGGCACCAGATCTTTCAAGAAGTAACCGGTGAGCGCCAGTTCCGGCAGTACTGCCAGCTGCGCCCCCTGGTCGATGGCCATACCCACCTGGCGGCGAACCTGTTCAAGGTTATCGCGCACCCGTCCCAGCTTGGGGTTCAGCTGGATAAGCGCTGCGGTTAGATCATGCATAACTCCTCCTTATCAATAGGCCAGGTCAAAGGCGTTGATAATATGCTCCAGGTCAAACCGTCCGGTATCATGCAGTAAAATCGCGATCACGTCAAACCGGGCCGCTTGCTGCTGCCGCCGGTGGCGCGCAAGCCAGCTTAGGGCCCCCTTGGCGATCTGACGCTGTTTGCGGGGTGTCACTGCCAGTTGCGGCAGACCAAAGGCCAGAGAACTGCGCGTCTTGACCTCCACAAAGACCATCGTACCGCCAGAGTCCTGTGCCACAATATCGACCTCGCCGCCTTTGCTGCGGAAATTGCGTTCAAGGATACGATAGCCTGCAGCCTGCAGATGGTCGGCCGCCAGCTCTTCACCACGGGTCCCCAATGCCAGATTGGTCATCCCCTTCATGGCATCTGTCCCGCTCGAATATGATGATAACGGGCCACTTCCTCTTCGAAGCGCCTACGGCCAAGCGGGGGCACGTCTCCCTGCGGCTGGCTGAAAAACCGCTCCGGCAGGTGGTCGTCGACAGCGGCAAACCCGTTTATCCGGTTAAAGGACCGCTCGGCAGCGATAATCCGCCCACCAATGGTCAACAGGGCAGCAGGGCTGTAACGCTCGCCGGTTACCGCCGACAGCAGGGCGGCGCATTCCTCGAGCTCAATGGCACAGGCCGCAAACCGGCAGATCGCCAGGCTGTCCATGACGGCGTCGGCATCCTCGGCCAGTGCCACGATTCGCGCCTTGCCGTCAAAGGAAGCGGGATCGGTCGGCACCGGCTTGCGCAATACCTCGGTGGTCAGCGGCCAGGCATCCAGATGCGTCCCGCCGTGGGGAGCCACCGCATAGGCCAGGGCCAGGCCACAAGCGGCACGGGGATCATACGGGGGAAGTTCCAGCCCCTTCACCGTCATGGCCGCTGACGGCCCTGCCAACTCCGTTGCCAGGCGCTGCGCCCCAAGGGCAAGCAAGGTACCGTCCCCCTCCCCTTGGGCGATCTGCAGAAGCAAGGAGACCAGTGACGCGCCGTCAACCGGTCTGCCGGTTATCTCGGACCACGCCGCCACACTACCTGCCGCCGATACGGGATCCAGACCAAGCCGGGAACAGCTGCGGAAGGCAGCCAGCAGATCCGTAAGCAGGCCCTCGGGACAACAACCGGCCAGGGCAGCCAACGGATCGTAGTCCGGCAGCGGCAGGCCGTCTCCGGCCAGCCGTTTACAGGCCACCGGACAGTCGCCACAACCATACCCCGACGCGGCAAACCGGTTGCGCAGGGCAAAGGCGTTCAACGAACGTCCATCCAACCCGGTGG
>JAJXUW010000127.1 GCA_021782545.1 Deltaproteobacteria bacterium | reverse complement strand
AGGTGGTAAAGGCGATCCAGGAACAGGCCGCTACCTTGATCCATTGCTCCAACTACTACCAGATTCCGCAGCAGATCGAGCTTGCTGAGCTGCTGTGCAGCCATTCCTTCGCCGACAAGGCCTTCTTCTGCAACAGCGGGGCCGAGGCCAACGAGGCGGCCATCAAGCTGGCCCGCAAGTACAGCCGCGAGACCTTCGACAACCCCGAGCGTTACGGGATCATCACGGCGGCCGATTCGTTCCACGGCCGCACCATGGCCACGGTCTCCGCCACCGGCCAGGAAAAGATCCAGCGTTTTTTTGATCCGCTCTTGCACGGGTTCGCCCATGTGCCGTTTAACGATCTGGCCGCCCTGGAGGCCGCTATCACCCCGCAGACCTGCGCCGTGATGCTGGAGCCGATCCAGGGGGAGGGCGGGATTAATGTCCCTTCACCGGCGTATATGCAGGGGGTGCGGGAGTTGTGCGACCGTCACCGGCTGTTGTTGATCCTGGATGAGGTGCAGGTGGGGATGGGACGCACCGGCAAGCTGTTTGCCCACGAACATTTCGGCATCAGGCCGGACATCATGACCCTGGCCAAGGCCCTGGCCGGCGGCGCCCCGATCGGCGCCATGCTGGCCACGGATGCAGTGGCCGCCTCTTTTTCGCCGGGTACCCATGGTTCCACCTTTGGCGGCAATCCCCTGGTGACCGCCGCTGCGGTTGCCTCCATGCGGGCAATCCTGGAAGAGGGGCTCCTGAACCGGGCCGAGGAGATGGGGGAGTACCTGCATGGTGAGCTGGAGGCCTTGGGCAGGAAGTACTCCTTTGTCACGGAGGTGCGCGGCATCGGCCTGATGATCGGCATGTCGTTGACCATCCCCGGCGCCGAGATTGTCAAAAAAGGTCATCAGCGCGGCCTGCTGCTGAATGTGACCCACGACACGGTGCTGCGTTTTGTGCCGGCATTGGTCGTGACCAAGCAGGAGGTCAAGCGGATGATCGAAATTCTGGACGGCATATTTAAGGAGATTGAGGCATGACCCGGCATTTCCTGCGCCTGCGGGACTATACGAAGCACGAACTGGACGGTTTGCTGGCGTTGGCGGCAGACTTGAAAAGCAAGCAAAAGAATGGAGTGGCGCATCACCTGCTGAAGGGCAAGACCCTGGCGATGATCTTTGAGAAGGCCTCCACCCGTACCCGCATCTCGTTTGAGGTGGGTATCTTCCAGCTGGGGGGGCATGGTCTGTTCATCTCGTCAGCCAACTCCCAGATGGGGCGCGGCGAGCCGATCAGGGATACGGCCCGGGTGATGGCACGCTACTGTGACGGCGTGATGATCCGTACCTTCGGCCAGGAGGTGGTGGACGAGTTCGCCCGGTACTCCGGCGTGCCGGTGATAAACGGCCTGACCGACCTGTACCACCCTTGCCAGATCCTGGCCGATCTGCAGACCGTGATCGAGCACCAGGGGGGCTACCAGGGGCTGAAGTTCGCCTGGATCGGCGATGGCAACAACATGGCCAATACCTGGATCGAGGCAGCGGCGATCCTGGGCTTTGACCTGGCCCTGGCCTGCCCTAAGGGCTACGAGCCGGACCGTGAGGTATGGGAGTGGGCACAGACTCAGGGAACCAGCCGTATTACCATCACCGAGGATCCGGAAGAAGCGGTGCGCAATGCGCAGGTCATCAACACCGACGTCTGGGCCAGCATGGGCCAGGAGGCCGAGCAGAAACAGCGAGAACAGGCCTTTCAGGGCTACTGCGTGGATGACCGGCTGCTGGCTTTTGCTCACCCCGAGAGTATCGTATTGCACTGCCTGCCCGCCCACCGCGGCGAGGAGATCAGCGACAGCGTGATTGAGGGCTCGCACTCCGTGGTCTGGGACGAGGCGGAAAACCGGCTGCATATACAAAAGGCCATCATGGCCACTCTGATGCAATAAACAGCGATCCTTAAGGAGACACACCATGGCAAAACCGAAGCTCGATGCGAAAAAAATAGTGCTGGCCTACTCTGGCGGGCTGGATACCTCCATCATTCTCAAGTGGCTCAAAAACGAGTACGGCGCCGAGATCGTCACCTTCTCTGCCGATCTCGGCCAAGGCGATGAACTGGCGCCGATCCGGGAAAAGGCCCTTAAGACCGGCGCCAGCGCCGTCTATATTGATGACTTGAAAGAAGAGTTCGTGCGGGACTTTGTCTTTCCGATGTTCAGGGCCAACGCCATCTACGAGGGGCACTACCTGCTGGGTACCTCCATCGCCCGCCCCTTGATCGCCAAGCGCCAGATGGAGATCGCCAAGATTGAGGGCTGCGACGCCGTTTCCCACGGCGCCACCGGCAAGGGGAACGATCAGGTCCGTTTTGAGCTGGCCTATTACCATTTCGATCCGGCCATCAAGGTGATCGCCCCCTGGCGGGAGTGGAAGCTGAACAGCCGCAAGGCGCTGATCGCCTACGCCAAGAAGAACGATATTCCGATCCCGATCACCAAGAAGCGTCCCTGGTCGTCCGATCGCAACCTGCTACATATCTCGTTTGAAGGCGGCATCCTGGAGGACACCTGGGCCGAGGCGCCGGAAGAGATGTACGTGCTGACCAAGAAGCCGGAGAAGGCCCCCAACAAGCCACAGTACGTGGAGATCGAGTTCAAGAACGGCAATGCCGTGGCGGTGGATGGCGAGAAGATGTCGCCGGCCCAGTTGTTGGCCCATCTGAACTATATCGGCGGTGAACACGGCATCGGCCGGGTGGACCTGCTGGAGAACCGTTCCGTGGGGATGAAGTCCCGCGGTGTGTACGAGACCCCCGGCGGCACCATCCTGCGCGAGGCCCACATGGCTGTCGAGCAGATTACCATGGACCGCGAGGTGATGCGGATCCGTGACTCGTTGATCCCTGAATATGCCCGTCTGGTCTATGCCGGCTACTGGTTCTCCCCTGAGCGGGAGATGATGC
>JAJXUW010000062.1 GCA_021782545.1 Deltaproteobacteria bacterium | reverse complement strand
CCTGTCATTGGTTAAAAACCTTGATGAGCGGTCACAAAAAGGGGAGTTCAGCCCTGAAGAGGCCCAGCAACGCGCCAAGGAGGCCCTGCGCGGCCTGCGCTACGCTGGTGACGAATATATCTTCGTCTCCAACCTTGATGCCGGCATCGTGATGCATCCGATCAAACCTGAGTTGGAAGGCAAGAGCGGTGCTGATATCAAGGACCCCAACGGCAAAGCACTCTTTGTCGAGATGGCCAAGGTGGCCAAGGAAAAGGGCGAAGGCACGGTCGACTACATGTGGCCCAAGGTTGGCCAGACCGCACCGGCCCCCAAGCTCTCGTATATCCAACTATACAAGCCGTGGGGTTGGGTCATCGGCACCGGTATCTACGTCGATGACGTCGCCAAGCAGATCAGTACCATCCGCTACGGCATCATCATAGCCCTGGTGGTCTGCTCCGCCCTGATCCTGTTCTTTTCCTGGTTCGTGGCCCGCAAGATCCGCCGAGCCTTGGTGGAAGCGGTGGATGCCAGCAATCAGATCGCCGAGGGGGACTTGACCGTGGCCATCGAGGTGAAGAGCCGCGATGAGACCGGTCAATTACTGGGGGCGATGCATGAAATGATCAACGGCATCAAGAGTGTGGTCAACCAGACCATTGAGGCCTCCCATCAGGTTTCTCAGGCGGCCGATCAGATCTCCGAGGCCAACCAGAGCTTCTCCCAGAAGATCACCGAACAGGCCGCATCGGTGGAGGAGACCACCGCCACCATGGAGGAGATGTCTGCCTCCATCAAGAGTACGGCTGAAAATTCCCGTGAGGCCAGCAACCTGGCCCGCAACAGCAAGACCCTGGCCGATGGCGGCAGCGTTGTGATGAACGACACCATCAAGGCCATGGACGACATCAACAAATCCTCCCGCAAAATCGCCAACATCTCTGACGTGATCGAGGAGATCGCCTTCCAGACCAACCTGCTGGCCTTGAACGCCGCCGTAGAGGCGGCCCGGGCCGGTGAACACGGCAAAGGCTTTGCCGTGGTGGCCGCCGAGATCCGCAGCCTTGCTCAGCGTACCACTCAATCGGCCAAGGAGATCAACAGCCTGATTGAGGACAGCAGCGAAAAGACCAGTCGGGGCGTCGAACTTGCCCAGGAGTTGAGCAAAAAACTGGATGAGATCGGTACCAGCATCAAAAAGGTGACCGACCTGATGGATGAAGTAGCCGCCGCCTCCCAGGAGCAGTCGGCCGGCATCAACCAGGTCAATACCGCCATGGGACAGGTGGACCAGGCCACCCAGGCCAACGCATCGCTGGTGGAGGAGACCTCGGCAGCCGCCGAGGAGCTGGCCGCCCAGGCCCGTTCTTTGCTGGATGTAGTCTCGTTCTTCAAGGTAGAGGATGATCGTCAGCAGCGGGTGCTTCCAAACCGTCGCGAATCAGGTACTCCCAAACCGTCGTTAGCCGCCGCCACCCGCCGTCAACCGGCACTTCCGTCCAAATCCGTGGCGCCCCGGAACGATCAGGACGACTTCTCGGAGTTTTAGCCGGTCGCCCGCATTATTTTGCAACAGGGAGAACACACTATATGAACGACCTTGAACTGGGAGGCACCACCAAACAAGTCGCCGAAAGCGCCATGAGCGGGAAGGAGTATGTCACCTTCTCCCTGAACGCCGAAAATTATGCCTTTGATGCCCTGCAGGTCCAAGAGATAATCGAGTTGACCACCATCACCAAGGTGCCTCATCTCCCCAGCCACCTGAAGGGTGTGATCAACCTGCGGGGCACCATCATACCGGTGATTGACCTCAAGCAAAAATTCAGCATGGAGGGGGCCGGCGACTATCGTAAACATACCTGCATCATCGTGACGGAATTCTCCGGTGGGGTGATGGGACTGATTGTCGACACCGTTTCCGACATCATGAATATCGCTGCCGGTGATATCTCACCGGCACCTGATTTTGGCACCAAGATCAATACCGAATTCATCGCCGGCATGGCCAGAAACGGTGAGGCCCTGGTGCTGCTTTTGAATGTTGACAAGGTGTTGACTGATGAAGAAAGCATTGAAGTGGCCAAATTGGCTGACCGTTTGCCTGAAGGACAGTCAGGCCTGAAGGATACCTAGGTTAAAGCGGCGATGCCTGACCAGTCGATGATAGATCAATCGCTGATGAGCGATGAGCTGTTTCAGCGCTTTGCCCGTCTGATCTATGAGGTGGCAGGCATTCAGTTGTCCGGCCAGAAAAAGACCTTGGTCATGACCCGTCTGCAGAAGCGGCTGCGGGCCTTAAACCTCGAACGCTATGAGGACTATTTTCAGTACATCAAGGAAGACAACAACGAATTTGTGGTGATGCTGAACAGCATCACCACAAATACCACCAAATTTTTCAGGGAGCCCCACCATTTCGAGTTCCTGCAGAACCGGCTGCTGCCCCATCTGATACAGCACAAACAGGCCAACCGCGAGTTGCGCATCTGGAGTGCCGGCTGTTCAACCGGTGAAGAACCCTACACCATCGCCATCTGCCTGCTCGAAAAACTGCAGTCGCTGGCACCGGTCGGCTACGACCGCAGCGACCCCTATCGTGGTTGGGATATCAAAATCCTGGCCAGCGACCTCTCGACCAAGGTGCTCAATACGGCCCAAGAAGGTATCTACAAAGGAGAAGCGCTGCGCGAAGATTTGCCGGAGGCATTGCTGAAACGCTACTTCACCCCATGCGGCAACGATCGTTACAGGGTACAGGACGTCGCCAAACAACTGATCCGCTTTCGCCGGCTGAACTTCAAGGAGCGGAGTTATCCGTTTAAGAAACCCTTTGACCTGATCTTCTGCCGTAATGTCATGATCTACTTCGACGAGGCGATGAAAAGCCATGTGCTTACCAAGTTTCATCAGCACCTGGCACCCCACGGCCACCTCTTCCTGGGGCACTCTGAGACGATGTTCGGCAACAAGCTGTTTTCACCGGTGCACATCACTGTCTACCGGAAACAATGAAGCGGCTATGCCTGAACATTGGCGATATCGCGGTATCTCGTGAGCCGGTCGTCATGGAGACCATCCTGGGCTCATGCGTGGCGGTCTGCCTGTGGGATGCCCGTCGCCGTATCGGCGGCCTTAACCACTTTCTGGTACCGGCCGGTCGCGGCACGCCTGACCGGCCGAACCTGTATGGCATTACCTCGATACGCCGGCTGATCGAGCAGATGCTGGAAATGGGGGCTGACCGCCATACGCTGCAGGCCCGCATTTTTGGTGGCGGTACGGTCCTCAAAGCGCTGGAGGATATGTTCTCGATCGGGGTGGCCAATGTGCGGACAGCCCGTGAAATCCTCGCCGAACAGGGCATTCCCGTGGTAAGCGACTTTGTGGGGGCAGAATGCGGTATCAGGATTTCGTTTCAAACTGACAGCGGTGCCGTGTCAGTCACCTGCTTCGATCAGGAATCGGGCCGTCGCTACCAGGATTACCATCGGCTGGCCACCGACATGGAACAGGGACTTGCATTTCGATCGGTGCATGCCGCTGTTTTCTTTCATGATCGGCAGCAATTCCAGTATCTGCAGACGGTGGCCGTGCCGGAACTGGCGGCGCGTGCCAGCGGACTCAAGATATGGAGCGCAAATTGCGCCACCGGCGAAGAGGCCTACTCCATTGCCATCAGTCTGTGTACCGGCGTGCAGCTCTGGCCAGACCCTCCGCATCAGGAACTTGCACCTGTCTCGCGTGCGGTGAAGATCTTGGCCACTGACAGTTCGCTTAAAGCATTGGCTACGGCCAAGGCCGGAATCTACGGCATAGAACAGCTTCCCACCGATATGCCTGATCAGTGGTACGGCGCAAGCTTTCTGAAAGGCCGCGGTGCCATGGAAGGGCATATCCGCCTCAAACCGTATCTGCAGGAGCTGGTCCGCTTTCGGCGTCTCAACCTGCGACAAACCCCCTTCCCCTTCCGGCGTCCCTTTGATATCATCTTTTGCCGCAATGCTATGCGAGCCTTCGACGATACCACTAAACAACAGACCTTAACCCAACTTCACCAGCACCTCGTGCCAGCCGGTTTTTTATTTCTTGGCAGCAGCGACAGCGTCCCGGACAGCAGACTGTTTGAAGAGACCGAAACGGGCGTCTATCGCCGCCGCTAACCACGCTACCAACTACGCACCGTTGCATTCTGGGGAGACAATCGAATGGTGACTGGCAAGATCAAGGTATTGGTGATTGACGATTCGGCCGTCATCAGGGCCCTGTTGAGCGAAATCTTAAACAGTGCCGGCGATATCGAAGTGGTCGGCACCGCACAGGACCCGATCTTTGCCAAGGCCAAGCTGGCCAGCCTGCAACCCGATGTCATCACCCTTGATGTTGAGATGCCGCGCATGGATGGCCTCACCTTTCTGGAAGAGCTGATGCGGACCAATCCAACCCCGGTCCTGATGGTCAGTTCGCTCACCCAGCGGGCCTGCGATACCACCCTGCGCGCCCTGGAACTGGGGGCGATCGACTACGTCACCAAGCCATCGATCGATATTTCGCAGGGGGTAGAGGCGCTGGCCGGCGAGATCATCTCGAAGGTGCGGATTGCGGCAAAGGCCAGGATTCGTCGCCTCTTACCCGGAGGGGGTATACCACCTGCCACTCCGCAACAGACAGGCCGGGCAACGACCCTGGACACCACGCGGATGGCTACCACCGACAAACTGATAGCCATAGGCGCCTCAACTGGCGGAACGCAGGCCATCAATGAAGTTATCACCCAACTTCCCAGTTCGGTACCCGGCATTGTAATCGTGCAGCACATGCCGCCGGTTTTTACCAAATCCTATGCTGAACGGCTAAACAGCATGTCCCGCGTCAGGGTCAAGGAGGCGGAACATGGCGACCGTATCCTACGCGGCACCGTTTTTATCGCCCCTGGCGGCAGACATATGTCGATCCGGCGTGATGGCGCCATGTACTATCTTGAGCTGACTGACGGACCGCCGGTCAACTATGTCAAACCTGCCGTGGATGTGCTTTTCCGGTCAGTTGCCCGTTTTGCGGGCAAAAACGCGGTTGGCGTACTTCTGACCGGGATGGGAGATGACGGCGCGCGTGGTCTTAAAGAGATGCGCGAGCATGGTGCCCTGACCATTGCACAGGATGAGGCCTCTTGTGTGGTATTCGGCATGCCGAAGCGCGCCATTGAGCTTGAGGCCGTAGATCGTATTTTGCCGCTGTCCCAGATATCTCGTCACTTATTGGAAATGTTACAGGCGCAGTAATTAGAGGCACGTTCACCTGTGAGGCGCTATGGCAGGAGCCACGAAAGTACTGGTCATCGATGACGAGCCGCTCCTCAGGGCCACGTTTAAAAATTTTTTTGAGGATTATGGCTATGTTGTCCTGGAGGCCTCAAACGGGGCAGAAGGGGTCGAGCTATGCCTGCGTGAGCTGCCTGATCTGGTTTTTACCGATCTCCGGATGCCGGTTCTTGATGGGTTTGGCGTCATCCAGCAACTGAAGGAGACGCTGCCTGAAACGCCGCTGGTGGTGATTTCCGGGCAAGGCACGCTCACCGACGCCATTGCTGCGGTCCGACTCGGGGCCTGGGATTATGTCGCCAAGCCGGTCCTGAATATGGACGAATTGTCGATTGTGGTAGCTCGCCTCTTGGAGCGGGCCCGTCTGTTGGCGGAAAACCGTCGTTACCGAGAGCATCTGGAACAGTTAGTCGCTGAACGGACACAACAGCTTGCCGAGGTTGCCACCAACTATAAGATCATTGCCGATCACACCTACAGCTGGGAGTTCTGGCTCGATCCTCAAGGCAGCTTCGTCTACTCGTCCCCTTCGTGCGAACGGATTACCGGATACGGTGCCGGAGAATTCATGGCCGATCCACAGCTCTTGCTGAAGATCATCTACCCGGAAGACCTCAGACTCTTTACCGACCATCAACATGGCAGCCTGACTGAACATGCCGCAGGACGGCTTGAGTTCCGTATAACCGCAAAGGACGGGACCACGCGTTGGCTTCACCATAACTGTCGTCCGGTCTTTGACGATAACGGTACCTTTCTGGGGACCCGGGGCAGCAACCGTGACATTACCGAACTCAAGACGGCAGAGGATGCGCATCGTGCCAGCGAACAACGCCTCGCGGCAATCTTCGATTTCCTGCCTGACGCCACCTGGGTCATCGATGCCACTGGCACGGTAATAGCCTGGAACAAGGCATGCAAAGAGCTGACCGGTATCCCCGCCGATGCAATGGTGGGAAAGGGAAATTACCAGTATGCCGTCCCCTTCTACGGTACACAGCGGCCGATGTTGATCGACCTTGCCCTGAACCCCGCGGCACACCTTGTGGAACCGTACCTGGAGGGGTACCTCAACTTCAGCATCGACAGCGGCAGCCTCATGGCTGAATCAAGCACCCCCTTGCTCGCCAAGGGGCGCTACCTCTGGTGGAAGTCGACACGACTGTATGATCGAGCGGGCCAGGTGGCCGGTGCTATTGAATCAGTACGTGATGTTACCGAGCTGCGACTGGCCAAGGAGGCTGCTGTTACTGCAAATCGTGCCAAGAGCGCCTTTCTGGCCACCATGAGCCATGAGTTGCGGACGCCTCTCAACGCCATCATCGGCTTCACCGACCTAATCCACTCCCGTGGATGTGGTGAAATCAGCGCCGACCAGGCCGAGTACCTCGGCTATGTCCTTGAAAGTGCGAGACACCTGTTGGCGCTCATCAACGATATCCTTGACCTCTCCAAAATAGAAGCCGGCAAGATGGAGATACAGCCTACTGTGGTCAATATCCGTTCCTTGTTTAAAAACAGTCTGTTGATCGTGAGTGAGCGCGCCAAAAAGCACTCGATCACCACAACGGAGGAGATCGATCCGCACCTTCCCGAAACCATGTACGCCGACGAAATCAAGATAAAGCAAATTCTGTACAATTTGCTCTCCAATGCCGTAAAATTTACTCCCAACGGCGGTTTCGTTTCGCTGGCAGCGCACCTTGTCAAGCCCACAGGCCTATCGACTGGGCAGACCTGTCACGGCTTACCGGACGTCGACGCCCTGCTGCTCAGTGTGAAAGACAGCGGTATCGGCATCAAACAGTCAGATCTGAAACGGATCTTTGATCCCTTTGAACAAGGCGACAATTCCACCACCCGCAGTCACGAAGGAACCGGGCTAGGGCTCTCATTGACTAAAATGCTCGTCGAGCTGCACGGCGGAAAGATATGGGCCGAATCTAACGGGATTGACCAAGGTAGCAGCTTTCATGTTATAGTACCCTTGCAGATGCCGTCTTGTGACAGGCAGCCTAAGGAGCCGCAACCATGCGAATCTTGATTGCAGAAGACGACTTCTATAGCCGGAAATTGATGCTGGCCTACCTCTCCGTAGCGGGAGAATGTGATGTTGCCGCAAACGGACAAGAGGCATGGGATGCCTACTTGGATGCCCACGACGAAGGAAAGCCCTATGACCTGATCTGTCTTGATATCATGATGCCTGAGATGGACGGTCAGGAGGTACTCGGCAAGATCCGGGAAGATGAAGATAGGCGCCAGCTTGGAAGGTATGCCCGTGCCAAGATACTCATGGTCACCGCCCTCGATGAGATGAAGGTGATCATGTCCTCTTTCCATTCACTCTGCGATGGCTATGTCATGAAGCCTTTGGAAAAAGAATCGCTTTTTGCCAAAATCCGGGAAATTGGAGTACGCTGATCACGTATCACAAGCGGCCTTATGACTGCGTATCACCGCACGGTTATGTGCCATTCGCTCACTGTCCAAGCTCGATACGTCCGTCTCCTGGAACAGTCCTTGTTCGATAAAGTACCTGCCCAGACGTTTCTGTTGCCTCTGCTGGATGGCCAACAACTCCTGCACCTGACCGCCAGTCAACAGGCCAAGTTGCAGGGCTCTCTCACCAAAACGTCCTCTTATCTGCCCGTCCTGCAAGATGCCATGGACTGTTCTGTCATCAAGCCACCCCCGCTGTCGCGCGAGCACGCCGATGCATGGCCGTTGTTCCCACTGCCAGCGCAGCGCCCGCAGTATCTCTTGATATGACACCAAACCGCGAAAATAGAGATAGCGCCCCAGCTTTAACTCAATCCATGGAACCGGCCCTTGATAGTACAACTCGTCTGCCTGTTGCCGGGGAGGGTGAGGTTTGGAGACGCCGGGTTTGGAGCTGGCACGGACTGTTCGCCCCATGTTGCGTGCGGTAAGATAGACCTGCAACGTCTGATACGCGTGGGAGAGACGGGTAAAACTATCATGCAGCTGCCTGCGCAACTCTTGTGAAGCCCGGGGATGAGCATCAGGATGACTTTCCCGAGCCCGTTTGCGATAGGCCACCTTGGCACCTTCCGCCTGCAGGTACCCCAAAAAGTCCTGGTTCACCTGCACGTCCGGCCCAAACAGCATGCGGCAGGCAGACAGCAATTCGGCTTCACAGACGTCATACATAGCGACCTCTTCAATCGTCAGACTTCAGAAAACAACCGAATCTTGCCTCTATGGCGTTAGCTGTGGACTGAATCTTTTTCTGTGAATTCTTCGCTGCGCGCCCCAACTCCCTTCGGAACGTTCTATATCGAACGCATGACGTATGCAACGCATTTAGTACCCACAGGAAAATCGCTTTCGCCCCCCCTGAAAAACCGGTGGCAATTCGGTCGACAGGCCTCACCTGCCAGCAACCCGGCATCCCCCACACCAAAGCATGAATTGCCCGCACTAACGGGATAAGAAGACACCCTCGCACGATTCATCTCAAGTAAACTTTTTTATTTAAAATAAAAGTGTCGACACTTTTATATTGACTCCCCCGGATAATGGCGTATTTTAGGCCAGCCATCCAAACAAAACCGACGAGGTGTCGACATACTATGACAAGCAACCCCTCTGACCATCAATCGCCCACCGCAAGCCTCTCCGACCGGATATTCGAACAGCTGCAAACGGCAATCGTCAAGGGCGAGATTACCGCCGGCAGCAAGATATCCGAGCCGGAACTGGCAAAGAGCTACGGCATCAGCCGCGGCACCCTGCGGGAGGCGCTCAGCCGGCTGGAAGAGCGTTATCTGGTGGTGCGTTCACCAAACCACGGTGCCCGCGTGGCAACGCTTTCCTACGACGAGTTGATCGACATCTATCAGGTGCGCGAGGCGCTGGGGGGGATGGCATGCGGCCTTGCGGCGCACAATATGACCGATGAAGAGATCGCCGACTTAAAGCGCCTGCTCGATACCCACGAAAAGAGCATCAACGAGGACCAGGGGCTCTCCTATTACCAACAGGAGGGGGAGTTCGACTTCCACTACCGCATCCTGCAGGGCAGCCGCAACGGCAAGGTACTCAGCATCCTTGAAGGCGGCCTGTATCAACTGATGCGCATGTACCGCTACCAGTTCAGCACGGCAAGCCCACGTCCCTATCAGGCACTCAGGGAACATCGGCGGATTGTCGAGGCGATTGAGGAGCGTGACGGCGAACTGGCCGACCTGCTTATGCGCCGGCATATCCGGGCGGCACGCACGAGCATTGAAGAACGGCGCCAGGCGTCGCTCAGCCAGAAGGGGTGACACGATGTCCAACGCCATGACACCGGGGAGTCGCCTGCGTCAGGCAATCGATGACGAACGCCCCCTGCAGATAGTCGGCACGATCAATGCCTATTGCGCCATGCTGGCCGAGCAGGCCGGGTACAAGGCGATCTACCTCTCCGGGGCCGGTGTTGCCAACGCCTCCCATGGCCTGCCCGACCTGGGAATGACCTGCATGGCTGAGGTGCTAGAAGACGCCCGCAGGATAACGGGGGCCTGTGAACTACCGCTTTTGGTTGATGTGGACACCGGCTGGGGGGGGACGTTCACTATCGGACGAACCGTCCGCGAGATGCAGCGGGCAGGGGCGGCGGCGATCCATATCGAGGACCAGGCTGCCCCGAAGCGCTGCGGCCACCGTGCAAACAAGGCCCTGGTCTCCAAGCAGGAGATGGTTGACCGGATCAAGGCGGCCGTCGACGCCCGGACAGACCACACCTTTATGATCATGGCACGTACCGACGCGTTGGCCAGCGAAGGGCTTGATGCGGCTATCGAACGGGCCCACCTCTGTGTCCAGGCAGGGGCGGATGCCGTCTTTGCCGAGGCGATGACCGACCTGCGGAAATACCGCATGTTCGCCGATGCGGTGCATGTCCCGCTGTTGGCCAACATAACCGAGTTCGGCCAGACCCCCTACTTCACCACCCAACAACTGGCGGATGCCGGTGTCCGCCTGGTGCTCTACCCACTCAGCGCGTTCCGGGCCATGAGCAGGGCAGCTGCCCTGGTGTATGCGACCATCCGCCATGCCGGCACGCAAACCGCGGTGGTGGCGGCCATGCAATCACGCGAGGAACTGTACGAGGTCCTTGGTTACCAACGCTACGAGCAGCAGCTCGACAGGCTGTTTACGGAGCACGGCAATGCACCACGATAACCGTCTGCCCAACCGTGCCCAATCAAACAGCCGCCCTACCATGGATCACGAAATGGTCGAGATCGCCAACTATGTGAAGAGGTATCCGATCACCAGCGATGAGGCCTACGAGACTGCGCGCTACAGCCTACTGGACGCCATAGGTTGCGCGATGCTGGCAACAGGATTCCCGGCATGTACCAGGCTGCTGGGGCCGGTGATACCGGGAACCTCCGTGCCGCATGGCGCCCGCGTGCCCGGCACCGATTACACGCTGGACCCGGTCACCGCCGCCTTCAATATCGGCTGCCTGATCCGTTGGCTTGATTTCAATGACACCTGGCTGGCAGCGGAATGGGGCCACCCGTCCGACAATCTGGGGGCGATTCTGGCCGTCGCCGACAACCTAAGCCGGACCCGAAGCGATCAAGGCGTCGCGCCGCTCACCATGCGTGACGTGCTGACCGCCATGATCAAGGCATACGAAATACAGGGCTGCCTCGCCCTTGAAAACAGCTTCAATCAGCTGGGCCTTGACCACGTCGTGCTGGTCAAGGTCGCCTCCGCCGCAGTGGCTACCGGCCTGCTCGGCGGCTCAACGGACCGGATCGCCGATGCCGTATCGCAGGCCTGGCTCGACGGGCAGAGCCTGCGGACCTACCGCCAGGCACCCAACACCGGCACACGCAAATCATGGGCGGCAGGCGATGCAACAAGCCGTGGCGTGCTACTGGCGCTCATGACCATGCGGGGTGAGGCGGGGTATCCCAGCGCCTTATCGGCCCCGCACTGGGGATTCTACGCCGCCTCCTGCAAGGGCAGGCCTCTGCGGTTCCAACGCCCCTACGGCAGCTACGTCATGGAGAACATCCTCTTCAAGGTCTCCTATCCAGCCGAATTTCATGCGCAGACCGCCGTAGAGGCCGCCATTGTGCTCCATCCGCAGGTCAAAGACCGCTTGGGGGAGATCGAACGGATCGTTATCCGCACCCATGCTGCCGCCATCCGTATCATCAGCAAGAGCGGCCCGTTGCACAATCCAGCCGACCGGGACCACTGCCTGCAGTACATAACCGCCATCGGCCTGCTCTTTGGCCGCCTGGTCGCAACCGATTATGAGGATGCCGTTGCTGCCGATCCGCGCATCGACCTGCTGCGCCTCAAGATGCAGGTGGTGGAGGACGAGCGGTACAGCCACGACTACCTCGCCCCCGAAAGACGTTCCATCGCCAATGCGGTTCAGCTGTTTTTCAGCGACGGCACCCACAGCGAGCCGATCACGGTCGAGTACCCGCTGGGCCACCGTCGACGCCGGGCCGAAGGCCTGCCGCTGGTGCTGCAAAAACTTGAGACGAACCTAAGCGGGCATCTTTCTCGAGAACGTACCGAGACGATCATGGCGCTCTGCCATGACCGGCACCGCTTCGAAACAATGCCGGTACATGAATTCATGGCCATTGTCGCCGACTGACCTATTGCAAAACCAGCGAGCGATTGCACCACCCAGCAGTCTATATCAGCACCACAAAGGAGAAGAGATGGGAGTAAAGGAGACCTTACGGCAAAAGCTTGACGAATTCAGACCACGCGTTACCCGGCTCATGAAGGAGCATGGCAAGGTGAAGATCGATGAAGTGACCATCGACCAGTGCATCGGTGGCGCACGGGATATCCGTTGCCTGGTGACCGATATCTCGTACCTCGACCCCCAAGAGGGAATCCGGTTTCGCGGCAAGACCATCCCCGAGACCTTTGCCGCTCTGCCCAAGGCCCCCGGTTCGGACTACCCGACGGTCGAATCGTTCTGGTACTTCCTGCTGACCGGTGATGTGCCGACCCAGGCCCAGGTCGATGAACTGCTGACCGAATGGAAAACGCGGCAGCACGTGTCACAGTACGTGTTTGACACCATCCGGACCCTGCCCCTTGACAGCCACCCGATGACGATGCTCTCCATCGGCATCGCCGCCATGCAGCGCGATTCGAAATTCGCCGCCCACTACAACTCGGGCACCTTCAACAAGGCGACCGCTTGGGAGTATGTCTACGAAGACGCCAGCGACATCGTAGCCCGCATCCCGATCATCGCCGCCTTCATCTACAACCTGAAATACCGCGATGACAAACAGACCCCGATCGACCCGCGACTCGACATGGGTGCCAACTTCGCCCAGATGATCGGCCAGAGCGAGGCCTACAAGGATGTGGCCCGGATGTACTTCATCCTGCACTCCGACCACGAATCCGGCAACGTCTCGGCCCACACCACTCATCTGGTGCACTCCGCCCTGTCCGATCCCTACTACGCCTACGCCGCAGGCCTGAACGGCCTGGCCGGCCCCCTGCATGGCCGTGCCAACCAGGAGGTGCTGGACTGGACCCTCAAGTTCCAGGAGAAGTACTGCAAGGATCTGGAACCGACCAAGGAACTGATCACCAAGGCCCTGTGGGACACCCTCAACGCCGGGCAGGTGATTCCTGGGTATGGTCATGCAGTTCTGCGCAAGACCGATCCGCGCTACACCTCGCAGCGGGAGTTTTGCCAAAAGCACCTGCCCAATGACCCGCTCTTCAAGCTGGTGGCCATGATCTTCGAGGTGGCGCCCGGCGTCCTGACCGAACACGGCAAGACCAAGAACCCCTGGCCCAATGTCGATGCCCAATCAGGTGTGATCCAGTGGCACTACGGTGTGAAACAGTGGGATTACTACACGGTGCTGTTCGGCGTGGGGCGCGCGCTGGGCTGCATGGCCAACATCACCTGGGATCGCGGACTCGGTTACGCCATTGAGCGTCCCAAGTCGGTCACCACGCCGATGCTCGAGGAGTGGGCTGCCAAAGGCGGACGGCTATAGTTTTTACCTCACAAGGTAAACAACAAAATAAAACAGGAGCAAGCCATGTCAGAGTATGGAACCTTACAAGACCGAGTCCGCTGCAAGGCGCTGTTGGACAAGGTCAAGACCCCCGAACAGTGCATCGAGTTTTTCAAGAATGGCATGAACCTGGGCTGGTCCGGCTTCACCCCGGCCGGCTATCCCAAGGCGGTACCGATCGCCCTGGCCGACCATGTTGAGAAAAACAACCTGCAGGGCAAGCTGAAGTTCAGCCTGTTTACCGGCGCCTCGGTCGGAGTTGAAACCGAGAACCGCTGGGCGCAGCTTGATATGCTGGATCGTCGCTGGCCCTACCAGACCGGCAAGGATATCGCCGCCGGTATCAACGCCGGCCGTATCCGGATGGGCGACAAGCACCTCTCGCTGTTCGCCCAGGACCTGGGCTACGGCTTCTACACCAAGGACTCCG
>JAJXUW010000061.1 GCA_021782545.1 Deltaproteobacteria bacterium | reverse complement strand
CGATGGTGAACAGGAGGGCAATGAGCGTCAACGGGCTGATCTTCGGTACCACCTCACGGTGGTAGCGATCCTTGCCCAGCAACTTCACGCCGATCAACCGAGTCAGGGCCCCGGCAATACAGGGGATGCCCAGGTAGATGAAGACACTCTGGGCGATCTGACCGATACCGACGTCGACCACCACACCGGTAAGCCCTACCAGCGGCGGCAGAACGGTGATAAAGATCCAGGCGTAGACGCTGTAGAACAGCACCTGAAAGATGCTGTTAAAGGCCACCAGCCCGGCGGCGTATTCCGTGTTACCCTTGGCCAGCTCGTTCCAGACAATCACCATGGCGATGCAGCGGGCCAGCCCGATCATGATCAGCCCGATCAGGTAGTCCGGCTTGTCCGGCAACAGCAGCGCCGCCAGCACAAACATCAGCACCGGACCGATCAGCCAGTTCTGTAGTAGTGAAAGCCCCAGGATCTTTTTGTTACGGAACACCTCCGGCATTTCCTCGTACTTTACCTTGGCAAAAGGAGGATACATCATCACGATCAGACCGATGGCGATCGGGATGTTGGTGGTACCGATCTGGCAGGCGTTGATGACTGACTCGATGCCGGGCATGAACCACCCCAACCCGACCCCCATGGCCATGGCAGCAAAGATCCACAGGGTGAGCCAGCGATCGAGAAAAGAAAGCTTCTTGGAAAGATGGTCGCTCATTGTACCCCTCCCAGATATTTGACAAGTGTGGCCCTGATCTGATCCCTGACGTTGCGGAACGCCGCCAGTATCTCGTCATCGCTGCCGGTTACCCGGGACGGGTCGTCGAACCCGATATGTACTCGCTGCACACCGCCGAAGAAGAGAGGACACCGTTCATTGGCATCACCGCAGAGCGTGATCACGACGTCAAAACGCTGTCCTGAAAATGCATCCATGGTCTTGGAATACTGCCCGGTTATATCAACCCCCAGTTCGGCCAGCACCCTGATCGCTTGTGGGTTAACCGCGGTCGCCTCGGTGCCGGCAGAGTATGCCTGGATACGATCCCCCAGATAATGGTTGATCAGCCCTTCTGCCATCTGGGAACGGCAGGAGTTATGGGTACAGAGGAACAACACTCTCGTTTTCATCGGTTAGCAGACCTCTTGAGTTATTTTATACCTGAAACAGATACGCTAGCAGGAAGGTCCCGCTTCAGAGACCTTAAATCTCTAGTAGCCGCCTAAACGGATAAAAAGCGGATAAAAAAAGCTCGTCAGGTGCAATTTTTTTCTGCGGCATACTGGTGCAACCGCAGGCGATCCTGTTCAGCGCCAGCAAGCGCGGCACAGAGCGCACAGGCCACCTGCAACAGATCGGCAGACGGCTTGGGCAGATCAGATACCAGTGAATAGTACATCCAGACACCGCCGCGCCGGTCCTGCAACCACCCGGCGTTTTTTAAATAGGCGACATGTCGTGAGATGGTTGATTGCGGCAGTTCGAGGGCCGCCATCAGATCACAGATACAGAGCTCACCATGTCCCTGCAGCAACAGCAGAATCCGGAGCCTAGTCTCTTCCGACAATGATTTAAAAAGACGCGCGGCCTGCTTCATAGCTCAGACCATATCCGTGTAGACGGATTGAAGCAAGGGGATTTTTTTATAGGGGTGAATACACGCGGCGGCCTGACGGTTCACTCAATCTCCCGACTTCCCCCCAACGATCATAACAGGGCCGGGCGCCACGTCCTAACGTGCCTCTCCCGCTTAGTGCCTGGCAATAATGGCACTTAGCACCATATCGGTCACAAACGCCACATAGGCGTCGGTCTGGTCGGCCGGGTCGAGATGCAGGTCCTGCAGGATACGTTGATTGATAAACTTGTAGTTGATCAGGGCGATGAACGCCTGTACCACAAAACGGGGATTGATCTCGGACCGGAATACCCCTTGGTCGATACCGGCCTTGATCATGGTGGTAGCCTGCAGTGAGGCGTTATCGATACAGGGTTTAACAATGGTTTCATAGCAGGCAGAGGGATTGGTGAGCTCCCGCAGATACAAGGTCAACCAGAATGGGCGATTTTTATGGAACTGCGCAATAGCCTGGCAGGCGGCCCGCACGTTCTGGGCTATATCGCCATCAGTCTTGAAGAAGGGGACTACCTCGCGTTCATAGGCAGCAAACTGTTCCGTCACCACGGCACAGTAGAGTTGTTCCTTACCACCAAAATAGTAGGACACTAAGGCGCTGTTGGCACCGGCCTCCCGGGCGATGTCGCGGATGGATACCGCATGACGACAGGTTCGGCTCAGCAGGGCGGTAGTAGCCTCAATGATCTTGAACCTCGTCGTATGATCAGCAATCTCATCAGTAACAGCAGCCTGTTTGTCCTTCTCGTGGTCTGACATGCCAGCACGCTCCTTGGTTTCACCCGCTTCGCCGCGGATCACGCAGATAGCTATAGCACTTCCTTAGCGTTTCTTGCAATGCCCAGCAACGCTATGCTACAACCCCACCATGAGTTCACCCCTGCAAACCCCCATGATGCGGCAATACCTTGAGATCAAGGCCCAGCACCCGGACAGCATCCTGTTCTTCCGCATGGGGGACTTCTACGAAATGTTCCTGGACGATGCCCTGGTGGCCTCCCGCATCCTGGATATCGCCCTCACCTCCCGCAACAAGGGCAAAAGCGACGAAATCCCGTTCTGCGGGGTGCCGTTTCATTCAGCCCAGCCCTATATTGCCCGGTTGATCGAGGCCGGCTATCGGGTGGCGATCTGCGAGCAGGTGGAAGACCCCAAGCAGGCCAAGGGGATTGTCCGACGCGATGTCGTACGGGTGGTGACACCGGCCCTGGTGACCGAGGCCGAATCGCTGACACCGGAGGAGAACTCCTTTCTGCTGGCGCTGTGCAATACCGGCCAGCACTGGGGGGCCGCCTGGCTTGACCTCTCCACCGGCGAGTTTCGGACCGCCGAACTGGAAGGGTTGACCGCTGCAACGGCCCTGGCCGCCTCCATCGCCCCACGGGAGCTGCTGGTGACGGAACAGCTGCGCCACAACCTGCCGGAAGAACTGGCCTGCGTACTGGGAGAGCGCCCCCGCGGGACCGTGGCCGACTGGGTGTTGGACAAGGAGTATGCCACCAAGCTGCTCTGCGACCAGTTCGGCGTCGCTTCACCGGCGTCCCTGGGGCTTGAGGGCCTGCCGACCGCGTTGCTGGCGGTGGGGATGATACTGCACTACCTGCAGGAGAACCGTCACGCCTCCCTGCCCCACCTGCGGGACGTAAACATCGTCCGACAATCCGACCATCTGGCCCTGGACCCGGCCACCCGCCGCAACCTGGAACTGACCGCCACCATGTTTGATAACAAAAAGACCGGTTCACTGCTGGGCTGCCTGGACCGCACCGTTACCGCCATGGGTGCCCGCCTGCTTAAACAGTGGGTTTCCTACCCCCTGGTGCAGGTGGATCCGATCCGTCAGCGGCTGTCGGCGGTAGAGGAACTGGTGGATCGGCCCGACCTGCGCGATCCCCTGTCTGAACTGCTCAAGGGGGTCCACGACCTGGAACGGCTGAACGGCCGGGTGAGCCTGGCCGGGGCCGGCGGCCGCGACCTGCGGGCACTGTACGACTCCCTGGAACAGGTGCCGGCCATCCGGGTACTGCTGGCCGAGGCGGCCTCGCCGCTGATCCGGGAGCTGGTGGGTAGGTTGGACCCGTTAAAGGATATCCGGAGCCTGATCGAGCAGGCCATCACCCCCACCCCTCCCTTTTCCCTCCGTGAAGGGGGGATCATTGCCGACGGCTACCACGCTGAACTGGATGAACTGCGTACCATCAGCCGTGAAGGCAAGGGGTTCATCGCCCGACTCGAGGCCCAGGAACGGGAGCGGACCGGTATCAATTCCCTCAAGATCCGCTACAACAAGGTGTTTGGCTATTACCTTGAGGTGACCAAGGCAAACCTGGCCAGCGTGCCGGCCGACTACATCCGCCGCCAGACCATCGCCACCGGAGAACGGTACATCACCGAGGCGCTCAAGGCGTATGAGGAGAAGGTGCTGGGGGCGCAAGAGCGGATCTGCGACCTGGAGTACCGCCTGTTCCAGGAGGTGCGCGAACAGACCGCCGCCCAGGGCAGCCGGATCATACGCACCGCCTCTGCGCTGGCCGCCCTGGATCTGCTGCGGGCCCTGGCCACCGTGGCGGTGGAACGCAGCTACTGCAAGCCGCAGGTAGACGACAACGACCTGATCGAGATCACCGAGGGGCGCCACCCGGTGGTGGAGGCGATGAACCTCGGCGAGCGCTTCGTCCCCAATGATACCCGCCTCGACCAGCAGCAACACCAGATGTTGATGATCACCGGCCCCAACATGGCCGGCAAATCCACCTATATGCGCCAGGTGGCACTCATCACCCTGATGGCGCAGATAGGCTCCTTCGTACCGGCCACCAGCGCCACCATCGGCATCGCCGACCGGATATTCACCCGGGTGGGGGCCGGCGACAACCTGGCCCGGGGCCAGTCCACCTTCATGGTGGAGATGATGGAGACCGCCCAGATCCTACGCAACGCCACGCCCCAAAGCCTGGTGGTGCTGGACGAGATCGGCCGCGGCACCTCCACCTTCGACGGCCTCTCCATCGCCTGGGCCGTGGCCGAATACCTGCACGACTGCCCGCGGTGCAAGGCCCGCACCCTGTTTGCCACCCACTACCACGAACTGGCCGACCTGGCCGCAACCCGCGAGGGGATCACCAACCTGACTGTGGCGGTGAAGGAGTGGAATGACCAGGTGATCTTCCTGCGCACCATCATCCCCGGCGCCGCCTCGCACTCCTATGGCATCCAGGTGGCCCGCCTGGCCGGTATGCCGCCCGATCTGCTCGACCGGGCCCGGGAAGTGCTGAACACCCTGGAAGAGGACGAGTTTGAGCAAGGTGCGCCTCGGTTATCCAAAAGCCGGATAGCGCCCCCCACGAAGGAGAGCCGTCAGTATACCCTGTTTGAACCGCAGGGGGATCTGCTGCGGGAACGGTTGAAAAAGCTGAATATTTCTGCTATGACACCACTTGAGGCCTTGAATCTTCTCGACGAATTGAAAAAGATGGCATGAGATATCTGCGACAGTTTATAGTGCTGCTGACCACCCTGACCCTTCTGGCCACCGCTGTCACCGCCAACGCCACGACCAAAAAGAAGCATACCCCCTCCAACGGTAAAATGACTGCGGTGGCGCCGGCTGCGCTGGCCCAAGTGCTGGAGATCAAACACTGGTCGACCCCCGACTATACCCGTGTTGCTATCGGTCTCGACCATGACGTGACCTGGGAAAGCCATGAGCTTGACAAAGGCAACGCCGGTAAACCGGGACGCATCTTTATCGACCTGAAAAACACCAAACTTGGCGCCGGTGTCCGCGACATCACCATTGGCGATGGGCTGCTCAAAGGAGTTCGGGTCGCCCTGTACAAAGCAGGCGTTGTACGGGTTGTCCTGGATACCGACGACATCAAGGATTACAAGATATTCCCACTTTCCGACCCGGCCAGGCTGGTTATCGATGTACGCGGCGAACGGCACGCCGCGATCAGCCGCCTGGAGAGCAGTCTCACCAGCCGCACCGACACAACAGCTACCGAGACCGCCACATCGCATGGGCGCACTGAATTCGTCAAACCGCGCCCCGTACGGAACCACTCCCCCGCCATCGCCAAGATTCGCCGCATTGTGGTTGATCCCGGCCATGGTGGGCATGACCCGGGTGCTATCGGTCAATCAGGCCTACAAGAGAAAGACGTGACGCTGGCCATCGGTCTGAAACTGCGTGAAAAACTGAAAGATGAACTGGGGCTTGATGTGGTGATGACCCGGTCAACCGACGTGTTCATCCCTTTGGAGGAACGGACCGCTATTGCCAACAAGGTGGGGGCTGACCTGTTCATCTCGATCCACGCAAACGCCTCGCCCAACCACAACGCGTCCGGCATCGAGACCTACTATCTGAACCTGGCCAAGACCGAAAAAGTGGCCCAACTGGCGGCGAAGGAAAACGGCACCTCACTGGAAAAAGTCAGCACCCTGCAGGCGATCCTGTTCGACCTGATGGCAAACTACAAGCTCAACGATTCGGCACATCTGGCGGATGAGGTACAGAGGGCGGTCTACAAGGCCAAACGGGCACGCTATGCCGATGCCAGGAACCTGGGAGTCAAACAGGGCCCCTTTTATGTCCTGGTGGGCGCCACCATGCCCAGCATCTTGGTGGAAACCGCCTTTATCAGTAACACCACTGAAGAAGCGCGCCTGAGGGACCCCGCATTCCATGATCTGATTGCCGACGGCATTGTCGAAGGTGTGCGGGACTACATCTCGTCGCTCAAATAATGGCTGGCACTCTGTACATCGTAGCGACACCTATCGGCAACCTGGAGGATATGACCTTCCGCGCGCTGCGTATTCTGAAGGAGGCCGACCTGATCGCCGCCGAAGATACCCGGCACTCCCGAACGCTGCTCGCACACTTCGGGATAACCACCCGGCTTACCTCCTACTACGATCACAACCAGAAGCTCAAGGGAGACCTGATCCTGGAAATGCTGCATGCAGGCAAACAGGTGGCCCTGATCTCCGATGCCGGCACCCCCTGCATCTCCGACCCCGGTTATCGTCTGGTGCGGGATGCCCAGGCGGCGGGTATTACGGTAGTACCGATCCCGGGCGCCTGCGCCGCCATAACGGCCCTTTCCGCAGGGGGATTGCCGACAGACTGCTTTACTTTTGCCGGTTTTCCGCCGAATAAAGAAGGTAAGCGTCGTTCGTTCCTGGCTGCGTTGGCCTCCGCTCAGGGCAGCGTGGTGCTGTACGAAGCCCCGCACCGGCTGGTGGCCACCCTCGACGATATCGTCACCGTCCTTGGCGAGCGCCGGGTAGTGGTGGCACGGGAGCTGACCAAACTGCACGAGGAGTTCCTGCAGGGTACGGCCAGCGACGTTCGACAACAGGTGCAGGATGGCCGTGAACGGGGCGAGGTGGTGCTCCTGATCGCGCCGGCCGATGCAACCGTGCAGCAAAGCGAAGGCCCGACCGCCGAAGAACGACTGCAGGCAGCCCTGACCAAAGGGCATACGGTAAAGGAGGCAGCCGCCCTGGTGGCAGCCGCCACCGGTCTGCCGCGGCGTGAGTTGTACGCCAAGGCACTACTCATGCGGGAACGGTTGTAACTAATCAACGAGGAGTTTGCTTGATGAAGATTTCTGTCTTTGGTGCCGGTTATGTCGGCCTGGTGGCTGCAGCCTGTTTTGCCGAGAGCGGCAACACCGTCATCGCCGTTGATGTTGACGAGCAGAAGATCGAAGGGCTGAAAAACGGCATCATCCCGATTTACGAACCGGGCCTGAAAGAGCTGATCCTGCGCAACCAGGCCGAAGGCAGGCTGTCATTCACCACCGATGTAATCGAGGCGGTGGAAAAATCCCTGATTCAGTTTATCGCCGTCGGCACCCCGCCCGGCGAGGACGGCTCCGCCGATCTCCAGTATGTCCTGGCCGTGGGGCGCACCATCGGCCGCCATATGAACGGCTTCAAGATTATCGTCGACAAATCCACCGTCCCGGTCGGCACCGCCGACAAGGTGCGCGCCGCCGTACAGGGGGAATTGGCTTCGCGCAACTCCTCACTCGAGTTCGACGTGGTCTCCAACCCCGAATTTTTAAAAGAAGGAGCCGCCATCGACGACTTCATGAAGCCGGACCGGGTGGTGATCGGCACCGATAACGTCCGCACCGCCGAGATCATGAAGGAGCTGTACGATCCGTTCATGCGCAAGCAGAACCGGTTGATCATCATGGATATCCGCTCCGCCGAGATGACCAAATACGCCGCCAACGCCATGCTGGCGACGAGGATCTCCTTCATGAACCAGATCGCCGGCCTGTGCGAACGGATGGGGGCCGACGTGGCTGCCGTGCGCGAGGGTATCGGTTCCGACTCCCGCATCGGCTACGACTTCCTGTTCCCCGGCCCCGGCTACGGCGGTTCCTGCTTCCCCAAGGATGTGAAGGCCCTGATCCGCACCGCCGAGGAGTGCGCCTACGACTTCCTGCTCTTGAAGGCGGTGGAAGAGGTCAACGACCGCCAGAAAGAGGTGCTGGCCACCAAGCTGATCAAGGCGCTGGGCTCAGCAGATGAAGAACAACCGCTCACCGGGCGTACCATCGCCTGCTGGGGGCTCTCCTTCAAGCCCCGCACCGACGACATGCGCGAGGCCCCTTCCCTTACCATCATCGAGCGGCTCTTGGCTGCCGGGGCCACGGTGCGGGCCCACGATCCCGAGGCACTTCAGGAGGCGCACCGATACTTCGGCGACCGGATCGAGTACAGCACCAACCAGTACGACATCCTGGAAAGTGCCGATGCGCTGGCGGTGATCACCGACTGGTCCGAGTACCGCAACCCCGATTTCGACCGGATTAAGGATCTGCTCAGACAACCGCTGATCGTGGACGGCCGCAACCTGTACAAACCGACCCGGATGAAGGAAACCGGCTTCCGGTACATCCCGCTGGGGCGTGCAGGCAACGGCATTCATGAGGGGGGAAAATAGCATGCGCATTCTCGTCACCGGCGGGGCAGGTTTTCTGGGCAGCCACCTCTGCGAGCGGCTGCTTGGCGAAGGGCACGACGTCATCTGCCTGGACAACTTCTTCACCGGCTCCAAAAACAATATCATCCATCTGATGGACAATCACCGCTTCGAGCTGATCCGGCACGACATCGTGGAGCCGATCCTCTTGGAGGTGGACCGGATCTACAACCTGGCCTGTCCGGCCTCGCCGGTGCACTACCAGTACAACCCGGTCAAGACCGTCAAGACCAGCGTGATGGGGGCCATCAACATGCTGGGACTGGCCAAGCGGGTCAAGGCCCGCATCCTGCAGGCCTCCACCTCGGAGGTCTACGGCGACCCCCACGTGCACCCCCAGAAGGAGGACTACTGGGGCAACGTCAACCCGATCGGCATCCGCAGCTGCTACGATGAGGGGAAACGGGTGGCCGAGACCCTGATGATGGACTACCACCGGCAGAACAACGTCGACATCCGCATCATCAGGATCTTCAACACCTACGGCCCACGGATGGCGGAAAACGACGGACGGGTGGTTTCCAACTTCATCCTCCAGGCGCTGCGCAATGAAGCCATCACCGTCTTTGGGGAAGGCCAGCAGACCCGTTCTTTTTGTTTTGTCTCCGATCTGATCGAGGGGATGATCCGGATGATGGAAAACGATCAGGGATTCATCGGACCGGTCAACCTGGGGAACCCGGTTGAAAACACCATCCTTGAATTTGCTGAAAAAATCGTTACTATAACAGGATCATCGTCACGGATTGACTTCAAACCGCTGCCCCAGGACGATCCCAAGCAGCGGCAGCCGGACATCACCCAGGCCCGCCAGAAGCTGGGCTGGCAACCAAAAGTCGATCTGGAAACCGGGCTAAAACGGACCATCGACTACTTTGCAGCGCGTCGCACCCGGGGATAAATTAGTGCAGAAGATCCGCATCACACGGCGCATGTATCTGATCCCGGCCGGTTGCCTAGCCTTCATCCTGTTCTTTACGGTGTTTGGCGAACAGGGGCTGCTGCGGATCTATGAGATGCGTCAGGAGAAGCAACGGATCGACGACCGGGTGGCGCAGCTTAAAGAAGAAAACGACAGTCTGCGGACAGAGATAGACGCCTTGCACAACGACCGCTACCAGCTAGAACGAATTGCGCGTAAGGACCTTGGGCTGGTCATGCCCAACGAAGTGATCTACCAGTTTCCAGCAAAAGGGAAATAGAGGGAAGCGCTGTATGTCACGACAGAGCTGTGCAGTATGCGCCTGGCGCGAGACCTGTGCCAAACGTTTCAGCGTCACCGACGGCGGTGCCCGCTGCCCCGACTATTCACGCGACGTTTCCATCAAAGATCTGGATACAACTGACACAACCAGCTCCAACGACCCCACCAAGGAACCGCAGAAACAATGATCCGTCAGAAACTTGCCACATTGGTCTCACAGGCACTGGAAAAGGCCCGTGAGGCCTCTGTGCTGCTGTCTGAAACACTGCCTCCCGTCACCATCGGTATCCCGGCCCACGAAGAGCACGGCGATTTCTCCTGCAACGTGGCCCTGCAGCTGGCTAAGGCTGAAAAAAAAGCGCCGCGCCAGGTGGCGCAACTGCTGATCGCCCACCTGCAAGATAGCGAAGGATTGGTGGCCCGTACTGAGATCGCCGGTCCCGGTTTCATCAACTTCTTCATCGCCCCTGCCGCCTGGCAGACCTGCCTGCCTGTCATTAACGCTGCCGGTCCCGGCTACGGCCAGACCCAAACCGGCCAGGGCCGCAAGGCACAGGTAGAATTCGTCAGTGCCAACCCCACCGGGCCGCTGCATATCGGCCACGGCCGCGGCGCCGCCATCGGCGACGTGCTCTGCCGTCTGCTCTCAGCCAGCGGCTGGCAGGTGACCCGCGAGTTCTACTACAACGACGCCGGAGCCCAAATCGGCAACCTGGCCCGCTCCGTCCAGGCCCGCTGCCTGGGTATCGAGCCGGATGACCCGCGCTGGCCGGCCGACGGCTACCAGGGTGAGTATATCAAAGAGGTGGCCGCCGCCTACCTGACCAAAGAGACCGTCCATGCCGACGACCAGGACGTGACCGCCAGCGGCTACCCGCAGGATCTGGATGCCATCCGCCGTTTTGCGGTGGCGGCCCTGCGCCGTGAGCAGGATCAGGACCTCAAGGCCTTCGATGTCCAATTCGACAACTACTTTCTCGAATCGAGCCTCTACCGCGACGGCAGGGTGGAGGCGGTGGTGCAGTCAATCATCGCCAACGGCCACACCTACGAGCAGGACGGCGCCCTCTGGCTGCGCACTACCGCATTCGGCGACGACAAGGACCGGGTGATGCGCAAGACGGACGGCAGCTACACCTACTTCGTACCGGACGTGGCCTACCACCAGGATAAGTGGCAACGCGGCTTTGTGCGGGTAGTGAACGAACAGGGCGCCGACCACCACAGCACCATCACCCGGGTACGGGCCGGTCTGCAGGCCCTGAATGCCGGCATCCCGAAAGGGTGGCCGGAATACGTGCTGCACCAGATGGTGACCGTGATGCGCGGCGGCGAGGAGGTCAAGATCTCCAAGCGGGCCGGCAGCTACGTCACCCTGCGGGACCTGATCGACGAGGTGGGGCGGGACGCCACCCGCTTCTTCTTTGTGATGCGCAAGCCGGATTCCCAACTGGTGTTCGATATCGACCTGGCCAAGCAGCAGTCGCTGGACAACCCGGTCTACTACATCCAGTACGCCCATGCCCGGATCTGCAGCATCTTCGAAAACGCCGCCGAAAAGGGGCTGACCACCCCGGTCACTGCCGATGCCGCCTTGCTGGCTCGGCTGGAGACGCCGGAAGAACTCAAGCTGATCAAGCTGCTGGACAGTTTACCGGATGTGGTGGACGAGGCGGCCCGTGACTTTGAGCCGCATCGGATCGTCTACTATCTGACCGAACTGGCCGGACAGTTCCACAGCTACTACAACAAGACCAAGGTGGTTACCGACGACCGCCAGGTCAGCGAGGCGCGCCTGTACCTGCTGACAGCCACCCGGCAGGTGTTGCGCAACGCCTTGCGCCTATTGGGCGTCTCGGCACCGGACAAGATGTAGGAGGCCCTCCATGCGGATCGACTACAGCGAGCCCCGTCAATCGTATACCTCATCGCCAGGCCCCTCACGCCAGCGTTCCAGTAATGGCGCACCCAACGCCAAGCTGATCGGTCTGGGCCTGCTCGCGGCCTTGCTGTTCGGTTCCGGCTTCGGGATAGGCTGGTATTTTTCCCAACAATCGGCCAAAAGGGCCTTCCGGGCAGCCATGGAACAGCAAAGTCTGGAATCAGCCCCCAAGAACGCTACTCAGACGCAGACGCAGCCACCACCGACGGTTGTCCCTCCGGGAAAGACATCACCGACCTCCCCCAACACCAACGGGCAACCGCAGCCGCAACGTCAGAATCAACCGACCGCAACCGGCGCCAACGGACAACCGTTATCGTTTTTTGAGAATCTCCCCAAAGGGCAGAAAAATACCGTATTAGGCAGCGGAATCAACGAAAAGGCAAAACCAGCACCGCCGCCACCTCCGCAGCCTGATACGCAGGCGGCTGCCAAAAAGACCGAGGCCGCCCAAACCGCCAAGCCAGCGTCACCGGCCGCAGGTTATCTCGTTCAGGTTGCCTCCTACAGTACCCGCAAGGATGCCGATATCCTCAAGGCCAGGCTTATTGTCAAGGGGTATGCCGCCACCGTCACGGAAACCAGCTTAAACGACAAGACCTGGTATCGGGTGCGGATCGGGCGCCACCTGGAGAAAGAGGCCGCTTCTCAGATCGCCAACCAATTGGCAATGGGGGCCAGGGTCGTACCAGATCAGGATTAGACCGGCTACTGTTACAACCACCTTTTCACTGTGCAGCAAATTAAGCATTGACACCATCTCACAACTTCTGCTATAAAAAATATTCCAATTGACGCGGGGTGGAGCAGTCTGGTAGCTCGTCGGGCTCATAACCCGAAGGTCAGAGGTTCAAATCCTCTCCCCGCAACCAAATAATTACAGGGACTTGCGAAACGGCAAGTCCCTTTTTTATTGCCATTTGTACCCTAAAATGTACCCTAAAGTTATATGCTACTGATGGGGAGTTATAGGGGGCTTGCCAGACCACCACCCACGGAGGGCACAATGGCAAGCTTAAAGAAACGCGGCAGCACCTACTACGCACAGTATTACGTCGGCACCAGACAGAAACGGGTGAACCTCGGCACCGGCTCGCTCCAGATCGCCAAGGAGAAAGTTCGGCAACTGGAATCGTCCATGTATCGCGGGGACGACAACCCTCTTCCCACCAAAACACCCATTGCAAAGATCGTTGCCGAGTATGTGGAGTATATGCGTATCCACAAGACCGCCCGCAGCGTGGAACGCGACCTCTACTATCTGCGGGAGACCTTCGGCCCGATCTGTCCCGCCCTTGAAATCAAGAACAAGAAGATCAGTGACAAGGGCAAACGCACGCCTTCCAGAAACACCGTACCGCCGCTTGAAGTTAGCTATCTTGAACAGATCACCACAGCCGACCTTTCATCGTTCATAGCCGCCAAGGTACGCAAGCACGCACTGGCCCCTAAGACTGCCAACCGCTACCGTGAGATTTTGACCCGGCTGTTCAACTGGGCTGTGTCGCAGCAGGGCATTAAACTGGCCGGAAACATCAATCCGGCGGCCAAGGTGGAACGTTACCGCGAGAAAGCCCCACAAATTTCTTTTCTCACCCTTGAGCAGATCGACCAGCAACTTGTGGCACTGGCCGCCTACCCTGATTTGCAGATGATGGTGGCAATGTATATCTATGCCGGACTACGACGAGAGGAACTATGCTGGCTACGGCTGGCTGATGTGGATTTTTCAGGCAGGGGCAATGGAATGATTCGTATCCTTGTCAATCGGCATTGAAAATTGACCCACCATCGGCGTCCAAAATTGACCCACCCCAGCGGTTAGTTTTTGTGTGAATTTCTGGTTTTGATTCTCCAGCTTTCATTCCCTGTTTCTACAATTTCGCAGTGATGGGTAACCCGATCTTGATCCTGCCCGCCAATAGCGGACACATTGTTAAGCGGCTTGTTGAATCTCAAATGCTTCTGGGCTGATGCAACCATTTGCACTATGGCGTCGGTTGCGATTATAGTCCACTTCGATGTATTCGAAAACAGTTTGGCGCATTTCTTCTCTGGTGGC
>JAJXUW010000126.1 GCA_021782545.1 Deltaproteobacteria bacterium | reverse complement strand
TCGACTCGGTCAGCAGGATGCCGAAGGAATCCTTACCGATCCGGCCGACCAGGTCGGTGCTCCTGACCTGCGAACGGCAGAACTCCGCCAGCTGCTGCAGGTAACGGTTGCCCGCCGGATACCCGTACTGCTCGTTCACCAGCTTGAAGTGGTCGATATCCACAATCAAAAGCGTCATGGCATGCCGGTAACGCTGGGCGGCTGCCAGGTCACGGTTCCCCAGGGCGAGCCAGATCCGATGGTTGTACAGCCCGGTGACACGGTCGGTGATGGCATAGGAATAGATCTCTTCATCCAGCTGCTTCTGGCGGGAGATATCCTCGATCACCCCCACATACCGCGAGACTGCCTGCTGCTGGTTGCGGATCGGGACGATCTGCAGGTGCTGCCAGTAGTGGTCGCCGTTCTTCTTGCGGTTGTACAGCTCGCCGCTCCAGGCGAAGCCGTGGCTGATGGTGCTCCACAGGTTCTGATAGGTCTCAGGCGGCGTCTTGCCCGATTGAAGGAGACGCGGGTTGGCACCGATCAGCTCGGCGGCGCTGTAGCCGGTCAGGTCCTCTGCCCGTTCACTGACATATTCGATGGTGCCCTTGGTGTCCGTCACCAGGATCAGGCGGGGAGGCTGGTTCATGGCGGCAAAGAAACGGGCCACCTGCAGTTCTTTGTGCATCCGGGGGGAGAGATCCTGGGCCAGCAGGACCAGATAGGTGCCGGCCCCCTGTTCCACCAGGGTGATATGGGCCTGAATCCAGCGTTCCCGGCTATTGACCGTCACCATGACATCACGGCAGACCTCGTGGCCGGTGGCGATCACCTCGTCCGCCATCGCCAGCAGGCCCGCCTCGCGCCACCAATCGAGGTGCCGGAAGTTGCCACTGCAGGCATGGCGATCTGGACAGCCCATCAGATGCACCATGGCCCGGTTTTTATGGATGCACTCGCCACTGGGCCTGAAGGTGGCAATGGCCATGCCGTTCATCTGGTTGATCGGATGCAGGGAGAAGGAGGCGTCGCCAGTACCCGTCTTGAGCTGGTTCAGCCTGAAGTTGTGCAGAAAGCGGTAACTCTTGTTCTGCTTGTCGTAGTAGACCGGATAACCGGCCGCCTGCAGATGGTTCAGGTAGCGGTAGATGGTGCGCACGCCCACCTGGAAATCCTCCGCCAAAAGCTCAGCCGTCAGCCTCTCGCCCGTATCCAGCCGCTTCAGGATAGCGGTGAGCGCATCTATCTTGTTGGCGTACTTGTACACTGATGCAGGGACCCCTCTGGACGATATGACGCCGGCTCTGTCGAGCGTGAGATGCAGGCTTTAGGTCGGCATCACGGTCTTCGGCTGGCGTTAAACCTTAACAGATAAGAGTGACAAGGGTCTGTCACTCTAAAACGGGGCCCGAAAAAATTTTTGCCCAGCGGTACCATCCCCGCTCTGCGGTGGACGACTACAACAGGGTGTAATGCTCGCGCATGGCGCGATGACTGCGGTAGGCAGCCAGATAACGGGCATCTTCGGCATAGGTGGTGGGATAGACCGGTGGGACCGGCTGATCCTGCAGCTTGCCGTCAACATTCACAAAGGTGAACAGGCAGGAGTTGGAGAGCGCCTTGCTGGTACGGTCGCGGCTGATCCGCTCAATGCTGGCCTCAACACAGACAAAGCTGTCGCAGGTGTAGACCACCCGGCAGGTGTAATGGAGCTTGTCTCCCAGGCGGACCGGGTGGAAGAAGTTGATCCGGTTGACCGCCGCAATGATGGGCCGGTGCGGCGCGATCAGCTCAGCGCAGATGGAGGACAGTTCATAGGCCCGGCGGATGATGTAACCGCCGAAGATCCGATGTGGCACATACTCCTGCTCGGGATACATCCGTTCCCAGCCGTCCACCACCAGCCGGTCGGCTTGCATCCCGCTGAACCCCGGCTCGTCCTGCGCCGCATGCAGCTGCCGCAGAAGTTCGTACTCCGCCCTGCTGGGCGGTTCCTGCTGGGCGGCCTGCTGCTGCCGGTACTGCTCCCGTTCCTGCTCGGCCTTCTCTGCCCGGCGCCGCTCCAGATCATCCTGATATTCCAGGGGCAGCAGGGTGCGACTCTCCTCGGCCGCCTCACCACCGCGGGCCACCATGGTGAAATAGCAGGAGGCGATATGGGTCGCCGGGTCGCCGGGATGTTCCACCCGCATCCCCACCACCATGGAGGTCCGGCCCACATGGTTTATCCGGGCATCGATCTGGATATCGCGATCAATGTCAACAACGTGACGGACGATGATGTTGTCGATGGCGGCGGTGACCACCTTGGCGTCGGGGTGGCTCAGGCGGGCATAGCCCAGGGCCGCCTGCTCGGCCATGATGTCCAGATCTTCAAGCAATACGCCAAACCTGAAGTTTCCGACGATCGGTTCGGCGACCACCATGTAGCGCCGGCGGGCCGCGTGGTCTGTTGCAAGCGGAATGGTCTTGTACAACGAGGTCTGCTGTGGTGTCGTCATGGCCGCCTCCCCTTCAGAACCACGCGGTGTGATTGGTGCTGCTGGACATAACCATACCGCTGGTCATGCCGGAGTTCAACCGGGATATCTCGCCTCCGGAGGGGCCTGAACGGTGCAGGCCCGCCAGAAACAACCGATCAGCTGGGATTGAGCCGATTGCGGTAGGTGTCATAATCCGGCAGTAGCCGTTCATAACGCGTATGCATTAACGGTGACGAGATGAGGAAGTCGGCGGTCGCCCGGTCACAGGCCACCGGGATGTTCCAGACCACCGCGATGCGCAGGAGCGCCTTGACGTCAGGGTCATGGGGCTGCGGTTCCAGCGGGTCCCAGAAGAATATCACCATGTCGATCTTCCCATCTGCGATCATGGCGCCGACCTGCTGGTCCCCCCCCAGCGGGCCGCTCTGCAACCCGGTCACCTGGAGGTCTACCTGTTCACACAGCAACCTGCCGGTGGTGCCGGTGGCATACAATTCGTGCTCCACCAATACGGCCCGGTTGAAACGGGCCCATTCGAT
>JAJXUW010000125.1 GCA_021782545.1 Deltaproteobacteria bacterium | reverse complement strand
ACCATCGAGACGGTGGCGGAAAATAGCAGCGACGGCGTCATCGCCCCCCTCTTCTGGCTGGCTGTCGGTGGACCAATGGCCGCGCTGGCCTACAAGGCAGCCAGCACCCTGGATTCGATGGTGGGCTACCGGGATGAACGGTACCAACGCCTGGGCTGGGCCTCGGCCCGTCTGGACGACCTGCTGAATCTGCTGCCGGCCCGGCTCACCGCCCTGGCAATGATCCTCGTCGCTCCGCTCGTCGGCCTGTCCGGCCCCGGCAGCTGGCGGATCTGGCGGCGGGACCGCCGCAACCACCCGTCACCCAACAGCGGCCATCCCGAGGCGGCGGCCGCCGGGGCACTGGGGGTGCAACTGGGCGGCCCCTCGTGCTATCAGGGCATCCGCAAGCTGAAACCACTGCTCGGCGATCCCCTCCGCCCCTGTGACGCCACAGCCTATCGCGGGATAATCCGGCTGCTCTATGGGACCGCCGGCCTAACGGCACTGTGCGGCATCGCGGCAACCGCGTTCTGGAGGCAGCATGGCCTTTGATCATGGCGGCACCATCTACGCCGCAGCCCGGCAGCTGGGCTGCCACCCGTCCGAGATCCTGGACCTTTCGGCCAGCATCAACCCCTTAGGGCTCTCCCCGGCAGTACGCAGCGCCTGCCTGGCCGCCCTGGAGCAGGTACCCCACTACCCCGATCCCGTGGCGAAGCGCCTGACCGAGGCACTGGCGGCCCACTTCCGGGTTCCGGTCACATCGGTACTGGCGGCCAGCGGTTCCACCCACCTGATCCACCTGCTGCCGCAGGTCGTTCCCGGCTCCCGAGCGCTGATCGTGGCACCGGCCTTCAGCGAGTATGCCCACGCCCTGACACGGCACCACTGGCAGATCGACTATCACCTGCTCTCACCGAATGACGGTTTTCGTCTTGCACTGGAACCGCTGGCGGCAGAGGTGCGCCGCCTACGGCCGCAGCTCCTGTTTCTCTGCAATCCGGCCAACCCCAGCGGCACCCTCTACCCGTCCCGGCAGGTGCGTGAGCTCTTGGACCGGTGCACCCCCACCGGGACCCTGCTGGTACTCGATGAGGCGTTCATGGACTTCTGCGGTGAGGAACATTCAGCCGCCGCAGCGGTGGTACAGAGCGGCCGGGGGATCGTCCTGCGCTCCCTCACCAAGTTCTACGCCCTGGCCGGTCTGCGGCTGGGCTGCGCCCTGGCGGCACCAGAGCTTGCCAAACGGCTGGGGGCGGCACTGCCACCGTGGGAGGTCAACACCATGGCCCAGTTTGCCGGCGTTGCCGCCCTGGCCGATCATGACTACGCCGCCGAGACCCGGGAGCTGGTGGCTGACGAGCGGAACCTGCTGTTTGAGACCCTCTCTCGTCTGCCCGGGATAACGGTGTTCCCGTCGACGGCCAATTATCTGCTGCTTAAGCTGGATGCCCCTCTTACCGCAGCGCGCCTTCAGGAAGATTTACTTGCAACGTACCGCATTCTGCTGCGGGACTGCTCCACCTTTGTCGGGCTGAATCAGCAGTTCGTACGGGTGGCGGTACGTAACCGGTCGGAAAACGAACGCCTCATCGAGGCCTTGCACGAGGCAGTACGGCTACCGACACGATAAGGAGTGGAAACGGCCCATGACTGAGCCTGTGCAGTACCGCCCGATACTCATCGCCTGCATCAACCCGGACACCTTTCCCGACGTGGCCCTGTACGTGAAGAGCGGCCCCAATTTTGTGCTCTATAAGCCGGCAGAACGCACCATCACGCAGCAGGACCTGCAGCGGCTGGAACAGAACCGTGCAGACACACTCTACATACGCAGCGAGGAGATGCCCCCGGTGGCCTCCTTCCTGGAAGAGACCATCGGCGAGATCATGCACAACGAGACCCTGCAGCCGCAGGTAAAAGGGCAGATTCTCTCACAGGTCGCCATGAACTACGTGATGGACCTGTTCACCACACCGGACAGACTGACCGATGTGGAACGGTGCCGCAATCTGGTGCGCCAGCTGATGCAGTTCATCACCCAGCACCCCACTGCCTTCGATTCGCTGCACGCGGTGGTCGAACACGACTATTATACCTTTATCCACAGCGTCCAGGTCGCCTCTCTCTCCATGCTGGTCCATGCCGAGATCTACCAACTGCCGCTGTATGAGCTGGAGGATGTGGGGATAGGCGGGATACTGCACGACGTGGGGATGATCTTCATCCCCACCACCATTCTGGAAAAGCCGGAAGCCCTGACCAATTTCGAGTACACCCTGATCAAACGCCATGCCCAGCGCGGCTATGAATGCCTGCGGGATCTGGGTGGTTTCAGTGAGATATCGCTGGCAGCGGTCCGTTTCCATCACGAGCGCTACAACGGTGATGGCTACCCGTTCAACCTCAAAGGGAACGAAATCCCCCGGACAGCCCAGATCACCGCCATCTGCGACGTGTACAGCGCCCTGACGTCAAACCGGCCCTACCGCTCAGCTATCAGCAAACAGGACGCCCTGACCCTGATGGAACGTGAGGGCAACTCCATCTTCAACCCCGACCTGATGGCGCGCTTCAAGGAGATTATCGGCACCAAGCCGTCAGAGGAATAACTGCCAGAGCATCACCCCACCGAATAGCAGGAACAGCACCCCGGCCACCCGGGCGACCCAAAAGCGGGGCAGCGCCCAGAAGAGCAGCCTGCCGATCGCCACCGTTCCCACATTCAAACACCACAAAGGCAGCGGCAATCCCTACAAAAATACGTTTTCAGGGATAGCGCAGCGCCGCCAGGGCCCTGGCGGTCAGCTGTGTCTTGTCACCCAGCTCGGCCACAAAGACCAGCGTGAAGCTGCTCCAGAATACGGAATCAGTCATGCATGCTCCGATACGGCTGATGGTTGTAACGGTCGGGGAGGGCTGCCAGGGTCTCGTCCTCAATCTCCTGCGGATGGATCGGCTCGAACAGCTCCATGGCCGAGGCTGGCAGCTGTCCGGTCTCAACCCGCAGGTAGGTCAGTATCTCCTTCAGGACCGCACGAATCACCTGTTCGTCTTTAGGCAGCT
>JAJXUW010000060.1 GCA_021782545.1 Deltaproteobacteria bacterium | reverse complement strand
AGAACGTGGGGGAAGGCAACGACACCCTGGTGATCGGCGGCAGGTCACGCCATATTATCGGCTACCTGCAGGATTTTCTGTTCTCGCCGGAGCGGGCCCGCTCGCCGGTCAGCATCCTGTCCGGCGGTGAGCGCAACCGGCTGCTCTTAGCCAAGCTGTTCACCAGGCCGGCCAACCTGCTGGTGCTGGACGAACCGACCAACGACCTGGACGCCGAGACCCTGGAGCTGCTGGAGGACCTGCTGGCGGAGTACAGCGGCACCCTGCTGTTGGTCAGCCACGACCGGGAGTTCTTGAACAACGTGGTCGGCTCGACCCTGGTCGTTAACCCGGACGGCAGCGTGACCGAGACGGTGGGGGGCTACGACGACTGGCTGCGGGAGCAGCAGGCCGCGGCCGCTCCTGTTGCAAGCCCCAAGCAGCCGCAGGAAAAGGCCAAACCGTCGAAGGAGCGGTCCCGCAAGCTTTCCTTCAAGGAGGAGCGGGAACTGGAGGCGCTGCCGGAGCGGATCGCCGCACTTGAGGCCGAGCAGGAAGCGATTCATACCACCCTGGCCGACCCTGGCTTCTACAAAACAGCCGGGCCCGAGGTGGTAACCCTCACTGCCCGGCTGGAAGCGCTGGATGCTGAACTGCTGGTGGCCTACGAGCGCTGGGAGGAACTGGAGGCGGTTAAAGGTTAAAGCGGGCCACCATCTGTTGTAGTTCGCCGGCCGAACCGGCCAGCTGATTGGCTGAACTGCGGGTCTCTTCAGCGCCGCTGGCGGCCTCGCTGACTACGTTGGTGATATGGTGCATACTCTCCGAGATGGTGGAGGTGCTGGCCGATTGCAGGTCGGCAGCCTGCGCCACCTGGGCCACGTGCTGTTGCAGCACCTCGATCTTCTGGCGGATGGAGATGATCGCCTCGCAGGAGAGGCGTGCCCCTTCCCCACCGTTGCGTACCTGGGTCGAGCTTTGCTCCATGGCGGTCACCACGGTCTTGACGTCACTCTGCAGGGCGGTGATGATGGTCTGGATTTCGCGGGTGGCGGTAGTGGTCCGTTCCGCCAGGCTGCGTACCTCGTCGGCCACCACGGCAAAGCCGCGCCCCTGCTCGCCGGCCCGGGCTGCCTCAATGGCGGCGTTTAAGGCCAACAGGTTGGTCTGATCGGCAATGTCGCCAATGGTTTCAATAATGTCACCGATCTTGTTGGAGGTATCACCCAGGGATTTGACCGCCTCGGTGGTCTCACCGATCTGGGTCTCGATACTGCCCATGGTGTCGGCCATGGTGGCGACCACCTGTTCGCCGTTGCGGGAGACCTGTTCGGCATCGGTGGCCATGCTGGCCATCTCGGCACAGCTGCGGGAGATCTCTGCGCTGGCGGCGGCCATCTCCTCCGCCGAACCGCTGGAGGAGCGAGACTGGCTGGCTGCCAGTTCGGTCCCTTGGGCGATACTGCTGGCGGTGGCACGTAAATGCTCTGAGGCGCTGGTGACCTGCGTCGAGGTGGTCTGAATCCCGGCGATCATGCTGCGCATGGCGTTTTGCAAGGCCTCAATGGTGCGGATGATGGTGCTGATCTCGTTGTTCCGTTTGGCCGATATCTGCTGATGAAGGTTGCCTGCCTGCATCTCTTGCAGATAGGCGATGATCCGTTTGAGGGCATCGTTGACGGACCAGAACAAAAGCCCGCAGAAAAAGGCCCCGAGTGCGACGAACAGGGCGGTGGCCCCGACCGCCATGGTCAGCGAGGTTGAGCGCCCTGCGGCAACGGCGCAGATGATGCAGAGGCTGTAGCAGAAGCCCAGCAGGTAGATACGGGTCTTGATCTTGAGATGGAGGTACAGGTTAAGGAAAAATTTCATGGGCTGCTACTCCTGCAACTTATTTGGGTGCATTGGTCGCATTGATCAGTTTGACGATGTCATCGGAGATGTCGTTCGGGGCGACGTTCGCGTCCAGGTAGAGCAGTTCGCCTTTGACCGCAACAGCGGTAAGCCTTTGCTGTTTGGCAACGGTGACGGCGGCCTGCTCAATGGCGTGCAGCAGTTCTTTGGTCAGTTTTCCCTGGGTCTCCCTCAGCCCTTTTTCGGCATTCATGCCAAATTTCTGCATCTCCTCCACTTTTTTCTGAAACTCCCGGGCCTTAGCCTGGCGTTGCGGTGGCGACAGCGCGGGCAGCTGGCGTTCGATATCGGCCTTCATCTTTTCCAGTTGCCGTTTTTTGGCATCCACCTGTTTTTGCAGGCGGGCCTGCTGCTCCTTCATCGTTGCCTGGGCCGCCTTGCCCTGTGCTGATTCGAGGGAGATACGGTTGATATCGACCACTCCGATTTTGACGATTGCCTGGGGGGCCGGCGCTGCTGGGGGTACGATAGCGGGTGATAGTAACGACAGTCCGGACAGCGGTTTTTGGGGTGTAGTCGCCGGTACTGCGTCGGCAGCGAAACAGGTCACGGCGAGGCTGGCGCAAAGGCCGGCAGCACAGAGGACAGAGAGCAGCAATCGGGTCATGGCACGCCTTTCAGTCTGAGGATAGGGTGTTATAGCCTATTTTCGAACAACGTGCCAGTGCAACGATACCTCTTGGGAACGGTCACCAACAAAAACGGCAGAAGGAGAACCCCTCTGCCGTTTTCGTATACGTTGCCACGCTGGTTTGGTATCGGGTGGAAACCCGGTCCCGCCGTATGGGTGTCAGTCCACCAGCGCCGGCTCCAACTGCTGGTCAGCCAGGTCACCCTCGTCGAGGCTGGGCAGTTCATCTCCGCACAAGACCGCCTGCAGCCGTTGCTGATCAAGCTCATTCTCCCATTTGGAAACCACGATGGTGGCTACGCCATTGCCGATGAAATTGGTGAGCGCCCGGGCCTCGGACATGAACCGGTCAATGCCCAGGATCAGGGCCAGACCGGCCACCGGGATGGTGGGGATGGCGGCAAAGGTGGCGGCCAGGGTGACAAAACCGCTGCCGGTAACGCCGGCCGCCCCTTTTGAGGTGAGTAGCAGCACGCCAAGGATGGTGATGGTCTGGGTGATGGTGAGAGGGGTGTTAGTGGCCTGGGCCACGAAGATGGCAGCCATGGTCAGATAGATCGAGGTGCCGTCCAGGTTGAAGGAATAGCCGGTGGGTACCACCAGCCCTACCACCGACTTCTTGCAGCCCAGCTGCTCAAGTTTGCCCATCAGGCGAGGCAGCGCCGATTCAGACGAGGAGGTGCCCAGCACGATCAGCAGCTCTTCGCGGATGTAGCGCAGAAATTTGAAGATGCTGAATCCGCACAGTCGTGCGATGGTGCCCAATACCACAAAAATGAACAGCAGGCAGGTCAGGTAGAAACAACCCATCAGCATCCCCAGCCGGGAAAGGGAACCGACCCCGAACTTGCCGATGGTGAAGGCCATGGCGCCAAAGGCACCGATGGGGGCGAGCCGCATGATTAGGTTGACGATACCGAAAAAGGCGTGGGAGATCTGGTCGATCAGCTTGTAGACCGCCTTGCCTTTCTCCCCCAGTACGGAAAGGGCAAAGCCGAACAGGATGGCAAACAGGAGCACCTGGAGGATATCGCCCTTGGCAAAGGCGTCCACCACGCTGGAGGGGATGATATTCAGGATAAAGTCAGCCGTGGTGTGGGCCTTGGCCTGGGTGGTGAATGCGGTCAGCACCTTGGTATCCAGCTTGGTGACGTCGGCGTTGAAGCCGGTGCCGGGCTGAATCACGTTGACCACGGTAAGGCCGATGGCAAGTGCCAATGAGGTGATCACCTCAAAGTAGAGCAGCGCCTTGGCACCGACCCGGCCGACCTTCTTCAGGTCTTCCATGCCGGCGATACCGATTACCACCGTACAGAAGATTACCGGGGTGATGATCATCTTGATCAGCTTGATAAACCCGTCTCCCAGCGGCTTCATGGCAACACCGGCGTCGGGATAGAAATATCCCAGGATGATACCGGCGGTGATGGCTGAAAGGACCTGAACGTACAGATGCTGATAGAAGCGTTTCTGTTTCATTGACTGCCCCCTAATGTAATGAGGGACACGGTGGCTGGACATCGCAGCGCGTCCCGGCATAAGAACAAGTACCAAACAAAAGCAAGGTAAGTACCAACTATCGTTGAGGTGCTAAGATTTTAAAATGGTTTGAAAATTGTGTTTACAGGCCGTGTTGGCCGGCAGGAATGCACATAACTTTTGTTATGCAAGTATCGGCAGGTATCGGGTTATGGCCCGCCATTCGGACGATTGTCTGGTCATGCAAGAGGTTATCGGTATAACGTTGGTTATTGGTGGTCGGCTGCGGTTGTCAGCTGCGGTTTGGGGTATTGTTTTTGTGGTGAATAGTCTAGAGTTGGTGCGATGCAAGGAGGTCGCCTGTCCCGATGGTTGCACGCCTGGCCGGCATAGTACTGCTCGTGGTGTTGGGCGCTTTGGCCTACCCCCCCCTGACGGCTGCCAACCGGCCGGTAGTGGTGGTCGGTGCCGACAGCGCCTACCCCCCCTACGAGTTTGTGGACAAGGATGGTAAGCCGGCCGGTTTCAACGTGGAGTTGACTCGGGCCATCGGCGAGGTGATGGGGTTCGACGTCGTGTTTCGGATGGGCGGCTGGTCGCAGCAGGTGGCCGGCCTGAAAAACGGCAGCATCGACCTGCTTCAGGGGTTGTCGTGGTCCCGGGCGCGGGAGGACCAGTTCGATTTTACCCCGGCCCACACCATTGTCCACCACGCCATCTTTGCGCGGAAGGATTCGCCGGTGGCATCGTCACTGGATGCGCTGCGCGGTAAGAAGGTGATCGTGCTCCGTGACGGCATCATGCAATCCGTCTTGACGGCCAAAGGGTATGGCAAGGATCTGATACCGACCGCCACCCCGGCCGAAGGTTTGCGGCTGCTGGCGTCGGGGAAGTACGATTATGCGGTGGTGGCAACCTTGCCAGGGACCTACATCATCCGGGAAAATCACCTGACCAATCTGGTGCCGGTTGCCCGTGATGTGGCCTCCTACCGCTACGGCTACGCCGTCCGGAAGGGGAACAGCGAGCTGCAATCCCGTGTCAGCGAGGGGTTGGCGATCCTGAACAAGACCGGCCGCTATCAGCAGTTATACCGCCGGTGGCTGGGGGTGCTGGAGCCGCCGCCGGTCTCGTGGGAGGCTACCTTCCGTTCCGTAGCGGTGATCGTCGTGCCGCTGCTGCTGATCCTCGGCGGGACGGTGGTCTGGTCCCACTCCCTGCGCAGGCAGGTGGTACAGCGTACCGCCTCTTTAAGCCGTGCCTTGGAAGAACTCCAGCTGAACCAACAACAGCTGGTGCAGGCCGATAAGCTTGCCGCCCTCGGTACCCTGGTTTCCGGCGTGGCCCATGAAATAAATAACCCCAACGGGTTGATCCTGCTGGATATCCCGATGTTGCGGCGGGTCTACCACGATATCCTGCCAACGCTTGATCTGCGCTATGACGAGGAGGGCGACTTCCTGCTCGGGGGGATCCCCTATTCACGGATGCGGGGTGAGATCGGCCGTCTGCTGGACGAGATGCAGGAGGGGGCCACGCGGATCAAGCGGATCGTCCATGACCTGAAAGACTTTTCGCGCATCAGCGATGATAGTGATAAGAAGATCGCCAACTTGAATGAGGTGGTGCAGACCGCCGTCCGGCTGGTGGAGCCGACACTGCGTACGGCCACCAGACAGTTCACGGCGACCTATGCAGCTTCTCTGCCGCCGGTGCGGATGAATCCGCAGCGGATTGAGCAGGTGGTCATCAACCTGTTGGTGAATGCCTGTCAGGCGTTGCCAGACAGCTCCCGTGCGATTACGGTGGCGACGGGGGCCAATAGCGCGGCCGGTACGGTGCTGCTGCAGGTGCGCGATGAAGGGCGGGGGGTGACCTCGGAGCATCTCCCGCTCCTGACCGATCCGTTTTTCACCACCAAGCGGGAAACCGGCGGGACCGGCCTGGGGCTGTCGGTCTCGGCAGGTATCGTCAAAGAGCATGGCGGTACCTTGTCGTTCAGTTCCGAGCCCGGCCGGGGGACCACCGTAACCCTGTCCCTGCCGGTGGTACCCATGGAGTGTCCATCATGAACAGCAGTTGTCCCTACCCGCCCTTTGCCGTCCTCTTGGTTGACGATGAGCCCGCCTGGCTGCGGTCGCTAGCGCTCTCGCTGGAGGCCAATGCCGGCATCACCAATCTGCTCCTGTGCCAGGACAGCCGTGAGGTACCGGCATTGCTGGAACGGGGTGATGTGGGGCTGGTGCTGCTGGATCTGACCATGCCGCACTGCTCGGGCGAGGAGGTGCTGCAACGGATTGCTGAGCAGCATCCCGAGGTGACGACCATTGTGGTGAGCGGGCTTAATCAGGTCGAATCGGCGGTCCGCTGTATGCGGCTTGGCGCCTTCGATTATTTTGTCAAGACCGATGATCTGGACCGGATGATCGGTGGGGTGCAGCGGGCGATCCGGATGGTGGAGCTGGAGCGGGAGAACCGTGAGATGTCCAGCCGGTTCCTTACCGGAGCCCTGCAACACCCTGAGGCATTTGGCGACATCATCACCGCTGACCGGGGGATGCTGTCGCTGTTCGCCTATCTGGAGGCGGTTGCCAGAAGCCCTCAACCGGTACTGATCACGGGTGAAAGTGGCGTGGGCAAGGAGTTGGCGGCCCGGGCCCTGCACCGGCTGTCCGGCTGCAAGGGGAACATGGTGGCGGTGAACGTGGCGGGGCTTGACGATGCCGTATTTGCCGACACCCTGTTCGGGCACCAGCGTGGGGCCTATACCGGTGCCGAAAGCGCCCGCAAGGGGATGGTGGAGGAGGCCGCTAACGGTACGCTCCTGCTGGATGAGATCGGCGACCTGAGTGGCGCTTCCCAGGTCAAGCTGCTGCGCCTCTTGCAGGAAGGGGAGTATTACCCGCTGGGGAGTGACCAGCCGCGACGCCTCAAAGCGCGTATTGTGGTGGCCACCCATGCCGATCTGGCTGCCCGGGAGGCCAACGGTACCTTCCGGCGGGATCTCTTCTATCGTCTGCGTACCCATCAGGTGCATCTGCCGCCGCTTAAGGAGAGAAGCGGCGACATCCCGCTGCTGCTCGACCATTTCCTCGTTGAGGCAGCCCGTGCGTTGGGTAAGAAAAAACCGGCCATCCCGAAGGAGTTGCCGCAACTGCTGAGCACCTACAGCTTCCCCGGCAATATCCGGGAACTGAAGGCGATGGTCTACGACGCGCTCAGTCTGCACCGCGACCGGATACTCTCCATGGAACGTTTTATCATCGCCATCGAACGGCAACAGGGTACCAGCAGGGGCGTCGCCACCGTGCCGCCCCCCAATCCGTTCTCCCCCTTTGCGACGTTACCCACCTTCGGCCAGGCGGCAGCGTTGCTGGTGGCGGAGGCGTTGAAGCGCAGCAACGGCAACCAGACCATCGCCGCCCGGCTGCTGGGCATCTCCCAGCCGGCGCTCTCAAAGCGTCTCAAGCAGCGGCAGCACTGACCTCCACCGCCACGTCATAGAGGGTGCTCCCCCCTGCCCGGTCGGTGAGCCGCTGGGAGGTAAGCACGTTCACCCCCCGCCCGGTACCGGTAGCGAGAAATTCCTGCCACCAGACCCCCTCGGTCACCACCGTGCCGACCGGCACCCGGTCAGTTGTGTGCAGGGTAAAGGCCACCTCCCCCTGCCGGTTGCGGGCGAGCACCTGCTGGCCGTCCTGCAGGCGTCGCCGGTCGGCATCCTCGGGATGCATCATGAGTAGCATCCGTTCCTGCCGGTCTCGCAGCGCATCCTGCTCGTAAAAGCTTGAATTGAGGGCATGGGGGGTGACCGCCGGCTGCAGCCGCAGCGACAGCCCGTCGGCCTCGGCGTGGGTCGGCAGCAGGCAGGGGAACGGCTCAGGCTCGCGGTCGTTGCGGATCTCGATCCGGCCGGAGGGGGTCAGCCAAGGGCCTCGCGGCGTGGAAGGCGGAGTTAAAAGCGTTGGCTCCCCCTGCCGCAGGCGTTCGGTTACGGCAGTATCGCGCCAGGGGGTCTGACAGGACAGCAGCTGTTCGATCAGGTCATCGGCCGACTGGCGGAAGAACGGTTCATCCCAGCCCATGCCGGCCGCCAGCAGACAGAAGGTATTCCAGTTGCTTTTGGCTTCCCCCACCGGGGGAATAGCCGCGCCGCAGCGCTGGGCCTGGTAGCTGCCGTAGCAACGGTACAGATCGGGATGCTCCAGGGAACTGGTGGCCGGCAGCACGATGTCGGCGTAGCGGGCGGTCTCGGTCAGGAACCGTTCGTGCACCACGGTAAACAGATCATCCCGCCTAAGCCCGCGAATTACGGCATTTTGGTCCGGCGCGATAGTGGCCGGGTTGGAGTGGTAGACGTACAGGCTCATCACCGGCGGGTTGTCCAGTCCGTTCAGGGCGGTCCCCAGCTGGTTCATGTTGATGATCCGGGTGGGGGCGGTCAAGAAATCCTCCCGGGTGAGCAGCGTAAGGGGGAAGGCCCCGCCGGTGGCGGTACCGCACAAAAGCCCGGCACCCGGCGTGCGCCAGGCACCGGTTATCGCCGGCAGGCAGGTGATGCAGCGCACATTCATGGCGCCGTTGCCGTAGCGGGTGAGACCGCTGCCAAGCCGGATGAAGGGTGCCTTGGCAGCGGCAAAGGCACGGGCCAGCCGCCGGATGGTGGCGGCATCCAGGCCGCAGACCGGCTCCATCCGCTCCGGCGTGCAACCCGGCAGGATGGTTTGGGCAAACTCGGTGAACCCCACCAGGTTCTGGTCGATGAACAGCTGATCACGGAGTCCTTCGTTGACGATCACCTGCAGCATGGCCAGGGCCAGGGCACCGTCGCTGCCAGGGCGGATCAGAAATGCCTCATCGACCGCCTCGCAGGTGGGGGTGCGATAGGTATCGATGGCCCAGAGCCGCGCCCCGTTTTTCCGGGCCTGGGTGGCATCCCGCATGGTGTGGATGCTGGTGGCGCTGGCGTTGATCCCCCACAGGATCACCAGGTCGCTCTGCTGCATCTCGGCCTGGTCCAGGCCGGGGGTCTCTCCCATCACCGCCTGCCAGCCGGCATCCTTGGCCGGCGAACAGATGGTGCGGGCCAAGCGGCTGGCCCCAAGCCGGTGAAAAAAGGGGTGGCCACTGTTGCGCTGCACCAGCCCCATGGTGCCAGCGTATGAGTAGGGCAGGATCGCCTCGCCGCCGTGACGGGCGATGATCTCCTGCCAGCGGCTGCAGATCCGCTTGATCGCCTCATCCCACGAGATCGGTGCAAACGTCCCACTCCCCTTGGGACCAGTGCGCAGCAGCGGGGTGGTCAGGCGGCGTGGCGAGTGGACTGTCCGCTCGTAGTGCTGCATCTTGCTGCAGATCAGCCCCCGGGTGATCGGGTGGTCCGGATCGCCGGCCACCTTGATGGCGCGGCCATCCTGTACCGTCACCAGCAGGCCGCAGGCATCGGGGCAGTCGAACGGGCAGACGGAACGGCGTTGATCGGCGTTCATAGATCTCCTCGGGTTTGGGTGGTGTACAGGGGGTGCATACCACAGATCGCCATGAAAAAGAAACATCCTGCATTGACTTCCGGGTGGCGGTCGTGCTATCTGGATGCCAGACATATCCTGCACGGACCGTGCGGGAGTTGCAGAGAGGATCACGGTGCCCGTAAGGGCTTGATAGGGAAGAGGGGTGACGCCGGATGGCTATTCCCCCGCGGACCCGCCGCTGTAAGCGAGGACGAAAGGCATGATGTCACTGGTCGGCTGACCGGGAAGACGCCTGGAGGACGAATCGCGAGCCAGAAGACCTGCCCTGATCCGGCGCTTGGTAGTTCCCCATGGTACCGGGAGAGTGCATCAAAACGTATCGGACTTTGAATACGAAAGGTCCGCAGCCTGCTTGCAGCTGCGGACCTTTTTTGCATCTTGAGGGTATTGACCATGAGACAGATTGCCGTAATGCTGCTGGTGCTAGTGGTTGCGGCGCCAGCAGCCTATGCCGGGCCGCCGCTGATCACCGACGATGCCGGCACCGTGGAGGTAGGCAGGCTTGAGCTTGAGCTGGATGGTGCCACAGGCTTCGACCATGACCGCGACGCCGGGGGCACCATCGACCGCAGCAGCACCGATACCCTGCTGAAGGTCTCCACCGGGCTGTATCGGGATCTGGGGCTCGCGGTGTCGCTGCCCTATACCGCCAGTGCACGGGTGAGACAGGGTGACCAGCTGATAAGCAACGTGGATGGCTTCGGCGACACCCTGGTGGAGCTCAAGTACGACGTGGCGCGGCTGGCCGGGATCACCTTCGCCCTTAAGCCGGCACTCCTCGCCCCCACCGGCAGGTATGGCGCCGGGCTCTCGGAGGGCCGCTGGCAATTCGGTAGCACCCTGATCGCCACCCGCGAGTTCAACGACGGCGCCTATGCCCTCCACGCCAACCTGGGCTACTGGCACCACTCCTACCGGACTGAGGAGGCGCGGGCGGCTAACCGTGGCGACCTCTGGTCAGGCTCTCTCGCCGGCGAGGCCCGTCTGCTTGCGGGGCTCACCGCCGTTGCCGATGTCGGTCTTGCCACCACCCAGGACACGAGCACCAGCGAGCTGTCGGCCTATGCCCTGACCGGACTGCGCTATGCAGTAAGCGACCATCTTGACCTTGACGCCGGCATCAAGGTCGGCCTGACCAAACCGGTGGATGATATCAGCCTGCTGTACGGTCTGGTCATCAAGTTCTAAGACCGCAAGCGCCCTTTCCTGGGTAAGGAGGATAACGACTATGCATATCATGGAAGGATTTCTGCCGGCCAAGCACTGTATCGCCTGGGGCATCGCCTCTGCCCCCTTCGTGGCCTACGGGCTGCGCACCGTTACCAAGCGGGTCAGAGAGTACCCGGAGCAGCGGATGCTGATCGGGGTTGCCGCCGCCTTTACCTTTGTCCTGTCGGCCCTGAAGATGCCCTCGGTCACCGGCAGCTGTTCCCATCCCACCGGCACCGGGCTGGGGGCGATCCTGTTCGGCCCGGCTGCCATGGCACCGATCGGGGCGGTGGTGCTCTTATTTCAGGCTATCCTGCTGGCCCACGGCGGGCTGACCACCCTGGGGGCCAATATCTTCTCCATGGCCATTGTGGGGCCCTTTGCCGCTGCGGCCATCTATCGCCTTGTCAGGGCGGCCCGGCTGCCGTTCGGCGTCGCAGTCTTCCTGGCCGCAACCCTGGGGGATCTCCTGACCTACGTCACCACCTCGGTGCAGTTGGCCCTGGCCTTTCCCGATCCGGTAGGCGGCTTCTGGGCCTCCTTCACCAAGTTTGCTACGGTCTTCGCCGTCACCCAGGTGCCGCTGGCCATCAGCGAGGGGTTCTTAACGGTGATCGTCTGTAACGCCCTGGCACGCCTGAACCCCCGGGAGCTGCAGGAGATGCGGGTGGCGACCGGTTCGGAACAGGAGGTGCAGGCATGAAACGGCATCAAAATCTGCTCATGGCGCTGGCGGTCGTGGTTCTGGTGGCCCTGCCGCTCTGGATGGTGCATAAACCGGCGCCGGGCCCTGACGGCAAGGAGGCGGAGATATTCGCCGGGGCCGACAGCCAGGCCGAAGGGCTGATCGGCCGGATCGACCCCGGCTACCGCCCCTGGGTCAAACCGCTTATGGAACCCCCCAGCGGCGAGATCGAGACACTGCTGTTCGCCCTGCAGGCCGCCCTGGGGGCCGGATTCATCGGCTACTGGTACGGCAGCGCCAGCACCCGGGCCAGGTTGCAGCGTGAGCAGGAGACCACCACCTCGTGCTGATCGAGCAGTCTGCCTATAGCAACCGCTGGCGTCAGGTCAGTCCCGCTGCCAAGGGACTGTTCGCCCTGTGCGGCATGGTGGCGGTCTTTATTGCCAAAACGCCGGGCATCGCCTGCGGCATCGCCTTGCTGCTCTGCCTGACCACCCTCGTGGGTGCCGGGGTGCCGTCGGTCCGCTATCTGCGGGTGGCTGCGCCGGCGCTGCTGTTCCTGGCGATGAGCGGGGCGACGCTGGCGGCCTCGCTGCAGTCCGGCCCGGTCTCCGGCATGACGGTCCAGCTCGTTCCCGCCGGCCTGGCGCGGGCGGCCCAGGTCTGCGGACGTTCCCTGGGGGGGCTGACGGCGCTGCTGTTCCTCGCCCTCACCACGCCGCTCACCGATCTGATCGCCCTGCTCCGTCGTTTGAAGATGCCGGAGGCGTTGTTGGACATCATGGTGCTCTGCTACCGGATGCTGTTTGTCTTTGCCGAGTCGGCCCATGCCATCCGCGTCGCGCAGACGGCCCGGCTGGGCTACGGCAGCATCAGTCGCTCCTTCCGTTCGTTGGGGGCCTTGGTGGCGGCCATCACCCTGCAGGTCTGGCAGCGCTCCCTGGCGCTGCACCAGGCGGCTCTGGCCCGCAACAACGACGGCCCGTTCCGTTTTTTGGAACCGTCCTTCCCCGCTGCCGGACGTCAGCTTGCCGTGGCCTGTAGCGCTGGTGCCGGGCTGATCGCCCTGGCGGTGGTGCTGCCATGACCCTCGCCCGTACCGGTCCGATCGGTGCACTGGAGGCGGTTGATTTCCGCTACCCTGACAACAGCCGGGGGCTGGTGCAGTGCACGCTGGCCCTGCAGCGGGGCAGCCGCACCGTGCTGCTCGGCCCCAACGGCGCAGGCAAGACTACCCTGTTCCTGCACCTAAACGGCATCCTGCGGCCCCAGCGCGGTACGGTGCAGTTTGACGGCGCACCCCTCGACTACGGCCGACCGGGCCTGCGCCAACTGCGGTCGCGGGTCGGTCTGGTGTTCCAGAACCCCGACAGCCAGCTGGTGTCGGCCAGTGTGCGGGAAGATGTCTCCTTCGGCCCCTGCAACCTCGGGTTGGACCGGGTCACGGTCAGCCGTCGGGTGGCTGAGGCGTTGGCAATGGTGGGAATGGTCGATCAGGCCGACCGGCCGGTGCATGCGCTGAGCTTTGGTCAGAAGAAACGGGTCTGCATCGCCGGTGTGCTGGCCATGGAGCCGGAGCTGTTGCTTTTGGACGAACCGATGGCCGGACTGGACCCGGCCATGCAGGGAGAGCTTGAACAGCTGTTGGACCGGCTGCACCGCCGGGGGATGACCATCGTCATGGCGACCCACGATATCGATTTCACCTACCGCTGGGCCGACCAGGTCTGTCTGCTGGCGGAGGGGCAGTGCCGCGCCCAGTGGGAGGGGGCCGCCCTGCCGGAGGTACGCGATCAGCTGCGGCAGTGGGGAGTGGGGGTGCCGCAGGTCATCCAGCTGCACCGTCTGCTGGTGGAGCGGGGCGTCATACCGGCAACCGTCCCGGCACCCCGTAGTCATGAGGCGCTGCAGCGGCTGCTCGCACCGCGTACCGGAACCGCTAAAGGCTGATCCCGTGCAGGTCCCGCCGGTGGTAGCGCCAGCCGAAGGCCACGGCCCGCACATACCAGTCCACCAGAAAGACGCCCCATACCGCATACAGTGACCAGTGCAGGATCGGTCCCGCCACCCAGGCCAAAAGCACCCGTACCCCCCACATGGTGAGCAGCGTCACGATGAAGACGTAGAAGGTGTCCCCCGCTCCCCGCAGACTTCCGGCATAGACAAAGGAGATGGCCAGCGGGATCTGGGCAAAGGCCACGATCCTTAAGAATACGGCCCCATGACGTATGACCTCCGGGTCATGGCTGAAGACCATCACCAACTGGCGGGGGATCAGCAGGAACAGCGCCGCCATGCCGCCCATCACCACCAGGGCCAGCTTGAGGGCCTGAACATGGCTGACATGCGCCCGCTGGTACTTTCTGGCCCCCAGGGCCTGCCCCATCAGGGTCGCCGCTGCGATTCCCATCCCGGCTCCCGGCATGAACGAGAGCGATTCGATGGAGACGCCGATCTGATGGGCGGCGTAGGCGCTGGTGCCGTAGGCGATGATGAAGCTCGCGTAGAACAGCTGCCCCGACTGCTGCGCCACCCGTTCCAGGGCCACCGGCCAGCCTACCTGCCAGATCCTGCCGAAGAGCTCACGATCCGGCCATGAAATGATCAGATAGCGGTGGCGCAGGGTCTGCCAGAGGAGATAGCTGCAACCGACGAACTCGGAGATGTTGATGGCGATGGCTGCCCCCTCCACCCCCAGCTGCGGCAGCCCCCAGCGGCCATAGATCAGCGGCCAGGCCAGCAGGATATGCAGAAGGTTTACCAGCAGAATGCCCTGCATCGGAATCCGGGTCTGGCCGTGACCGTGCATGATGGCCGAGAGGATGTTGACCCCGGTGGTCCAGATA
>JAJXUW010000059.1 GCA_021782545.1 Deltaproteobacteria bacterium | reverse complement strand
TCCGATCTAGGAACCAAGAGACCGTTATTCCCCGGGGTCTATTCTCGGCATCTCGATGAGATGCGCAGGCTGATGCACCTTCTCGACCCTCACGGGTTGCCAGAGAACGGTGGGAGCCTGTCCGTACCGATGGATAGCTACGAGACCGAGACGGCCATTGTGCTGGAACTGGACCTGCCCGGTGTGGAAGTGGCCTCAATCAATCTGGTGCAGCAGGGATCGGTGCTGCAGATCGAGGTGGAAAAGCAGGTCGATGTGCCGTCGGAGGAGGTCCGTTACCTCTGTTTGGAACGGCATTTCGGACGGTTTCGGCGTACGGTCCATCTGCCGGACAACGTTGACGGCAACCAGCTGAGTGCGGAGTACCGCAGTGGCGTGTTGCGGATTACCTGCCCCAAGGGGCGTGAACGTCGTATCTCAATCAAGGAGTCAGGTCGTGAGTAAGTCTAGGCAGGAACAAACAATAAATGAAACGGCCAGCGATGCGGTTGAGGATCTGAAGATTCCCGATGAACTGCCGCTGCTGCCGGTACGGGATGTGGTGGTGTACCCGTTTATGATCATCCCGCTGTTCGTGGGCCGCGAGGCCTCCATCAAGGCCGTGGATCAGGCTCTGGCCGGCGATCGGATGATCATGCTGGCCACCCAGCACGAGATCAGTGAAGAGGACCCCAGCCCGGACAAGATCTATCAGGTGGGCACCGTGGCCATGATCATGCGGATGCTGAAGCTGCCAGACGGTCGCGTCAAGATTCTGGTGCAGGGGCTGGTCAAGGCGCGCATCACCGAGTTTGTCGAGGAAAAACCCCACTACACCGTGCGGATCGAGCGGATGGCCGACCTGCCGGCACCGGAGGACCTGGAGACCGAGGCGCTGATCCGTACCGTGCGCGAACAGCTCACCAAGGTGGCCGAACTGGGCAAGCAGATCTCGCCCGAGGTGATGGTGATCCTGGAGAACATCACCGACCCCGGCAGCATGGCCGACCTGATCGCCAGCAACATCGGGCTCAAACTGACCGAGGCCCAGACATTGCTGGAGATCGACGATCCGGTCAAGCGCCTTACCAAGGTCAATGAGCTGTTGGCCAAGGAACACGAGATGCTGGCCGTGCAGGCCAAGATTCAGAACGCCGCCCGGGAGGAGATGGGCAAGAACCAGAAGGAGTACTACCTGCGGGAGCAGATGAAGGCGATCCAGCAGGAATTGGGGGATAACGACGGCAAAGAAGAGCTGGAGGAGCTGCGTAAGGCGATCGAAGCGGCCAAGATGCCGGAGCTCGCCCAGAAGGAGGCCCTCAAACAGCTGGGCCGCCTGGAGCGGATGCATGGCGATTCCGGTGAGGCCGGCGTGATCCGCACCTACCTGGATTGGCTGATCGACATCCCCTGGTCCAAGACGACCCGCGATTCGCTGGATATCGCCCGGGCCAAGCAAATCCTGGACGAGGATCACTCCTACCTGGACAAGGTAAAGGAACGGATCCTGGAATTCCTGGCGGTCCGTAAGCTGAACAAGAAGATGAAGGGGCCGATCCTCTGCTTTGTGGGGCCGCCCGGCGTGGGCAAGACCTCTCTGGGCAAGTCCATCGCCCGGGCCTTAAACCGTAAGTTCGTCCGTATCTCATTGGGCGGGGTGCGGGACGAGGCCGAGATCCGCGGCCATCGCCGCACCTACCTCGGCGCGCTGCCGGGCCGGATCATCCAGGGGATGAAGCAGGCCGGCACCAAGAACCCGGTCTTCATGCTGGATGAACTGGACAAGCTGGGCTACGACTACAAGGGTGACCCGTCGGCGGCGCTTTTGGAGGTGCTGGACCCGCAGCAGAACAACGCCTTCTCCGATCACTACGTCAACCTGCCCTATGATCTGTCCAACGTGCTGTTCGTGGCCACCGCCAACCACAGCGACCCGATCCCCTCGGCCCTCTACGATCGGATGGAGGTGATCAACATCCCCGGTTACACCGAAGAGGAGAAGCTGGAGATCGCCAAGCGGTACCTGGTGCCGCGCCAACTGAAGGATAACGGCCTCAAGCCAAAGCATATCCTGTTCGAGGACGGGGCGCTGAAAGAGATCATCGCCAAGTATACCCGCGAAGCGGGCTTAAGGAACCTGGAACGGGAGATCGGCACGGTCTGCCGCAAGGTGGCCCGCAAGGTGGCCGAAGGCTACAAGCGGCAGTTAAAGATCACCCCCACCACCCTGGCCACCTATCTGGGGGGCGCCAAGTTCCTACGGGATGAGGAGATGGAGAAAAACGAGGTCGGCGTGGTGAACGGCCTGGCCTGGACCTCGGTGGGGGGCGAGGTGCTGCACATCGAGGCCACTACCATGGCCGGCAAGGGGGGAATGTCTCTCACCGGCCAACTGGGCGACGTGATGAAGGAGTCGGTCCAGGCGGCCCTGGCCTACATCCGTTCCCACGGTGACGACTTTCATATCAAGCCGGAGTGGTTCCAGGAACACGAGATCCATGTTCACGTGCCGGCCGGCGCCGTGCCCAAGGACGGCCCCTCGGCCGGTTGCGCCATGGTGACCGCCCTGGTCTCGGTCCTCACCAAGGTGCCGGTGAGAAAGGATGTGGCCATGACCGGCGAGTTCTCGCTACGGGGCAAGGTACTGCCGATCGGCGGCCTGAAGGAGAAGATCCTGGCCGCGGTGCGGGCCGGCATGAAGACCGTGATCATCCCGGAACAGAACAAGAAGGACCTGGAGGATATCCCGAAGGAGATGCAGAAAAAGCTGCGCATCGTGCCGGTGAAAGAGATCGACGAGGTGCTCAAGCTGGCCTTGGAGAAATATCCGATCCCAGTACCGAAAAAGCCCAAGACAGCTACCCCGAAAGTGGTGGTGCGGCCGAACCGCGAGATCACGGCCTGATGCGGCTGGCCCAGCTCGGCGAATTCGGCCTGATCGACCGGATTGCCGCCCGTTTTCCCCAACCGCTCGCCCCGGAATTGGGGATTGGCGACGATGCCGCCCTGCTTTCCCCCGCACCGGGGATGCAGCTGGTGGTCTCCACCGACCTGCTGGCCGAGGGGGTACACTTTGAACGCCCCTTCGGCCAGTTGCGTCTGCTGGGTCGCAAGTCTCTGGCCGTCAACCTGTCGGACCTGGCGGCCATGGGGGCGCGCCCCCGTTGGTTCTTCCTCTCCCTGGCTATTCCGGCCGGCCTTCCCCTGGATGAGATCGAGGTGCTCTTGGATGGCCTGTCCGAACAGGCCGCCGCACACGGCGTGCTGCTGGCCGGTGGTGACACCTGCGGCTCGAGAAGTGGCCTGGTGATCTCGGTCACCATCGTGGGTGAGCAGCGGCCCGAGCTGCTGCTGCGGCGCTCCGGCGCCCGACCCGGTGACGAGGTCTGGGTTAGTGGCACCCTGGGAGACTCGGCCCTCGGCCTGCAGCTGTTGCTCAAAAATAAGTCGGTTACCGGTGGTGCTGCGACAGAATATGTCGTTAATCGGCACCTCGACCCCACGCCGCGCTGCGGCCTTGGCCAGGCCCTGGCCGAAGCGGGTCTGGCCAGAGCCATGATCGATATCAGCGACGGCCTGTTGGCTGACCTGGGGCATATCTGCCAGCAGTCTGGCTGCGGTGCCGAGATAGCACTTGCGCACCTGCCCCGTTCACCGCAGTTCGAACGCCTTGTCACCTCTGCGACGCCGTTTCCCTGGCAGCTGGTGGCCGCCGGCGGTGAGGATTACGAACTCTGCTTCACCGCACCTGCCGACAGGCGGGCCGCCATCCTGGAACGGGCAAAAACTGCTGGCGTTCCGGCCACGGTTGTTGGTAAAGTAACCGACTCCGGGCGGGTGGTTGCCCACCTGCCGGACGGATCGATCTTCCAGCCCTCCTCTGCCGGCTATACCCATTTTTGATCTCCTATCTGAAAGGAGCAGCACCGATGTCCACCGTCTTTACCCCGCAGCAGGCCCGCCGTATGGCCGATACCATCCGTTTTCTCGCCGCCGACGCGGTTGAAAAGGCCAATTCCGGTCACCCAGGTCTGCCGATGGGGGCCGCCGACATGGCCGTTGCCCTGTGGGGCGGTTTTCTGAACGTCAATCCGGCCGATACCGCCTGGGCCAACCGCGACCGCTTCGTCCTCTCGGCCGGTCACGGCTCGATGCTGCTCTATTCGCTGCTGCACCTGTTCGGCTTCGATCTGTCAATGGATGAACTGAAAAACTTCCGCCAGTGGGGCAGCCGCACCCCCGGCCACCCCGAGTTTGGTCATACACCCGGCGTTGAGGTGACCACCGGCCCGCTGGGGCAGGGCGTTGCCACCGGCGTGGGGATGGCCCTGGCCGCCAAGATGGCAGCCGAGCGGTTCAACACCCCCGACTTCTCCCCGATCAGCCATCGGGTGTTCGCCCTGGTGGGCGACGGCGACCTGCAGGAAGGGATTTCCTACGAGGCGGCGGCCCTGGCCGGCCACCTGGGGCTGGGTAACCTGGTCTACCTCTACGACAGCAACAGCATTACCATTGAGGGCACCACCAATCTGGCCTGGTCGGAGGATGTGGCCAAGCGTTTCGAGGCCGCCGGCTGGCATATCCAGAAGGTGGACGGTCATGATCATCAGCAGCTCAGTGCCGCCATCCAGAACGGCATCAGCGAAACCGCCAAGCCGTCCCTGATCATCTGCAGGACCCATATCGCCTTCGGTTCGCCCGGCAAGCAGGACTCCTCCGGCTCCCACGGCTCGCCCCTGGGCAAGGATGAGCTGGCCGCCACCCGTAAAAATCTGAACTGGGAGCTGGGGCCGTTTGAGGTGCCGGCCGAGGTGCGTGAGCTGTGCGCCGCCCGGGTGGCCGAGATGCAGAAGAACTACGACGCCTGGCAGGCCGGTTTTGCTGCCTGGCGCAGGGCCAATCCGGACAAGGCCGCGCTGTGGGATGCCACCTGGCAGAAGCAGCTGCCGGAAGACCTGGCCCAGCAGTTGCTGGCCGCGGTCGACGGCAAGGAGAGCGCGACCCGTGCGCTGTCCGGCGCGGTGCTGCAGAAGGCGGCCGAGCTGATTCCGGCCCTGGCCGGCGGGTCTGCCGACCTGTCCCCCTCCAACAACAGCGACATCAAGGGGGGAGGCTCGGTGGAGGCAGGTAGCTTCGGCGGCCGCAACCTGCACTTCGGCATCCGCGAGCACGCCATGGGTGCCGTCTGCAACGGCATGGCGCTGTACGGCTGCTTCATCCCGTACGGTGCTACCTTCCTGGTCTTCTCCGACTACTGCCGTCCGGCGGTGCGCCTGGCGGCCTTGATGCAGCAGCAGGTGGTCTACATCTTCACTCACGATTCCTATGCCGTGGGGGAGGACGGCCCGACCCACCAGCCGATCGAGCACACCGCTTCCTTACGGATGATCCCCGGCCTGCAGGTGATCCGCCCGGCCGACGCTGCCGAGACCGCCCTGGCCTGGTATGCCGCGCTCAAGTATCACAGCGGCCCCACCGCCCTGATCCTGACCCGGCAGAAACTGCCGCTGTTACCCCGCATCGCGGGGAGCGACCCGACCCAGCCGTTGATGGGCGGCTATCTGCTGGCTGACGTCGCCAATCCGGCCGTGGTGCTGATGGCCTCAGGCTCCGAGGTCTCCCTGGCCCTGGATGCCGCCAAGCTGCTGGCTGGTCGGGGGGTGAACGCCCGGGTGGTGTCGGTGCCCGACCTGGGGACCTTCATGGCGCAGCCGGCCGAGTACCGCGCCTCGGTGCTGCCGGCCGGCGTCAAGCGGGTGGCGATTGAGGCCGGTCGTGGCGAGTCCTGGGGCAGGCTTTTGGGCGAAGCGGGGCTGTTCATCGGTCTGGAACAGTTCGGCGCCTCGGCACCGGCCGAGGTGCTGGCCGAGCAGTTCGGCCTGACCCCGGCGGCAGTGGCGCAAAAAGTGGCCGCCTTCGTGAAATAAGATGGGACTGGTGCCCCTGCTTAAGAAATCACTGTTGTTCTCCGGCCTGAACGACGAGGACCTGCAGTCCTTGGCGGCCATTACCGTGCGCCGCGCGGTTGCCAAGGGTGAAACGCTGTTCAGCGAAGGGGAGGAGGCCACCGGCTTTTTCCTGCTGATTGAGGGGCATCTCAAGCTGTGCCGGGTGTCGCCGGAGGGACGGGAGAAGGTGCTGCATTTCGTGCACCCCGGCGAGACCTTTGCCGAGGCGGCCTTCTTCGGTGATGGCCGCTATCCGGCCGAGGCCCGGGCCCTTGAGCCGGGCGAGGTGCTGTTCCTGCCGCGCCAGGGGTTTATGGAACTCATGGGCTCCAAGCCGCAGTTCGCTCTGAACCTGGTGGTGTCGCTGTCGCTGTCGCTCAGGCGGTTCGCCCGGCAGATCGAGGAGCTGACCTTTGCCGACGTCACCTCGCGTCTGGCCTCGTTCCTGATCAAGCGGGCCGGCGAGAAGTCCACCAGCTACGGCGGGATCACCTACCTGGAGCTGGGGATCAAGAAGGGTGAACTGGCCGCCCAGCTGGGCACCGCCGGCGAGACCATCTCCCGCACCTTCCGCAAGCTGAAGGAGGAGGGGATCATCGAGCTGGACGGGCGGAAGGTGACTATTCTGCAGATGGAGCGTTTGCAGCAGCTCGTAGCACGCCAGCAGTGAAAGGATGCAACTATGCTGATCGTGATGAACCACACCGCCACCCAGGCGGATATCGACCGGGTGATCGAGACGATCACGGCGATGGGCCTGACCGCCGCACCGATCCCCGGTGGTGAGCGGACCGCCATCGGGGTGCTGGGCAACAAGGGGTACGTGGACGATACCACCATCCTCGACCTGCCCGGTGTGCGGCAGACGATCCACGTCTCAAAGCCGTACAAGCTGGTCTCCCGCGATTTTCATCCCGAGGATACCATCGTGGATGTGGCCGGGGTCAGGATCGGAGAGGGACAGCGGCCGGTGGTGGTGGCCGGCCCCTGCGCTGTGGAGAGCGAGGAGCAGATCCTCAAAACGGCCCGCTTTGTCAAGCAGGCCGGTGCCGATCTGCTGCGGGGGGGCGCCTTCAAACCTCGTACCGGCCCGCACACCTTTCAGGGCTTGCGTGAAGAGGGGCTGAAACTTTTGGCCAAGGCCCGGGAGGCCACCGGCCTGCCGATTGTGACCGAGGTGATGAGCCCGGACAACGTGGGGCTGGTGGCCGAGTACGCCGACCTCCTCCAGGTAGGGGCCCGCAACATGCAGAACTTCGACCTGCTGCGCGAACTGGGCAGAATCCGTAAGCCGGTGCTGCTCAAGCGGGGGATGAGCGCCACCATCGAGGAGTTTCTGGCCGCTGCCGAGTATATCCTGGCCGAGGGGAACCAGCAGGTGATCCTCTGCGAACGGGGTATCCGCACCTTTGAGACCGCCACCCGCAACACGCTGGACTTGGCCATGGTGCCGCTGGTGAAAGAACTGACCCATCTTCCGATCATGGTGGACCCCTCACACGCCACCGGCAAGCGTAGCCTGGTGATTCCGATGTCCAAGGCAGCACTGGTGGCCGGTGCCCACGGAGTACTGGTGGAAGTGCATCCCGAGCCGGAAAAGGCGCTCTCCGACGGACCGCAATCGTTGACCTTTCCCGGCTTCGAGGCGTTGATGGCCGATGTCCGCACATTGCAGCACTATCTGCAACAGTGCTCAGCACAAAGCGCTTGAAAAAAAAGACGAGCAAGACTACGATAAAACCGTACCCAGTCTGCTCTCTGCCCTGCCCGTGACGGCCTGTAGCGCCCGGGCGGAATACTTGTTGAAACGGGGATCGTTCCCTGCCGTGGTGAGCTGCCCGCCGTACGTGGGAATTGCCTGAAGCGGCACATTGAGACCCATCTGTAAAGGAACTCGCCAGAGGACCTTTGAGGCCAACGACAGGGCGGAGAGACGTTTGATGAAGGGGATGCTGGATGTTCAAGGCATCCCCTTCATGGTTCTGGAGGAACCGAAGCTGGCTCGAGGGATTGCTACAGACCAGTATGTCGAGAAGAGGTTTCTGTACCTGCTGGTACTCTCACTGGCGTTGCACGTGGCCGGTTTTGCCGTGGTCTACCTCTGGCCAAAGGAACAGCCAAAGTTTTCCGAACCGACCTTCATTGACCTGCAGGACATGCCCCAACTGCCGCCGGCGCCGCAGGACCATATAAAGGCACGTCCGTCAGACCAGCGTCGTCGTGTGGCCAAAGAAATCGCTCCCAAAGGGCAAATGCGGGTTACCCGTCCGGTTACGCCGACGGCACAGCAACGCCGGCAGTCGCCCCCCCCTGGTCCCGTCGCCAAGGCCAGACGCCCAAGTCAGGCATCACCCGTTACCAGACCGGTTGCCCCCGGCTCTTCCGCCAGCGAGCTGGTCCGTCGGCAGCCTTCCGCACCACCACAGGCACCGTCGGTCAGCGGTGGAGGCGGTCCCGCCCTGCCTGCCCGGCTGATGCCCAGCGCCAGCCGGATGGCCAAGCTGGAGGATAACTACCGGCGGCGCTATGCCAGTGATATCGCCGAGGGCGACACCGCCTTTCTCAATACCGACGATATCCAGTTTGGTTCGTTCCTGCGCCGTTTCGAGACCGCGGTCTACGGTGTCTGGCGCTACCCCGAGGCAGCTGCCCAGCGGGGGATCGAAGGGGTCACGCCGGTCAAGATCACCTTTAACCGCCACGGCGAGATCACCAAGGTGCAACTGCTGGAGAGCTCGGGCAGCAAGATACTGGACGACGAGGTCTTCCGCACCTTGCGGTTGCTCGGCCCGATGGGCAAACTGCCGAAAAATTACGCCAAGGACGAGTTCCACCTGATCGCCTTTTTCCAGTACGGCGGCGCCCGTCGCCGGCTGCAGTAGGCCCCCGTGAAAGCGCTGATCATCGCCGCCCCGCAGAGCGGTTCCGGTAAGACCACCATCAGCCTGGGGCTGATGGCTGCACTTACCCGGCGGGGGCAGCGGGTGGCGCCGTTTAAGACCGGTCCCGATTTCATCGACCCCGGCTACCACCGTCTGGTGACCGGCCGGCCTTCCGTCAACCTCGACGGCTGGATCTGTCCCCCCGCCTTTGTGCAATCCACCTTCCATCATCACGCGACAAGAGCCGATATCGCCCTGATCGAGGGGGCGATGGGGCTGTTCGACGGCCTTGGCGCTTCGGCGCAGGAAGGGAGTACGGCCCAGATAGCCCGGCTGACCGGCGCAGCGGTGCTGCTGGTGGTGAATGCCCGTGGTATGGCGGCCAGCGCGGCCGCCCTGGTGGCCGGTTTTGCCCGCTTTGACCCCGCGGTACGGCTGGCAGGGGTGATCTTCAACAATATCGGCAGTGAGCGGCATGGCCAGTTGCTGGCCCAGGCGCTTACAGAACACTGCCCGCAGATCCCCTGCCTTGGGGCGATTCCCCGCGATGAAGAGCTTGTCATCCCTTCCCGTCATCTGGGGTTGGTCACCGCCGAGGATAACCCGCTGCCGAAGGAGTTCGTCGATCATCTGGCAACGATGATTGAACAGTATGTCGATCTTGAGCGGCTGATGGCCTGTGCAGAAGTTACGCAACCGGCCGCTGTTGTGGCGACCGCAGAGGTCAAGCTGACAACCATCAATACGGTGCGGATTGCCGTGGCCCGTGATGCTGCCTTCTGTTTCCTGTATGAAGACAATCTGCGTCTGTTACGGGAGGCTGGGGCTGAGGTGGCGCTCTTCTCGCCGCTTCAGGATCGGTCGCTGCCAGAGGGGTGCCAAGGCATCTATCTGCCGGGGGGCTACCCGGAGCTGTATCGGGAGCAGCTGTCCGCCAACCGTCCGCTACTGGAGGCGATCCGTCAGGCGGTAAACCGGGGGCTGCCGGTCTACGGGGAGTGCGGGGGGCTGGTGTATCTGACCGATGGCGTGATGGCGCAGGATGAGGACCGGCTCGTGTATCCCTTTGCCGGCATTTTTCCGACGCGGGTCAGGATGGGGCAAAAACGGGCTGCCTTGGGCTACCGTGAGGTCGAGCTGGCACGGGATGCGTTGGTGGGCCGGCGGCATGAGCGGCTCCGTGGGCATGAGTTCCATTACTCGCGCCTTGATGAGATGCCGTCAGCGGTGGGGCGTGGCTATCTGGTTTCCCGCCCTGGAGAGACGGCCTCTCCGGAGGGGTTTGTCAGCGGCAGCTGCCTCGCCTCCTACGTCCATCTCCACTTTGGCAGTCATCCGGCGATTGCCTCATCACTGCTTGCCGCCTGTCGTTGCGCCAGCCACCGTTAAACGGACCTGACCCCCCTGCGCATCAACCAGCTCGTAGCTGAGCGGTGTCCCTTGCACCTGACGGTATGAGAGCCCTGCCTCCCGGGCCGCGGTCTGGATGACCTGCGTCGGGGGCTCGTCACCAGTCAGGTTGAGCAGCTGAACGCCATCGGTTTTCAGCAGACGTTTGAAGGTGTACGCCTCGGCAGGGTGTAGCCCGCAGGCCAGGAGGACCGTTATCCCCTGGTTGCGGGCGGCGATGATGGCAGACGGCATGTTGATCCCCTGTAACGCCGCTTCGACCGGTACCGGTTCGGTCAGCGCCTCCAGAAACTGGCGGGCAAGTATGCAGGCTGTCGCGCCATCCAGGGTGACCAACCGTGGTGCAGCCGGGTGGGTGGCGGGCGTTTTCTTCCGGGTCGGCTTGTGGTGTGCGGAACCGGTTTTTGTCTTTCTTTTTTCTACACGTCTGGGGTGGGGTTTACTCACCGTTGCCGCTGGTTTTTTTAGATCCTTTAGATCCAGATCAAAGCTGCCTGGAGCGGCGCTGACAGCCGATGGAAGCGTGAGCGCAACGGCCATGCCGAGGGAGGGCAACAGCGTTTTGAGCCGGACGATGCCGCTGGTTTGCATGATGGTCAGATCCTCCGGCCGGTCACGTCTTGCAGAAACGAAAGGCTCTGCAAGGGCCGTGTGGTGTGGTTGCTGATGGATCGGTCCAGCAGTCTGCCGCTTGCTGCCAGTTCCTGCCCGCTGAAGCTGATGAGGCCGAATGTACCAGTCCGCAGGCAGTTGCGCAAGGGGTGCAGGTCATCGTCCTCCAGAGGAGGCCGGTAGCCCAGGATATTCAGCAGGTTTATCTCGAAAAAACGTTGATCTGCCTCGGTTGCGGCGCCGCGTTCCAGGTGGTCCAGCAACGTGGCCAGCAGGCGGTACAGGCGGGGCAGGGGATGCCCCTCCGGGGTGAGCGCCTCCACCAGCTCACAGCCGTAGAGCGCCAGGGCCAATGTTTCGAGGTTTCCGCGCAGGCCCGGATGACAGCGGGCAGCCTCCACCCGCTCCAGCCGGCTGAGACCCTCGTCCTTGACCTGCAGCGTCAGTTCCAGCCGGTTACCCGGCTCCAGCATGCCGCCGAACCGCCTGCGGCTGGCGCGGGCTCCTTTGGCAAAGGCCCTGATCCGGCCAAACTCCAGGCTGAACAGCGATACGATCCGGTCGCTCTCGCCGTAGTCCAGCGTGGAGAGCACAATGGCCTGGCAGTGTTCGGTCTTCATGGCCTAATGGGCTTCACTCCAGTTGGTACCAAAGTTAATATCCACCTTTAACGGCACCTGCAGCGCCACCGCCTGCGACATCTCCCGCTCCACCAGTTCACGCATCTGTGCCAGTTCGGCCTCCGGTACTTCGAAGACCAGTTCGTCATGCACCTGCATGATCAGGCGGCTCGCGAGTCCCGAATCACGGATGGCGCGGTCCACCCCCAGCATGGCCTGCTTGATGATGTCGGCCGCCGAACCCTGGATCGGGTAGTTGATGGCGTTACGCTCGGCAAAGGAACGCAGGTTGCCGTTGCTGCTGGTAATGTCTGCTATTGGCAGTCTGCGGCCCAGGATAGTTGTGACGTATCCTGTCTCTTTTGCGGTGGTGATGCAGCTGTCGAGAAAGGCCATTGCCCCGTTGTGACGCTCCTTGTAAGCGGCGATGAACTTCTCCGCCACGTTGCGGGCCACCCCCAGCTGTTTGGCCAGCGAGAAGGCCCCCTGGCCATAGATGATGCCGAAGTTGATGGTCTTGGCCTGGCGGCGCATCTCGCTGGTGACCAGCTCCGGGAACAGGCCGAACACCTCAGCAGCGGTGCGGGTGTGGATATCCTGGTCGTGCTTAAAGGCATCGCAAAAGACCTTGTCTTCGGAGAGATGGGCCAGCACGCGTAATTCGATCTGGGAGTAGTCCGCCGCCAGGATCAGGCAGCCCGGAGGCGCCACGAACGCCTCACGGATACGGCGGCCTTCGTCGGTGCGGATCGGGATGTTCTGCAGGTTGGGGTCCGATGACGACAGCCGCCCGGTGGCGGTCACCGCCTGGTTGTAGGAGGTATGCACCCGGCCACCCTTGTCGGCCAGCTTGGCCAGGGCATCGGTGTAGGTGGATTTCAGCTTGGCCAGACCACGGTACTCCAGCAGTTGCCGGGCGATCTCATGCTCCTCGGCCAGCCCGGTCAAGACCTCGTTGTCGGTGGAACGGCCGGTCTTGCCCTTGGTCTTTTTGCCCGCTTGCAGCCCCAGCCGGTCGAACAGCACCTCTTCCAGCTGCTTGGGCGAGTTGAGGTTGAACGGCCCGCCCGCCAGCTCAATAATCCGTTTTTCCAGCTCCAGCATCCGCTGGCCGAAGTCGTTGCCCAGGCTGGCCAGATAGGCCAGGTCAAGCAGCACGCCGTGCTGTTCCATCCGCGTCATGATCTCCATCAGCGGCATCTCAAGCTCGAACAGCAGCCTGTCCAGCCCCTGTTCCCGCACCATCGGCAAGAGTTTCTCATGCAAGAGCCAGGTGGCGTCGGCATCCTCCGCCGCGTAGCGGGTGGCTTTTTCAACCTCCACCTCGCTGAAGCAGATCCGGTTTTTGCCGCTGCCGGTCACCTCGTCATAGGAGATCATCCGGTGGTTCAAGTGTTCCTGGGCCAGTGCATCCAGGCCATGGCCGCCGCGGGAGGGGTTTAAGAGGTAGGAGCAGAGCATGGTGTCGCACCAGCTCCCTTTCACCTCCAGCCCTGCGGTGCTCATGACCTGCAGGTCGAACTTCAGGTTTTGGCCCACCTTGCGGATGGCTGGATTGCCGAAGGCGGGTTGTAGCCGCTCCAGCACGGTTGCGCGGGGCAACTGGTCGGGCATCCCCAGGTAGCGGTGCCCCAGCGGGATGTAAAACGCCTCGTGGGGCTCCAGCGAGATCGATATCCCCACCAGTTCGGCCGAACGGGGATCAAGTCCGGTGGTCTCGGTATCAAAGGCAAAGGCGGGTGCAGCTTCCAGCCGTTTGGCCAGGGCCTCCAGCGCCTCGCTGGTCAGCACGCAATGGTAGCGGTCGGTCTGCAGGGTGGCCTGGGCGGTCATCTCCTTGATCAGGGTGTGAAAACCGTACTCCTTGAACAGCTCGTTCAGGCGGGCCGTATCCGGCTCCCGGGCTGCCAGTTCGTCCGGGTGCAGCTCATAGGGCACATCCTTGATGATGGTGGCCAGCACGCGGGACAGGCGGGCCTGCTCGCTAAACTCCCGCAGCTTCTCGCCGGTCTTGCCCGGCACCTCAGCAGCCCGTTCCAGCAGGGCATCCATGGAACCGAATTCCTGAATCAGCTTGATGGCAGTCTTTTCGCCGATGCCCGGCACACCGGGGATGTTGTCCGAGCTGTCACCGGCCAGTCCCAGGATGTCGATCACTCCGTCCGGCCCGACGCCGAAACGCTCCTGCACCTGGGGGATGGCAGAGCTGGTGTTCTTCATGGTGTCCAGCAGGGTAGTCCGCTCGGTCACGATCTGCATCAGATCCTTGTCGCCGGTCACCACCACCACCGTGCCACCTTTAGCCTCCCAGCGGGCCGCCAGGGTGCCGATCAGGTCGTCGGCCTCGTAGCCTGCCAGCTCCACCACCGGGATGTTGAAGGCCCGCACCAGGTCGCGGATCGGCCCCACCTGCTGGCGCAGATCGGCCGGCATCTCCTCGCGGTTGGCCTTGTAGGCCGAATAGAGCTCGGTGCGGAAGGTGACCCGCCCCACGTCGAACACCACTGCCAGATGCTGCGGCTGGTGGTCCTTCACGAGCTTCAGCAACATCTGGGTAAAGCCGTAGATGGCGTTGGTGGGGAAGCCGCTGGGGGACGACAGCCGCTTGATGGCGAAGTAGGCCCGGTAAAGGTAGGAGGAACCGTCGATCAGGTAGAGGGTGTTGTTCATTATGTGTCCGGTCTGTTGTGTGATGTCAGTGGTTGTTTAATGGGGTGTCCATGGGGCTGGTTGGGAAATTATTGATCCTGCCCGCCCTAGACGGACACCCTGTTAAGCGAGTACACTCCCTGACAGAGGTGACCAATGGCAACAGGAACAAAACCGGGTACATCACGCAAACGACATTCGCAGCAGTACAAGACCGAAGCACTGGCTCTTGCCGAACGAATCGGTG
>JAJXUW010000058.1 GCA_021782545.1 Deltaproteobacteria bacterium | reverse complement strand
TTCCTGCACGGTGGCAACCGCCTCGCAGCGCATCGTACCGGGCGCAAGACGCCGCAGCTGGGCGGCCGGCAGCAGGCAGTGTTGAAAGCCGAGCTTCTCGGCCTCGGCCAGACGCGGCTCGGGCTGAGTCACGGCCCGCACCTCGCCGGCAAGCCCGACCTCGCCAAATACCACGGTCTGCGGATCGACCGGGCGATCCAGATGGGAGGAAGCCACGGCCAGGAGAATGGCCAGATCAGCGGCCGGTTCTGACAGCCGGGCGCCGCCGGCCACGTTCAGGAAGATATCCTGGCCAGCCAGATGCAGGCCGGCCTTCTTCTCGAGCACCGCCACCAGCAGGGCCAGCCGGTTGCTGTCGGCGCCGATGGTGGTCCGGCGCGGGGTGCCGTAGGCGCTGGGGGTCACCAGGGCCTGCACCTCCACCAGCAACGTACGGCTCCCCTCTAACGTGGCGGTCACCACCGAACCGGCGGCATCCAGTGGCCGTTCGGCCAGGAACAGTTCCGACGGATTGGCCACTTCGGCCAGGCCACCGGCCTTCATCTCGAACACGCCGATCTCATTGGTGGAGCCAAAACGATTCTTCACCGCCCGCAAGATCCGGTAGGGGTGTCCCCGGTCACCCTCGAAGTACAGGACCGTGTCCACCATATGCTCCAGCACGCGCGGACCGGCAATGGAACCATCCTTGGTGACATGACCCACCAGAAAGACCGGCAGCCCGCTCCCCTTGGCCAGCAGCATCAGACGGCCGGCCGACTCCCGCACCTGACTGACGCTGCCCGGTGCCGATTCCAGGGCCTGGGTCCAGACGGTCTGGATTGAGTCCACCACCAGCGCCTGGGGCCGCTGCTGCTCAACCTGGGCGACGATCTCCTCCAGGGAGTTTTCGGCCAGCACCAGCAGGTTGGACGCATCGACCCCCAGCCGCTCACCCCGCAGCCGGGTCTGAGCCGCCGATTCCTCGCCGGAGACGTACAAGACCGGACCCTGGGCGGCCAGATGCTGCATCGCCTGCAAAAGCAGGGTCGATTTGCCGATACCGGGGTCACCACCGATCAACACCAGCGAACCAGGCACCAGCCCTCCCCCCAGCACACGATTGAGCTCCCCGATGCCACAGCTGCGGCGCACCTCGCTCTGGGGCGGCACCTGACTTATCGGCAGCGGCGTGTTCCTCTGGCCGATAGCAGCCCTGCCGCGACCGCCTGCGGCCTGCGCCTGACGCTCCTCGGCCATGGTGTTCCAGGCACCGCAATCGGGGCACCTGCCCAACCATTTGGGGGATTGGGCGCCACACTGGCTGCAGCTGTAAACCGTTTTTTGGCGCATGCATACTCCGATCACAATTGGCATGAGGACTGCAGAGACAAGAACGGGCCCAAATCTACCAGAAAGCCTGCATGGTCACAACCGGCCAATTGTCCCTTGTCTACAGGGAGTGGCTTTGTTATAGTACTCTCATCAAAATGATCAACTATCCTGCAACCTAAGGAGTATTGCACAGATGGTAGGCACTATTGAGATAACAACTGGTATTCACTGGATCGGCGCTTTGCATCCCGAGTTGCGGATTTTTGACGACCTGTTTCCCACCGAGCACGGCACCACCTACAACAGTTACCTGATCAAAGGCGGCGAAAAAACCGCCATCATCGATACGGTCAAAGGCAAGTTCACCGACCAGTACCTCGACAAGGTCCGCTCGCTGGTGGACCCGGCCACAATTGACTACATCATCGTCAACCACTCCGAACCGGACCATTCGGGTTCCCTGGCCTATCTGCTGGAACAGTGCCCCAATGCCACGGTGGTCTCCACCCAGGCCGCTAAGACGTTCGTCACCAACATGATGCACAAGCCGTTTGCCAGCCAGGTGGTGAAGGATGGCGACACCCTCGATCTGGGGGGCCGCACGCTGCGGTTCATCATGGCGCCGTTCCTGCACTGGCCCGACACCATGTTCACGCGGCTTGAGGAAGAAAATCTGCTCTTCACCTGCGACGCCTTCGGCGCCCACTACTGCGACGTGCAGCATATCTTCAACGACGAGACCGAGGACTTCACCTCGGCCCGCCAGTTTTACTTCGACTGCATCTTCCGTCCCTTCAAGGACAAGGTGCTGGCTGCCATTGAGAAGATCCGCCACGACGTGATCGACATGATCCTGCCCAGCCACGGGCCGATCATCCGACGCGACCCCTGGAAGGTCATCCAGCAGTTCGAACAGTGGAGCAAGCCCACCTCTTTCGGCAAGAAGGTGGTGCTGTTATACCTCTCCCCCCACGGCAACACCGAGAAGATGGCCCAGGCGGTAGCGGAAGGGGCGGCATTGGACGACATCGAGGTGGCCTGTTATCACACCGTCGGCATGACCGACAACGAGATCCGCACCCTGATGGAGGAGGCTGACGCCCTGGTGTTCGGCATCCCAACGGTGGCCCGGGACATCCCGCCGCCGATGTGGCACGTGCTGACGTTTCTGAGTACGGTCAGGCTCAAGACCAATCTGGCTGCGGTGTTCGGCAGTTATGGCTGGAGTGGTGAGGCCTGCAAGATGGCCGAGGAGCGGCTGAAAGGGATGGGCTTGAAACTGGTGGCCGAACCGGTACGGGCCGTCTTCAGCCCCACCGATGAGGTGTTGGCGCAGTGCCGCGCCTTGGGTGCGGCGGTATCGGAAGCGGTAGCAAAAAAATAGGTCGTTCCCGCTGTAGGGACGGGCTGCCGTCCCTACGAGGTTCCCCACCGCTTGAACAGGCGGTGTGCTATCCCCAGTTGATCCAGTAATTTTCCCACCACAAAGTTCACCATATCCTCAAGCGACTGCGGTTGGTGGTAAAAGCCCGGCATGGCCGGCACGATCCGCGCCCCGGCCCGAGAGAGCTTGAGCAGGTTCTCCAGGTGGATGGCGGAGAGCGGCGTCTCGCGGGGCAGCAGGACCAGCGGGCGGGCCTCTTTCAGCAGCACATCGGCGGCCCGTTCGATCAGGTTATCGGAGATGCCGGCCGCAATCCGCCCCACGGTACCCATGCTGCAGGGGGCGATCACCATCGCATCCGGGGCGGCCGAGCCGCTGGCCTCCGGCGCCCACAGGTCGTCCGCCCCGCGTAACGTCAGGGCCGCATCCGGCAGATTCCAGCGTTGTTTGAGGGCATCGGCATCCCCCAGCTCCACCCCGGTCTCGAAGCGGCAGACCTCAGCGCCGCTCGCGCTGGCCACCAACGTCACGGCATGGGCCCCCTTAAGCAGCTCTTCCACTAATCGCAGGCCGTAGACGCTGCCGGACGCGCCGGTTATGGCCAGCAGGATACGCATTGTCTACCTCCCCAGAAAGACATCCGCGGCCGTGGCGGCCAGAAAGGTCAGGCTGATGTAGCCGTTCATGGTGAAGAAGGCGGCATCCAGCCGGGTCAGGTCGCCACCCCGCAGCAGCCAGTGTTCATACAGCAGCATGGCGGTCATCAGGCCACTGCCGACCCAGAACCAGACGCCCAGGCCGACCAGAACGATCAGCCAGCCCACGAGCGCCAGGGTGAGCAGGTGGAACAGCCGGGCCAACCAGAGGGAACCGTTTACCCCCAGGGCCACCGGAATGGAGTGCAGCCCGGCCGAGCGGTCGTACTCCAGATCCTGCAGGGCGTAGAGGATGTCGAAGCCGGCAACCCAGAACAGCACCAGCAGCCCCAGCACGATGGCAGGCAGCTCAATGGTACCGGTTAACGCAACCCAGGCGCCGATCGGTGCTGCAGCCAGGCAGAGCCCCAGCACCAGGTGGGCCAGGGCGGTGAACCGCTTGCAGTAGGAATAGAGTACCAGAAAAAACAGGGCGATGGGGGAGAGCCTGAGGCACAAGGGGTTCAAGCTGGCCGCCGACCAGAGCAAAAGTGCCACCGACAGCAGGATGGCGAAAAAGACCGCCCCCTTGGAAAGCAGGCCGGCCGGTATGGCACGGCCGGCGGTACGAGGATTTTGGGCGTCGATCTCGGCATCGATCAGGCGGTTTAGCGCCATGGCGGCGGTGCGGGCCCCGACCATGGCCAGGATGATGAACAACAACTGACGGCCGCCGGGGAGGCCGCGGGCTGCCAGAAGCGCCCCGGACAGGGCAAACGGCAGGGCAAAAACGGTGTGGGAAAACTTGATCATCTCCAGAAAGACGACAACTTTTTTCAGTACGGCGGTCACGGCAGGCAGTACTCCTTCCAACGGTGGTCAATCAGTTGTTCGGTGGCCTGGTCGGCCAGCCCCTCGTCAAAGGTGCGACGGGTGGCGTCAATGGCCAGGCGACCGCCCGGTTCGTCCAGGATCAGATCGTCCAGCCAGTCGGTCTCATTCACCACCCGCCAGGCCACCTGATGCAGATTGCGGGGGGCGATGGCGGCATCCACCAGCACCAGCAGACGGGCCTTGGCAAACCAGGGCAGCCGCCAGAGGGCATGAACGGTCTCCCGGACTGACACGGCCGTAGGATCTTCGAGGGCAACAATGGCACTATGGCGGAAGACCCAGGCGATCGGCAGGCAGATATCCCGCACTCCCGGCACCAGCCGCTGCAGAAAGGCGGCCAACAGGCGTTCCCACCCCTGCATCATCCAGCAGTCCTCCTGAGGTGGCGGCCCCACCACCGTGGCCGGAATCAAGGGGGACGCACGGCGGGTGATGCGGGTAACCGTGACCCGCGCTGCCGGACCGGCCGGATCGTAACGACCGGAATGATTGCCAAAGGGCCCCTCGATCAACGTGCCTTCCGGTTCGGCAAAGCCTTCGATCACCACCTCGGCCTCGGCCGGCACCGAAATCGGGCCGTGGGAGCAGCTTACCACTGGCAGTGGGGCCTGTCGCAACCAGCAGGCGAGGCGTACTTCGTCCAGACCTTCAGGCAGCGGCCAGGCGGCCGCCAGGGTCAACGCCGGCGGTCCTCCCAACACTATCGCCAGCGGCATCCGTTCACCACGCCGCCGGTATTCCTGATGGTGCCGGGCGGCACCACTGGTGCTGCGCCAGCGGATTGCCAGCGTATGGGCGTCATGGACCTGGCAGCGGTAGATGCCGCAGTTGGGCTGGCTGCCGTCGGGCAGCGCAGTAACGACCTGCCCCAGGGTGATATACCGGCCGGTACCGCCCCCCGTACCATCATCGGGCCAGTTCTGCAGAAACGGCAACTGCAGCAGATCGGCCTCCGGCTCCAGGGTCTCTCGACACGGGCCGTCAGACACCATAACGGGATGGCACTGCTGCAACGCCGGCTGGCTGGCGAGCTGCGCAGCGAGGCCGTTCATACCGCCTGCCGGGACGGCCTGCAGCAGGGAACCGAACATGGCGGTCAGGTCTTCCAGACGATCCAATTCCAATGCCAGGCGCATGCGCTGGCGTGAACCGAACAGATTGGTGACAACCGGAAATGGAAACGGTTCGGGCCGGCGAAACAGCAGAGCTGGCCCCCCCTTGGGCTGGCTGCTGATCCGACGGGTGACGGCGGCGATCTCCAACTGGGTGGTGACCGATGCCTCAACGGTCTGCAGTTCGTCCAGATGGCTCAGATGTGCAACGAACTCCTGCAGTGATGAAAGCATCGATGGCCCCCTTCCTTATGCCGTAGCGATAGGTGCGAACCACAACGGACTACTGGCCTTCTGGCACCGCAGGTGGCGGCTGGGCCGGCGCAACGGGGTCGGTGCCACCATGGCTGGGGCTGTATGCTGTCGGCTCGCTACCCCGGACGAAGAACTCCTCCCGCCGCTGGGCACCATCAGGCGTAGCCAGCAGGCCGGTAGCGGGGTCGATGGTGGCGGTCACCACGGTATCAGGCATGGAAAAATCAGGCACCGTTTTGCCGGCCAGGGCCTGTCGCATGAACCGTTCCCAGATCGGCGCGGCAATGGCGCCACCAGTAAACCCCCTACCGCCGGAACGGGGCTGATCGTAACCGACCCAGACACCGGCCACGAGTTGCGGGGTATAGCCCACAAACCAGGCGTCGTGATAATCGCTGGTGGTACCGGTCTTGCCGGCAAGCGGATAACGGTGGCTGAATCTTCGCAACACCTTGGCAGTACCGTAGGTTAGCACATCCTTCAGCATCTGGGTGGTAATAAAGGCGCTGGCCGGCGAGATCGCCGGGGTGCTGGATGGTGCTTGCTCCGCCCAGCTGTGGCGGTAGCGGTTGTAGATCCGGATGATGCTGCGTGGTCCCGGCCTCATGCCGCCGTTTGCCAACGGGGCGTAGGCCATCACCAGATCATGCAGCGTTACCTCATCCGTGCCGAGCGCCAGGGAGAGATCGTGCAACCGCGGCGGCAGCCCCATTCTGGTGGCAACCTCGCTGTAGGCCGGCAGGCCGATCGTCTCCAGCAGCTTGACCGCTATGACATTGTTGGAGGTGGCCAGGGCCTGGCGCAGCGAGAGGATGCCATGACGCCGGCCGTCATAATTCTGCGGCTGCCAGTGCTGACCATTCCCCTCCTGGTAGGAAACCGGCGTATCATCCCACCGGCTGGCGGCGGTGATGCCCCCTTCGATAGCGGCGGCGTAAATCAACGGCTTGATGGCTGAACCGGGCTGTCGCCTGGCCTGCAGTGCACGGTTATACGGACCTTTGGCAAAATTGACCCCTCCTACGGCCGCCAGCAGATCGCCGGTGTTGGGATCGACGGCTACCAAGGCCCCCTGCAGAAGGGATGAGAGCCGACCGACCCCTTTGCTGATCGCCTGCTCTGCCTTCAGCTGAAGCGGCAGATCAAGGGATGCGGTCACCTCAAGCCCCCCCTGATCGATAATCCCCGCACCGTAGCGCTCAATCAGTTCGTTGCGCAGATAGGCCAGATAATACGGCGCACGGTTGGGGGGCAGCGGCGCGGCCGAATGGGTGCGCAACTGGCGGTACTGCCGGGAGGTGATCGCCCCTACCTCGAACATCCGCTTAAGGACGACCGTTCGACGCCAGCCCACATCGGCCGGCCTGGCCAGGGGGTTGTACCGTACCGGGTTCTTGGGGATGCCGGCCAACAGCGTACACTCGACGTCCGTAAGCTCTTCCGGGTCTTTGTCAAAGTAGAGCCGGGCCGCCTGCGCAATGCCCCAGGCCCCATTACCGTAGTAAATCTCGTTTAGGTACATCTCCAGTATCTGCTGTTTGGTGTACTTCTTCTCAAACTCGATGGCCAGCATCCCCTCTTTGAGTTTGCGATCGATGGTCTTGGCCCCGGTCAGATAGCGGTTCTTGATCAACTGTTGGGTGATGGTGGAACCGCCCTCGGCCAGCTTGCCCTTGACCAGGTCCTTTACGGCAGCCCGCGCGATACCCCGCAGGTCGATGCCGCCATGTTCGTAAAAACGGGCATCCTCCACCGCTACCACCGCCCGCTGCAGGAAGGGGGGAATCCGGTCGATGGTGACCCAGTACCTCTTGTCCGGCAGGAGCCGCCCCACGAACCGCTGGTGCCGGTCGAACACCTTGATGGAACTATAGCCGGTCGGCAGGAGGGGATAGGTGGCAAACGACGGTTCCTGCGCCCCTGCAATGGTTACCAACCCTGTGGTGAGAACGAGGGACAGGAGTACCACCAGCCGCCTGCCGTTACTACTCACCCTGCTTCCTCTGCAATGCCTTCCGATACAGTTCATCGTACGTACGTGCCGCCTCCTGCCAGGTAAAACGTTTGGCCATGCCGTTTCTGCGCAGGGCGGCCAGCCCTGCCGGGTTATGGTAAAAGGTCCAGGTTGCCCAGCCCACGGTATCGTACAGGGCAGCGGCGCTGTGGCTCCAAAACTTGAAGCCGTCGCCGGTGAGCGCAGCCTCATCAAAATTCTCGATGCTGTCGTCCAGGCCACCGGTGGCACGCACCACCGGCGGGGTACCGTAGGCCAGGGAGTACATCTGGTTCAGGCCGCACGGTTCGAAGGCCGACGGCATCAGGAAAAAGTCGGCGCCGGCCTCCACCAGGTGCGCCAAGGCGTTGTCATAGCCAATGAAGCAACCTACCCGGTCGGGATGGCGGTGGGCCATGCCGCCGAAGAAGAAGTGGGCCCATGGCTCGCCGGTGCCGACCACGACCAGCTGCAGATCCAATCTGAGTATATCGTGGATCGCCTCGGCCAGCAGATCGGTCCCCTTCTGGGGCACCATCCGGGAGACCACGCCGAACAGGGGCACATCCCGTTCTGGCAGACCGAAACGGCGCTGCAGCGCCCGTTTGCAAAGCACCTTGCCCGAGAGGTCGTCGGCCGAGTAGGTGGCGGGGAGCAACCGGTCGGTGGCCGGGTCCCATTCGGCGTAATCCACACCGTTTAAGATGCCGTACAGGTCGGCGGCCCGCTCCCGCACCACGTCCTCAAGGCCCCAGCCATAGACAGGGGTCTGGATTTCACGGGCGTAGCCCCGGCTCACGGTGTTGAGCAGGGTGGCATGGTAGATCCCCCCCTTTAGCAGGTTGACCCGGTCATCCTTCTCCAACCCCAGAAAGGTGAACTGATCCCAGCCCACGTCCAGCACCTCCATCAGACCGGGGTAAAATTCACCCTGATACTGCATGTTGTGGATGGTGAGGATCGAGGCGGCGCGGCCCACCAGGGGATCATCCCGGTGGCTGGTGTTGAGCAGCACCGGAATGGCTGCGGTCTGCCAGTCGTGCGCATGCAGGATATCCGGCTGCCAGCCGAGCATCTTGGGCAGTTCGAGGGCCGCCTTGGAAAGGAACAGGTAGCGGTTGTCGTTGTCCATGAAGCCGACGTTATCAACCCCGTAGATGCCGTCGCGACCGTAGAGCCCTTCGTGTTCGAGGAAATAGACCGGCACCTCGCTCTTGGGCAGCCGCCCCTCCCAAACACCGCAGTACATCGGGCCGATAATCCCCATCGGCACCACCAGCGTACCGGCTAACCGCCTCAAACCGTAACGGCCGGGGTCGATGCTGTAGTAGCGGGGCAGGACCACGCGGACATCGTGCCCGAGGGCATGGAGATAGCGCGGCAGGTCGCCCACTACCTCCCCCAGGCCGCCGGTCTTGGCAAAGGGGGCCGCCTCAGAGGCGGCAAACAGAACCTTAAGCGGGGATGGGGTCGGCATTACCCGCCAAACTCCTGGCGCAACACGGCGGTCACCCGCTCAAGCGCACCTTCCAGGGCGGGCATGTTGCTACGACAGGCTGCCCAATCGCCCTGACGGGCCCCCTGTTCCAGTTCACCCGCCAGGGCAAACACCTGGTGGGCACCCACCGAACCGGATTCGCCTTTCAGCCCATGGGCCAGCCTGATAAATTCATCGCCTTGGCCACTCCCCAGGGTCTCCTGCAACGCCGCCAGCTTCTGGGGGACGCTCTGCAGATACATAGCCACCACGTCGGCCAGCACATCGGCACAGCCTATGGCCAGATAATTTCGCTCCAAGTAGTCACGATCCAGGGGATCATCCGCAGCTGTCGGTCTGTTCTGTGTCATGGCAATCTCCGTGATCGCTTGAACGGGCGTTTCGGCTATAGATGCAACTCACGCAGGCATAAAACGCCGCAATACGCCGACCAGTTGGTTGATCTCCACCGGCGTGGCAACATAACCGCCCCCGGCCAGGCCCCTGGCAGTCCGAGCATCATCAGTACAGAAAGGGGGCCAAGCAGAAAGGAGAGCTTGTCACAAATGCCGACCGGCGGCGACGGTCAACAGGGCCCGGCATGGCAACGGCACAGGACGATTCATGGGGCACCCAAGGGTGCTGCTGGTGCAACTCTAGCGCAACGGCGCCGGATGTAAAGCAAAAAGCGGGACCCCCAAGGGGGCCCCGCCTCGTTGCTACCTGGCGCTCTGTTCATCCGTTACAGATTGACGACTGAACTGCAGGGCGCCTTGTAACCGATCCTGATGCCACCCCAATGGCGGCCGTTGATATAGATCGGCAGGCTGATGTCATTCAGGATCTCGCCGGTGTCACGGCGGTAGGTCTGCAGCAGGAAACCGTCGAGGTTTGCCGCGCCACGGCTGCCGGTATGATCGCTGAAGATCCGCTTGGTACGGTTATTGTTGCGGTCGATGGCAGGATCACCGGTCAGCGGTTTGCTGAAACGCAGGTTATGGGTCGGCACATAGGCGTTATCATCAAAACAGATGGCATACATGACGTTGCTGTCCCGAGTCAGGATCGCCTCCTGCAGCGGTGACACCAGCCGGTCGAAGAAGCCATCAAAGCGGGTGGTGAATTTGGGCGGGTCGGTCTTCTGCGGATACGGCTTGTAGGCCCGGTCGAACAGATCGGCCTCGCTGATGGTACCCCGTTGCAACGCCTCGGCGATTGCCGTCTGGACACCGTCGAGCAGCTCCTTGGCATAGCCCTTGATCTGATCGTGATAATTGCCCACCGAAAACTTGCCCACTGTGCCGTAGATCTGCTCGACCACTTCGGAGAATTGGGTAAAGGCCTCGGCGCTCTTCTGCATCATGCCGTTGGTCTCATTGGCGACATCGGAGACATGGTGGATCTTGCCGGCGATCTCGCCGGTGGTGGCGCTCTGTTCCTCACTGGCCACAGCGATCTGGTCGATCATCTCCTTCGATTCATGGGCGTGCTGCCGGATGGCCTCCAGACGACCACGGGCGTCTTCGGCCTGCCCCAGCCCGGTCTGCACCAAATCGCTCTCCCGGGTGATCAGCCCCACCGCACGCTGGCTCTCCTGCTGTATCGACGCAACGATCCGCTCGATCTCGCGGGTGGACTTAGTGGTCTTCTCCGCCAGGGCCCGCACCTCATCGGCCACCACGGCAAACCCCCGTCCGGCATCACCAGCCCGCGCCGCCTCGATGGCGGCATTTAATGCCAGCAGGTTGGTCTGATCGGCAATATCCTCGATCAGGTTCAGCATCTCACCGATCTGATTCGACGAGCCTTCCAACTGACGGATGCCCTGCAGGGTCTCCTGCACGCTGTCCGCAATACTCTGCATGCACTGCCACGTATCCTGCATGACCGCCATGCCGCTGTCGGCGGCACTATCCACCTGGCTGGAGAGGTTTGCCGCCCGATGGGTGTTATCGGCCACGCCGGAGATGGTCTGGGCCATCTCTTCGGCAGCGACTGCCACGGCGGCCGCCCCCTCCTTCTGCGATTCCGAGGCGGTGACCATCCGCTCGGTGCCGGCCGCCAGTTCGCACACACTGGAGCCGATCAGGCAGGCCTGCTGATAGAGCGTGGCGATGATCTCGCGGATCTTCTGGGTGAGGTGGTTAACCTCATCACCCAGCATGCCGATCTCGTCGTGCGAGGTGATCGGGATGATCTTGGTCAGGTCCCCCTCGCCCTTGGCTATCTCGGCCACCTGGGCAGAGAGCACCTTGACCGGGCGGACCACCAGCCGGGAGATCAGCAGATAGAGGACGCCGATGATGAGGAAAAAGAAGAACAGGCCAACTCCGGTGAGAATGACGGCCAGTTTTTTTGCTTGGGCGACCCCCTGCTCTACGGAAACCGTCAGCTGCAGTCCACCCAAAAATTTACCGCCGCTGGGGTGACAGGCGGAGCAACGGGCCTCATTGGGGAGTGGCGTTGCCAAGCGCAGCACCTGTTGTCCCCCCAGGGTCTCGGTCCCCTCCTTGGAGGCGCCGGCGGCAAGGGCCTGCTGCATCTCACGACACGGCTCCTTGGTCTTGTAATCTTGGCCGTCTGCATTGCAGAGCTGCACCTTCACCGCACCGCCCTGTTTCACCAGATTGGCAACGTAGCTGTCATATGCCGCCAGATCCCCCTTCATCATCAGCTCTACCACATCGTGTATCATGCTGTTGGCGGCCAGACGCGTATTGCTCTTCTGGAGGTCGAGGAGGGCGTTGTAGGACAGATAGAGGCTCAACACCCCCAGGCAGGCGAAGCCGATGGAGAGGGTGACGGCAATGGCAATCAGCACCTTGGCGGTCAGACGGACGTTAAGCATGGGTAACACCTCCACAGTGAGGGACAGATCGCAAGTGTTGACCGGTTGCAGCAGGGTAAAGCGCAGTAAAGCAAACCCACGCAAAAAAAGCAAGTTGTTCAGTAACAACGTTCTATTGATTTTATTCGGCCAGACCCAGGTACCTCTGTACCGTGCGGTGCGAATGTGCAACAAAGGCGGCCAAAGGGCTATGTCAGGTGCTCAAGGCGCTCCCGGATCACACGGATATGGTCCTGTTCTTCCTGCCGCAAGGTCTCCAGCATGGTCCGGCCGGCGGGGTCCGTAGTCTGCTCCAGCAGGGTAGCATAATAATCAACGCCGCGTTGCTCGATCTCCAGGGCTATGGCCAGGGCCGCGCGGTCGTCGGTGTCAAAGGTCACCGACGTGCCCTGTTCAGACGGCTCGAGACTGATGGTGGTGCCGCCGTAAAAGACCCAACGCCCCCCCTCGTACAGAGAGTTGTACAGTTCGGTCAGCTTCAGATAGTGGGCCTCCTCGGTCTTGGCCAGCCAGTTGAACACCCGCTTGCCTTCAGGGTTGAAGGTCTTGTGTGCCGCCCTGGTGTAAAAATCGAAGGTCTCTTTTTCCAGTTCAATGGCCCGCATAACGGCATCCAGCACTGCCTTGTTCTCTGACATAAAGGATCTCCTCGTTCGTTATCCGCTTGGTCTACAGTAGCGCCGTAAGCGCCATCAAATCGTCAATGGTGGTGGTAAGCAGCACCGGACAGCCCCGGTCCTCCGGCAGACGCAGGTCGATATCGTAACGGTCCCCCACAAACAGCACCTCGGCGGGCCGGCACCCAAGCGCCTCCAATAGCTCGTCCAGCACCGCCTCGTCCGGCTTGGGACGCCAAGTATCGTTGATGGTAATCACCCGCTCAAAGGCCGCCTCCAACCCCAGGGTCCCCAGGATCTTATCCGTAAGGGTCCGGTTATTGTTGGTCAAAAGCCAGCTGGTGTAGCGTTGTCCCAGAGCCTCGATCAACGGCAGCACCCGGGGGTCCGGCTCGATAAACGGCTGCGGGTCGAGTTCTTCGGCAAACCGCCGGTGCAGCTCCGGCACCGTGCCGCCCATGGCCTCAATAGCCACGGCCATGGTCTGCAGGGTGCCCCGTTCCTCGCTCAGGCGCTGTCGCAACGCGTTGAGTTCGCACCCACCGACAGCAGCAGGCTGCCCCAACAGTTCACCGGCATAGCGGGCCGCCGACGCCCAGACCACCTGGTCAAAACGCTCCGAGACATACAGCGTACCGTCCAGATCAAACACGATCGCCTTGACCGGTAATCGGATCATCTCGGTCCCAACCCTCGCAGACAGCCCAGATCAGGCTCGTCGACCGCCTTGGCCTGCACCAGAACCCGGAAGGTGTCTCCCATGCCCCCTTCCGGCATGATCAGCCGTTTGAGGGTCAGGCGGGCCTTCAATTTGTCGACCTCGGAAAGATCTGCTGACTCGATCGCCACAAATTCGTCCAGCATCCCGGCCGACAGCAGAAAGCGGTACTGTTCGCCAAACCAGACCGTCCGTACCCCCAACTCCTCACCGCGCTCCATCAGGGCGCTGAAGTTGATGTGGGTGGTGATATCCTGCTGGCCAAGCCGGATGTAGGGGTTGTCCTCCACCCGGTGCTGATGGTAGCAGAGCAGCGTCCCCTGCCGGCGACGGGGGGTGTACAGCTCGGCCTTGGGAAAACCGTAATCGACCGTCAGCATGAATCCGCGTTCAAGAACGGCGGCAGCCGTCTCGAACCAGGCCAGGCCGGCCAAGGAGACCTCGGCCTCCTGCCCGACCAGAAGCGGGGCACCATACCGTTCCAGATACGTTTTCAGGGCCGGGGTAGATGGCAGCTCCAACTGTTCGACCAGCTGCTCACCCTCCAGGGCCACAAATATCTCCCGCAGCCCATCGGCCGTCATCACCACGCGGTGTACCGGCATGGCGTCCAGCAGTTCATTGGAATACAGCACGCCGCGGATGCGGCACTGCGGCAGTTGGGCCGGGGTACGCCAGAGCAGCTTCGGCAGATGGGCAGCCAGCAAGGTGGCCTGCGCCTCGGCCAATGACGGTTCCTGCTCTACCAGGGTGAGCCTGGTGGCGGCATAGCAGACCGGTTCCTGCGCGGCCAGAAAATCCATGATATCGCAGGCCAGGCGGCCGTGACCGGCCCCCGCCTCCAGCAGGTCGAAACGGTCAGGCTGCCCCATGGAACGCCACATGCAGGCGATCTCCCGGGCAATCACCCGACCAAAGGCGGCATGGACGGTGATACTGGTGTAAAAATCGCCGGCGGTGCCCACCTTGCGACCGGGTGAGGTGTAGTACCCAAGCCCCGGTTCGTACAGGCAGGCGGCCATATAGTCACAGAAGCTGATCCGGCCGTTTTGGCGGATCCGCTCACGGATGATCTGTTCGAGTTGCTGCTCGCTCATGGGTAGTAAGTAGCAGGGTTGCCGTCACGCGGTCAAGCGATCCTGCAGGCAGGCCGGGGGCCGCTGCCTAGTCCTTTCCTTTTTTCCGGTACAATTCCCGCATCCCCTTGACCTGACGGCGCAGCTCGCGCCGCAGTTC
>JAJXUW010000057.1 GCA_021782545.1 Deltaproteobacteria bacterium | reverse complement strand
ACATTCCGGTGATCCACTTTGTGAAGGGTGCCGGCACCATGCTGCCGATGGTGCAGCAGGCCGGCGGCGACGTGATGGGACTGGATTGGCACATCAGCCTAGCATCGGCCCGCGACCAGTTGGGGCCAAAGGTGGCGGTGCAGGGTAACCTCGACCCCACCGTCCTGTTCGCCCCCCAGGCGGTGATCGAGCAGGAGGTCAAACGGGTACTGGATGAAAACGCCGGCCGCCCCGGCCACATCTTCAACCTGGGCCACGGCATCCTGCCGACGGTGCCGGTTGAGAACGCCATCCATATGGTCGAGTGCGTCCATCGTCTCTCCCAGAGGTAACCAGCCATGTCCGTTATGATGAAAAATATCGTCGTCTTTGTGACCGACCTAGCCACGGCCAAGACCTTTTATGTCGAACAGCTGGGGTTGCCGCTGGCCGGCGAGACCCAGATGCTGATGGAGTTCTTCCCCGCCAGCCAGGGTACCACCCTCGGCATTGCGCTGGCCCTGCAGGATGACGCCAAGGCCCTGGTGGGCCGCCACACCGGTATTACCCTGCAGGTCACCGGAATCGAAACGCTCTGCGAACGCCTGAAAGAGGGCGGCGCCCGTTTTATTGAGCCCCTTGAGGTCTCCCCGTGGGGCAAGATGGCGGTGGTGGCCGATCCGGACGGCAATCAGTACGCCCTGGTGGAGATGCCGCAGTGATGCTGGTACGATAGCCAACCCGGCAGGTCTGATCATTCAATCGTGCGCCCCGTTGCCCTGAGTATATGCCTGCTGGTCCTGACGTTCGGTACCGTCGCGACACCCGCAGCCCTGCCGATGCGTCCGTACAGCGGCATCGGCGTGGTACGCATCAGCGCCATCGATCCAACCTGGCACCTCACGTTGTACGATGAACCCGGCTTGATCCGCAGCGGGACACTCCAGCAGTCGGCCGTTTCAGGGCTGACCTCCTGGCTGTTTGGCCCCGGCCCCGATCGGTACCTGGTGGTCACTGCCCGCAAGGGGGACTGGCTACGGGTGGTGTGCGATGAGGCGGGACGGGAGGCATGGTTGCAACAGTCCAGCCACCGCGTAACCTATCGCCCTTGGGAACAGTTTCTCAAAGGCAAGACCATTACATTCCTGCGCAACGCCCCCCCCAAATTTTTCACACTCCATGCGCAACCTGCCGCAGGTGTTGGTCATCCGTTTACCGCCACCGCCCCGATGAAGGTTATCCTGGTGCAAAACGACTGGTGTTATGTGCTGTTCGGCGAGACGCAGGCCGGCTGGATCCGTTGGCGCGACCACGATGGTCGCCTGTTAATCGGGCTGGCCCCGCACGATTCGGCACAAAGCCGTTGACGCCCGCGGGTTGGTATGTTACGACTATTCACTATGCATAGTACGATTATTGCCATAGCAGCACGAGCTATCACCGCCGCGGCGCGCATCGCCGCGGATTTCGCTGCTGCCTGCTGATCGTCTCTTTTACCGATAGACTAAACAGCCGTGGGCACGCAGCCCGCGGCTGTTTTCGTTAGACCTGAACACTTTTATTCTGAGAGGAATCTGAGATCATGCGTGTGCATCTGGTACAACCTGGCAGTGGAGAGCTGACCTACGAAATACGCAATATCGTCAACGTGGCAGAAAAACTTCAGAAGTGCGGCGTCACCATCAACTGGGAGAATATCGGCGACCCGATCGTCAAAGGAGAACAAATTCCGGCCTGGATGAAAGAGATTGTAGCCCAGGCGGTGATGGAAAACGACACTTGGGGGTACTGCCACACCCGCGGCGTACTGGCCACCCGCGAGTTTATCTGCCGAACCACGAACCAACGGGGAGGTGCCCAGATCACCCCAGACGACATCATCTTCTTCAACGGCCTGGGTGATGCCATCGCCAAGATCTATGGCTGCCTGCAGCCCGAGGCGCGGGTACTGATGCCCTCTCCCTCCTACACCACGCACACCCTCGGCGAAATCGGCCACGCCAATGCACCGGCGCTGCACTTCCGCTTGCAACCGGAACATGGCTGGCACCCGGACATGGAGGAGTTGCGCAGGCAAGTCACCAACAATCCCACCATCTGCGCCATTATGATCATCAACCCGGACAATCCCACCGGCATGGTCTACCCCAAGGAGACGCTGCAACAGATTGTGGCCATAGCCCGCGAATTCGGGCTGTTTATCATCTGCGACGAGGTGTACAACAACATCGTCTACAACGGCGAGAGCACCGTGCCGATCAGCGACATCATCGGTGATCTACCCGCCATTGCCCTGAAGGGGATATCAAAAGAGTTTCCCTGGCCCGGTTCCCGCTGCGGCTGGATCGAAGTCTACAACGGCCATGGAGACGATCAATTCAGCAAATACGTCAACCTGATCCTGACCGCCAAGATGAACGAAGTCTGTTCCACCACCCTGCCCCAGACCGTACTGCCGGCGATCATGCAGCATCCTCGGTACCAGCACTACCTCAAGGAACGGATCGAGCTGTATGAAAAGGCCAGCAACATCATCTACAACTACCTGCAAGCGGTACCCGAGCTTCTGGTCAACCGTACCAATGGCGCCTTCTACATGGCCGTTGCCTTCAGAGACGGGGTACTGAACAGCAGACAGACTCTGCCGATCCAAAACCAGGAGGTACGGGATCTGGTGGAATCGCTGGTCAACCAGCCCGGCGTCTCCCCGGACAAACGGTTCGTCTACTACACCCTGGCGGCCACCGGCATCTGCACGGTGCCTCTTTCCTCCTTTGCCACCGACCTACAGGGCTTTCGTGTTACCCTGCTGGAACGGAATCCAGCCGAGACCGAACGGATCTACCAGACGCTTGCCGAAAAGATTCGCGAATACCTCGCATCCTGATGGCCATCGGGGCCACCGCCCCGGTTTTTGGGGGAGGCTACCATGCCGTTTAACCATTTTGATGCACAGGGACAGGCGATCATGGTGGATGTCAGCGCCAAGCAGGCCACCCTACGGACCGCCACCGCCGAGGCGCTGGTACAGCTCTCGTCCGAGCTGGCAACACGGATCGACAACAGCGGCAGCGCCAAGGGGGATGTGCTGGGAGTGGCCAGATTGGCCGGTATCGCCGCCGTCAAAAAGACCCCCGACCTGATTCCGCTGTCACACCCCCTGGCGATCCACCATGCCGCTATCGAGTTCACGCTGGACATCGCCAGCGGCAGACTGTACATCCGCTGTACCGTGCGGGCCTTTGAACGGACCGGCGTGGAGATGGAGGCCATGACCGGGGCCAGCGTTGCGGCCCTGACGGTCTACGACATGGTCAAAGGGGCCGACAGGAGCGTCGAAATAGACGGGGTACGCCTACTGTTCAAGGAAGGCGGCAAGAGCGGTACCTATCAGCGCGAAGGAACGGCTGGCTGGTAGCTGCCCGCCGGAAGGGTCCGTCATGGCTGTGTGCATCGAGATTATCCAGGCCGATATCACCACCCTTGCGGTCGATGCCATCGTTAACGCGGCCAACAACACCTTGTTGGGCGGTGGCGGGGTAGACGGCGCCATTCATCGGGCAGCAGGTCCCCAGCTGGTAACCGAATGCAGTGCCCTGGGCGGCTGCGCCACCGGGGATGCCAAGCTGACCAAAGGCTACCAACTACCGGCGCGGTATGTAATCCACACGGTGGGACCGGTCTGGCACGGCGGCGGCCAGGGTGAACCGCAACTCCTGCAACGCGCCTACCTGCGCTGTTTCGAGGTGGCACGCGAACACGGCGTCAAAAGTATCGCCTTTCCGGCCATCAGTTGCGGTGTGTATGGCTACCCGCTACGCGACGCCGCCAGGATCGCCCTCACAACTGCCAAACAGGTTGCTGCCGACGATGACTTCCAGCGGATCATCTTTGTGCCGTTTTCCGAACAGGCGCTGCAGATCTATCAGGAGACCGCTCGACGCCTCAATCTCTGAGGTGACCACCCACAAAGGACCGCCATGCACCAGACCATCAGACATTTCTTTACCACCGAAGACAAATTTGCCCGTCACAACGGGATCGTACTGGAAGAGCTCGGAGCAGGAACGGCAAAGGCCTCGATGCGCATCGAACCGTACCATTTAAACGGCGCAAAAACAGTGCATGGGGGTGCCATCTTCACCTTGGCCGATTTCACCTTTGCCGTGGCCGCCAACTCCCATGGCAGCCTGGCCATGGGTATCAACACCAGCGTCTCCTTTGTCAAGGCCGCCACGAGCGGCACCCTGCACGCAGAGGCCGTCGAACTTTCACACAATGCGAAACTTGCCACCTATGCCGTCAAGATAACCGATGACGACGGCGATCTTGTGGCCTTCTTCCAGGGGATAGCCTACCGGAAAAAGGAGTTAATCACCGCACGCCTCCATCCCGCCGATCCCCCTGTAGCATAACTAGTTGAACCGGCACAGCCCAGAAGAGGTCTGCGTTTGAATTTTCTGTTTCACATGTTTCTCTCCGGTGACGATCAGGAACTGCTGGTCGGCAACTTCATGGGTGACTTCGTCAAGGGCCCCTTGGCTAACCGCTACCCCCCACCCATCTGCCAAGGACTCTTACTGCACCGCAAGATAGACTCTTTTGCCCACACCAACCGTTTCTTCCAGGCGAGCCGGCAACGTCTCGCACCACACTACGGACTCTATCGGGGGATCTTGGTCGACATCTTCTACGATCACTTTCTGACGCGGGCGTGGGATGACTGGAACGAAATGCCGTTACCTGACTACCTTGCGTGGGCACGAAACGTCATTGATCGTCATCGCCAGGTCATGCCTGCTGAGCTGCAAGGGTTTGTGCCCACCATTTTCACTGAACTACTCCCCTCGTATGGCACCATGGCTGGCATTACCTCTGCACTACAACGAATGTCTCGAAGGATTCACAGACCCAATCCTCTGGCCGATGGAGCACACGAATTAACCCGGCAGTATGAGGCGTTGCAGGACGACTTTGCTTCCTTCATCCGCGACATTGTGCCGTTTGCCACCGCTTTTGCCGTGGCCAGCCGCTATTCACCAGACGAGGAACGGACTTCCCTTTCACCATGTCGCAATTAGAGAACTCATTACCTCATTTCGAGTATTACTCCAGTGCAACCAGCCCTGCACATTTTGCAACATATTGTTTTTAAAACAAAAGTATTTGTTGGCACAGTAGATGCTAGCAAATAGACAACAAAATTCCTTAGGAGGATGTACCAATGAAAAAGATCATCGCTTCCCTGATCGCCACTGTTGCCCTTGCTACCTTCGCTTTCGCTGCTGAGCCTGCTGCTCCTGCTGCTCCTGCTGCTGAGAAGGCTCCTGCTGCCGAGAAGAAAGTGGCTAAAAAGAAAGTGGCTAAAAAGAAAGTGGCTAAAAAGAAAGTGGCTAAAAAAGCCGCTAAAAAAGCCGCTAAAAAAGTCGAGAAAAAAGAAGCAGCTCCTGCTGCTGAGCCGGCTGCCAAGTAATTTTACTTGCCAACTGCTACAAAAAAGCCGCAACTTTCGAGTTGCGGCTTTTTTGTAGCTACATACCAAGAACGGCGCTGATGCACACACGGCTGTTTCATTTTTTCATCAGCGCCAACCACGAAAAAGGGACCCGCACGTTTACGGGTCCCTGGCTTTAATACTCGTTTCTTTGTACCATTTGCATGGCTTCTTCAGACCTAGTTACAGGTCGTTCGCACTATTCCTATGTGGTAAGCTGGCCAGGCGGCGTCTCCTCCATGCACACCTCCTCCGTTCACTGCTTGTCGCACGAAGACTTCTCCAACTCCTCATCTTTTTCAGCGGTAGCGCTACCGTTATCTACAGCATACGTATTTTTATCTAAAAAAAACAGTCTTCTCTTTATTTTTCCTGCAGCGTATAGTTAAAAGCTGTAAAATGGATTGCGGTTCCCCGACGAAAAGCGTTCAAACCGCCGCCACACCTCTCCCAATCAATCCAACACCATCATCTCCACCGGCACATCCGTGTTAAGCTGTCATCTCCAGCAGTTTGTGTACCAGTTTTTCGGCGAGCAGACCGCCTACCGCCTCGGCATACTGCCGGTAATGGGGTGACCCCAGATGTCGATCTAAGGCGGCCATATCCGCCCAGTTTTCATAAAAGAAAAATACCGCCGGCGCTTGGACATCTTGGTGCAGGTGGTATTCTAGGCAGCCATGCTCGCATCGCGTTGGCGCAATCATCTTGAGCATCTCATTCTTCACTTGTTCAACAGCTTCAGGTTTGGCAGTCAGTTTCGCAACAACCGTAATCTTCGGCATCGTTTCCCCTTCGCATGACGTCCCGCAGGACTAATCTAGGCGTGTAGCCTTTTTTGTCAGAGTACCGGCCGTTATCCCCCAATAACCCGACTGATTGCAGCAAAATCGCTGTCGCCCAACCCTGCGGCAAGGGCCTTTTTAAACAACTCGTTGACGGTTGCTGTGGTAAAGAGCGGCAGCCCGGCATCTTCTGCCAGTTGCAAGGCCAACCGCAGATCCTTCTGCATGTGCTTTAGCGGAAAGGCCACGGGAAAGTCGCCCTGTTGAGCAATCATGCTGCCCTTTGTCCTGAACATCGGGTTGGACATGGCACCGGCATCCAGCACCTCCTGAAACTGGGCCAAATCAAGGCCAACCTTGGCCGCGAGGGCCATTCCCTCACAAAAGGCGACCAGCATCCCCCCCATTACCAGATTGTTGGCCAGCTTCATCCGGGCCGCACTACCGGCCTCACCGGCAAAAAGGACCTTCTTGCCCATTCGATTGAACAGCGGCAACACCGTGTCGTACAGCAAACGGTCCCCGGCAGCCATGATGGTCAAGGTCCCATCCTCGGCTGGTTTGCGACTGCCGGCTACCGGTGCCTCAAGAAACAGAGCACCGCGCGTCTTGGCCAGCCTAGCCGATAGCTGTGTTGTCTGCACATCGACGGTGGACATATCAATATATCCCGCACCGGTCGCAAGGCCTGCAATGATCCCGTTATCACCGTCTCGCACGGCTGCGACGGCTGCAGGGTTGGACATCATGCTGATCACAACCTCGCTCGATTCAGCAACGGCGCGTGGCGAAGAGACCTGGGTAGCGCCACCCGCAACGAGCGGAGCACACTTTTCAGGCGCCCGATTCCAGATTGCCAGCTGATAACCTGCTTTCTGGAGATTTGCGGCCATAGCACTGCCCATAATGCCCAACCCGACAAAACCGATCTTCATGGCATTTTCTCCTTGTGGCGTTTTCCCAGCCTCAAGACGTCTGATTGCGGCCTCCATCTCGTCATTGTACTGGGTCTCAAACATGTAAATTCCCTTCGTCATGCTAGGTATCGGTGAAAACCGGCTTACGTTTTTCTAGAAAGGCCTGCATACCTTCCTTTTGATCAGCCGTCGCAAAACTGAGCGCAAACAGGTCTGCCTCATACCGGCAGGCATGGGGCAGATCCATCTCAAGCCCGCCATGTACCGCCTCTTTGCAAAGTTTAAGGGCAGCCATACTCTTGTCGGCACATTTCCGGGCGAGGGCGTATGCCGTGGGAAGCAGCTGCTCCAGCGGAACCACCGTATTGACCAATCCGATACGCCAGGCCTCCTGGGCGTCGATCATCTCGCCGGTCAGAATCATCTCCAAGGCACGACCTTTCCCGACCAGCCGCGGCAACCGCTGTGACCCCCCGAAACCAGGCAAGGTGCCGATATTGATCTCTGGCTGGCCAAGCTTTGCCGTGTCGGCTGCAATCCTGATATCACAGCTCATGGCCAGTTCGCAGCCACCGCCCAAGGCATAACCGTTGATGGCGGCAATGAACGGTTTGGGGCTCTGCTCCATGGCGTTACAAACCCCCTCCTGGGCCAACAAGGCCAACCGACGGGCCCCAATGGCATCGAGTGTTTTCAGTTGGGCAATGTCACCCCCGGCGATAAATGCCTTTGTGCCTGCCCCGGTGACAATGACCGCCCGCACCTCGGATGCCGCTGAAAGCATCCTCACTGCTTCGGCAAGTTCCTGCACGGTGCTGCTGTTCATGGCGTTCATGGCTTCGGGCCTGTTAACCGTCAGCGTGGCGATGCCTTCCGTTACTTCAACCAGCAGCGACTTGTAGTTCATGGAGTGCCTCCTGGTACCAACGGGATGTGAGTCTGACGTCTCTGGCACCTACTGGATCACGGTGCCACCAGCATCTCTACAAATTTTATAACTAGTCCCCTATACAACGAAAGCCCTTGATTGCTCAAGGGCTTCTGTATTGCACCGGACTATGCCGGATTATAATTTGGCGTCCCCAGCCGGATTTGAACCGGCGTCGCCGCCGTGAAAGGGCGGTGTCCTGGGCCGGGCTAGACGATGGGGACGCATTTGGTGAGCCGCGCCGGGGTCGAACCGGCGACCACCTGATTAAAAGTCAGGTGCTCTACCAACTGAGCTAGCGGCTCGCTCAAGGAATTTAGTTTTTACTATGCTGACCGCCGACTGTCAACCTTTTTTATCCTATTTTTTTAGCGAGCAGCAAAAGGATTCTTCAGCTGCATGGTCTGGTCACGCCGGGGACCGACAGAAACCAGTACAATCGGACAGCCGACCAATTCTTCCAGCCGTTTGACATAGGCCTGGGCCTTCTCCGGCAGTTCGGCAAAAGAGCCGGCCGCCGATATATCAGACTGCCAACCGGGCAGTTCCTCATAGACCGGCTCACACTGTTCAAAGGTCTCCAACCGGGCGGGTAGCGACTCCAGGAGGTTACCTTCAAAACGATAGCCGGTGCAGACCTTGATGGTTGCAAAGGCGGACAACACATCCAGTTTGGTGAGGGCGATGCCGGTCAGACCATTCACCCGCACACTGTAGCGAACCACCATGGCGTCGAACCAGCCACACCGTCGCGGCCTGCCGGTGGTGGCACCGAACTCTCCACCTACCTGACGCAACTTCTCGCCGGTTTCGTCCAGCAGTTCGGTGGGAAAAGGCCCGCTGCCGACCCGGGTTACATACGCCTTGGAGATACCGATCACCTCATGGATTTCGCGGGGCGACACACCAGAACCGGTGGCGGCGCCGCCGGCGCAGGTGGATGACGAGGTGACATAGGGGTAGGTGCCGTGATCCACATCCAAGAGGGTACCCTGGGCCCCCTCAAAAAGCAGCTTTTTGCCGGCCTTAAGGGATTTGTCCAAGGCCAGTGAGGTGTCGGCCAGATATTTTTTCAGGGTTTCTGCATAGTCTTGATAGGCGCGATAGATGGCATTGTACTCCAGCGGTTCGACCCCCAGACGGGCCAACTGGGCATTTTTCTCATCCAGGTTTTCGCGCAGCTTGCGGCTGAAGGTGACCGGATCGAGCAGGTCCATCAAGCGGATACCACGTCGGCCGATCTTGTCCTCATAGCAAGGGCCGATACCACGGCCGGTGGTACCGATCTTTTTGTCACCGCTTTGTGCCTCGCGGGCGATATCAAGCGCCTTATGATACGGCATGATGATATGCAACGATTCGGACAGCAACAGTGTCGCATCATCCTGCAGCCGCCCAGCGGCCTTGAGCCGGGTGACCTCCATAATGAACACCTCGGGGTCCAGCACCACGCCGTTGCCGATCACGCACCGCTTGCCCTGATGGAGCACGCCCGAAGGGATCAGGTGCAGTACCACCTTCTCATCCCCCACCACCAAGGTGTGCCCGGCGTTGTTCCCCCCCTGATAACGGACGATCTCATCGGCGTACTCGGTATAGATGTCAACAACCTTCCCCTTACCTTCATCGCCCCACTGGGCGCCGACCACTACTACGTTTGCCATTGTTCTTCACTCCTGAAACAAGTCATGCCGCGACAGGAAATCATCCTGCAGCAGCTGTTCTCTGCCGATCGTCGCCTGCCGCTGGTCGCTACTGCGCACCAGCAGATAGTCGCTCCCCGGCTCGTCGATCACCAGCATGCAGCAAATACCCGTTTGCCGGGCGTAGTCAAGTGAGCGATCATACTCGCGCCGGATGATGTCTCGCGCCACACTGAAACCCTGTTGACGAAGCACGCGGGCGATTTCCAAGGCTTCGCCGCGGTCATCGCGCCGGTTGAACAGCAGGATATCGCGGCGTGGGGCCTGCGGGCGGCCAGCGCACGCCTCCTGGGCCTGCACCAGCGGCAGGATGTTGCAGGTAAAGCCGGTGGCAGGGGCACAGAGCCCATAGCGAGTGGTCAGACCGTCATAGCGCCCACCACTGAAAAGCGCCTCACCGATCCCCGGTGCAAACCCCTCAAAGGTGAGGCCGGTGTGGTAATCGAGCCCTCGGGTCTCTCCCAGGTCGATGGTCAGGTAACGTGCCACCCCGTGCAACTCAAGGATGGCCACGACCTCACGCAGGTTAGCCAGCGCGCGGCGCGAATGGTCGTTTTGCACAACGCGCGCCGCCTCATCCAACACCTCGCAACCTCCGAACAGACGGGGCATGGCCAAAAGCTCCTGACGGCTCTGCCCCGCAACTTCGTACTTCGCCACCAACCGCGCGACCGTCGAGGCATCCTTGCAGGCCACCGCCTCCTGCAACTGCGCAAGCGGCTCACCAGACAGACCGCAGGCCTCAAAGATACCCCGGCAAAAGGCCACCTGTCCCAAATCCACCGTAAAGTCGGCAATCCCGAGCCCCTGCATGACCTCCACCGCCATGGCCACCATCTCGGCATCGGCCTCGGGAGAGTCCAGACCGATCAGTTCCACGCCGGCCTGAAATATCTCACGGTTACGGCCCGATTGCAGCTCGGCATGGCGTAACACCCGGCCGCTGTAGCAGATGCGGTGCGGCAGCGGTTGTCCGCGCAGGCGCGTGGCCACAATCCGGGCGATCTGCGGGGTAATGTCAGGCGGTATGGCCAACATCCTGCCCGACTGCCAGTCATCAAAACGGAAGGTCCGGCTGCGCAGCCCCTCACCCATGCCGGTTGCCAGCACATCCTCAAACTCCAGGGCAGGTGGGATGATCCGCAAAAAGCCCCAGGCTGCGGCGACTCGCAATACCTGCGATTCGATGGCGGCGATGCCGGCGGCACGTGACGGCAGGTAGTCGGCTACCCCACGGGGCAGGCCGGTATTGACAGGGTTCTGGTGCAGCTTATTCCACCTTCTTGATCTGCAGGGCGCTGGCACCTTTGGTACGCATCAACACATCCTCGCGCTGGGTCAGCTGCAACAGCAGCAATTGGCTTTTTGCCTCGTCAAAGTAGAAGTCAGGCATATAGTTCTGGGTATCCTTGGTGCGCCAGGCCTCTTCCAAGGCGGCGCCGTTCCAATACAGGCTATACACGGCACCTTTCTTGTACATCCGCGCGTTGCCCAACACCCAGAACCCCTCGTTCTTGCCCACCAGCACCTCCTGCTTCGAGGTCACCTGAATCCGCTGATTCATGAAGAACCAGCGGTACTTGTCACCGGTGTTGTGAACCATGCTGGGGTCTTCCACTTTATAGAACAATTCTGAGCCGCCAAAGGCGTCGTTACTGCGCCACAACTCCTTGCGGTCCGCATCATACACGATCAGGTAGTTCTCTTCGCTGTAGACCACGGTCAGCAGCTGACCGCCGGCAGGCCTGAACTGGTTGAAGCTGTACAGGTTGCCGTAGCGCGGCATCGGGATCTTTGTCTTTTTCACTAGTTTGGTGCCGTTTAGCGCCACCTCGTAGACATCGCCGTAAAACTGCTCGGCGCCGCTGCTCTGCTCCTGTGCATACAGTTTTAAGGGGCCTCCGGCCAAGGCGATGGCCCTAAAGAAATAGGGGATGTTGTCGGCCAGCCGCACCAGCTTGTTGTTCTTGAGCGACCAGATCTGCGAGGCGACCTCGCCGCCACGCACCGCGGTCACATACAGTTGCGGGGTGCCGGTGCCTGCGGCATCGACATAGTCAAGGCTTAAGATCTTTTCGTTAACCCCCAGGGTAAAGCCGGTGATCGGGCGGTTGTCCCCCTCGCGCACCAGCTGCACGGATCGATCCTGCGCCATGAACAGCTGCCGGTTGCCGGCGGTGTCGTTGGGCCCCATGGCCAGCAGGTTGAACATGCCGTCAAGCCGCTTGATCTCGCCCCGGTTGGGGGCACCGCGATAAAAGGCCTGGGGGTGGATGATATCGCCCTGGGGGGCATGCTGCAGATCGCCGGACTGCACCGGCACAGGCCGCACGATATCGCTCGCGGCGCTCGGCTGCGGTACCGACTGGGCAGGTGCAGGTACGGCCACCGCCACGCGGGGGATGGCCCCGGCAACGTTCTGCTTAAGCAGGTCGGCGGACAGTTTGCCCGCCAGCGAACCCACCGCGCCGAACAAGGCCTCCTGCCCCCCTTCACCCTGCACAAAGTCCCGGGTTATGGTCTGTCCCGCAGCGGTTTTGGCATAGGCATCCAAGTTATACTGCTTGCCGATACTCACATAGGTACCACCCACCACCACCTCGGCCTCGGCCGGGGTGGAGACCACCAACAGTCTGTCGCCGCCCAGTCGGGCGGCCATCAGCGACTGCAGCACCGCTTTGGTATCGCCAGCGGACTGGGGGCCCACCGCGTTAAACGACTCCACATAGACCCGCAGCGGCCCGGCGGCAGCAGCCGGTACGGCAAGGGCACACATCAGCAGCAGCATCGTCAGCAATTGTTTCATAGTTCCTCCGCACAGGCTGTGCAGTCGCATGATCAGGTACCGGAATAACGGCCCGGGGAGTATGCCATATCCCCCGACAGGTGTCAAAGCAAAGCGCCGAAAAAAGGCGGCACGGATACCCGTGCCGCCTGGACGAAACAGCTACTCCGCAGACAGCCTAGAAGCTGTAGCGGGCCTGCAGACGCAGGGTGTAGGGGTTGGCGGGGTTGCTAACAGTCTTATACGCCGTTGTCCCGTTGTACACGCCCTCATTGTAGGCCGAATTGGTGTAATAACCACCCAGGAACATATAGCCGGCCTGGGCCATCAGCTTCAGGTTCTTGTACAGTTGGTAGCCGGTCTCGACGTTGACCTCAGTCCCCATGTAGTTGCCGTTGTGCTGGTTCAGGCTGGCCGGATAGAGCAGGTTGCTGGGGGCGTTGACGGTAGTTGCCGCCCAGGCCACACCGACGTTGGTGTTCAGGTTGAACTTGTCGGTCAGTTTGGCATCGTACCCAACGGTGAGCAGGGCCAGGTTGGTCAGGTCACGGCGGATATAGGCATCGGTGCTGGTGGGGCTGTTGTAGGTGTTGCGGGCGATGATCATCATGCCGGATTCGTTGTAAGACTCAACCGAGGTGGCGGCCCACCCGTTGTAATTCCCACGGTTGGCGCTGTTGTTGCCGGAGACGAGCAGGAAGGCGGTCTTGGCGGTGCCGGGGCCGATGTTCGTCTTGGCGGCCACGTTGGCGGCCCAGCCATGGAAATAACGATTATAGGTGGTAGGCCCGCTGGTGGCCGACGGATCACCCGACTGATCACCGGCCTGCATGGCGGCAAAGCCGGACAGATCGATACCAGCCACCTTGGTGGCGCCGGAGAGGGCGAAGGTGTGCAGGTGGATCCGCTGCTTGGCGGTATGGCCGAAGAAGGGGTTATCCAGGCTGCCGCCATACGGACCCGGGGTGAGCGTATTGCCTGCCCACGTATAGGTCGGTGCCGAGGCGGCGTAGTCGGCCAGGAAGTAGTAGGAGAGCCCCACCTTGGTGTCCTTGTTGATCTGGATAGCGTTATCCAGGATAAACAGGTCCTTGTTGGCACTACCAACCTGGCTGGGAGCGGCTACGGTACTGGTACTCCTGCCACCAATCAGGTAGCCGTTGTTGGCGTTATCATCAGCATAGCGGGAGAAGCCGACCCCCAGGGTGTAGTTACCCAGCTTGGTGGTGGTCATCACCGCCGGGATGTCGGCGTCGATGAAGATACCCTTCAGGCTGTCGGTGTAGGGCATCAGACCGAGTTTGGTGTTGAAGGACTTGCCGATATTGAAATCCAGATAGGCGTGCTTGGTGACGATGTTCAGGCCGTCGGTATCCAGGTCGCCGCCGCCGCCGTTGGCATCCTTGCCGGCGCCGAAGCGGTTGTTGATCTCGAACTGGGTGACCAACTTCAGGTCATCACTGGCCTTGGCGATGTACTGCAGGCGGACCCGCTGCTCCAGATAGTTGTTCATCTTAGTACTGGGTGCCGGGGGAGTGAAGTTACCGCCACCGCCGTTGTTGTAGTTAGAAAAGATGGTGTTGAAGTTGTACAGGCCATGAAACTCGTTCTCAAAGGCCATGGCGGGCAGGGCAGTCACGGCGGTCAGGGCGCCGGCTGCGGCGATGGTCAGCATCTGTTTCTGAAACGTGGTCATGCGTTGTTCCTCCATTCTGTGGTGTATGTACTGCCATTCAAATGAAAGTGCTCTCAAGCGTGATACGTGGCTCGCTACCCCGAGGTCTCATCACCACCTTTCGCTGAGATTTTACTGCAACGGCACACAGTGTACAGTTGTATACAAGTATTCAGCTTGTTATATGTTTTATATTTTGTGGCGAAAGATACCACAAATCAAACAACTGTCAAGCATTAAAATGCAGCCCCAAAGCAGATTAATCCAACGTTTAAGAATACTTAACCTGGCACAGTTCAGTGAGGACGCCGCCGGAGCTCTTGGGATGCAGGAAGGCGATCCGGCTGCCATGGGCACCGGCCCTGGAGGACTCGTCA
>JAJXUW010000056.1 GCA_021782545.1 Deltaproteobacteria bacterium | reverse complement strand
CCGCTGGCCGTCGGACAGATTTGCGGCTTTGGTTTGGACAGTTATTTGCTGGGGTTGCGGGCCCTTTTCAATCAGATTAAAATTCCTCACCATTGAATATTCGTTTGATCCCGCCAATTAATCAGAATTCGGTTGAGGTGCCGCTTTCAGTTATGCTAAAAGACAGGCGCGCTAGGCTGGTCTCATTGTTCGATCGCGAACAGCTGGATTGCCTGGTGGTGGAACATCTTCCGAATCTGAGGTACCTGACCGGTTTTAGCGGTTCGACGGGAACTCTGCTGCTGGGGCGTGACGCCGGTTGGTTCATCTGTGACTCCCGGTACACCTTGCAAGCCCGCGACGAAGTGGTAGGGCTGGAGATAATCGAGCACAGTCAGCGTCATGAGGCGATCGCTTCCCTACAGCGAGACGTTGGCTGGCAACGGATGGGATTTGAAGCGGACCATACCATGGTCAGCACTCATCAGGCACTTGCGAAAAGGTTGCCCGCGGTACAGCTGGTGGCGGTAGGTGCCGAACTTGATGCAATCCGTGACCGTAAGGATCAGGGGGAGCTGTCGGCCCTGAAACAGGTTGCCGGACTGGCGTCGGATGCGCTGCTGGCGGTGCTACCGCAGATCAGGCCGGGCGTATCGGAAGCCGAACTGGCGCTGGCACTTGAGGTTGAGATGCGCCACCGCGGGGCCGACGGACGGGGATTCGATTTTATTGTGGCATCCGGCGAACGCGGGGCCATGCCCCATGGCAGGGCCAGCAACAAACGACTTCAGGCCGGCGAACTGGTGACCATCGATTTTGGGGCTGTCCTGAATGGTTATCACTCGGATGAGACCGTCACACTTGCAGTAGGGCATGCTGATAATCGTCAGCAGAGGATGTATGATGTGGTCTTGACGGCCCATAATCGTGCGATTGCGGCAGTCCGTCCCGGAATCAGCTGCAAGGAGCTCGATGCCATTGCCCGTGACTACATCTGTGAACAGGGGCTCGGTGAGTATTTCGGACATGGTCTGGGCCATGGTGTCGGTCTTGAAATCCATGAAGCGCCGACCCTTTCACCGCGTAGCGATGTCGTACTTGCTTCGGGGATGGTTGTGACTATTGAGCCAGGCGTGTACATTCCAGGTTGGGGCGGCGTGCGGATTGAGGACACGGTGGTCGTGACCGATGAGAGTTGTCTGATCCTGACCGCAGTGCCCAAAAGGTTGATGGTTGTCTGAGAACGTTGAAGGGCCGTATCGTATAGCTACTAGTCAGGTGATCGTAAAGGGAGGAGATAAGGATGGAAATCAAAGATTTGAAGCTGTTGATAAAAATGATTACTGAGACCGATATTACCGAATTTGAGATGGACAACGCCGATGAAAAGATCGTCCTCAAGCGTGGCCATCAACCGGAAATCATCCAGATGGCGGCACCGGCGGCGTATATGCCGGCCGGCCCGGCAGTGACGGCATCACCTGTCGCCCCCGTGGTCCCCGCCGCCGCTCCTGCTTCGGTGGCAGAAGGTGGCGATACCATCAATTCACCGATAGTCGGTACGTTTTATCGCTCCCCATCACCCGATGCTGCACCGTTCGCCGAGGTTGGCCAGGTAATAGAGAAAGGTCAGGTCCTCTGCCTGGTGGAGGCGATGAAGCTCTTCAATGAGATCGAGGCAGAGTTTAAGTGTAAAATTATCAAGATCTGTCTGGAAAACGCCCAACCGGTTGAATTTGGCCAGCCGCTGTTTGTTGTTGAAAAGCTCTAGGAGTCGTCATGTTCCACAAAATACTTATCGCCAACCGTGGCGAGATTGCCATTCGGGTGATTCGGGCCTGCAAGGAGTTGGGTATCAAGACCGTCGCGGTCTACTCCACGGCTGATGCCGAGTCGTTGCATGTCAAGCTGGCAGATGAATCGGTCTGTATCGGCCCACCCCCCAGCAGCCAAAGCTACCTGAATATCAACGCCATCATCAGTGCTGCCGAACTGACGGATGCCGAGGCGATCCACCCAGGTTACGGTTTTTTGTCGGAAAATGCAAAATTCGCCGAGGTGTGCGAACAGTGCGGGATCACGTTTATTGGCCCATCTGCTGAAAGCATGCGGGTGATGGGCGATAAGATCTCGGCCCGTCAGGCCGTTATCGATCATGGCGTGCCGATCCTGCCGGGCACCAAGGAGAGTGTGCAGAGTGTTGAGGAAGCGATCAAGATATCCAAAAAGATCGGCTTTCCGGTGATTATCAAGGCGACTGCCGGCGGTGGCGGACGCGGTATGAAGATCGTGCACTCGCAGGCAACCCTGGCCAACGCCTATGCTACCGCCAAGGCCGAGGCCCTGGCGGGATTTGGCAATCCTGACGTGTATATCGAGAAGTATTGTGTCGAGCCGCGCCATGTGGAGATTCAGGTGCTTGCCGACAAGCACGGCAACTGCATCCACCTGGGCGAGCGGGATTGTTCAATCCAACGTCGCCACCAGAAGATGATCGAAGAGGCCCCCTGTCCGGTGTTGAAGCCTGAGACGCGCGCCGCCATGGGCGCTGCAGCGGTCAAGGCCGCCAAGGCGGTCAACTATTCCAGCGTTGGCACGGTGGAATTCCTGTTGGACAAAAGTGGTAAGTTTTACTTCATGGAGATGAACACCCGCATCCAGGTGGAACACCCGGTTACCGAGATGATCACCGGTGTTGACCTGATCCGGGAACAGATCCGTTCTGCAGCCGGTTTGCCATTGCGGTACAAGCAGGAAGATATCAAAATAACGGGGCACGCCATCGAGTGCCGGATCAATGCCGAGGATCCCTTCAAGTTCACCCCCTGTCCAGGAAAGATTTCCAGCTACCATCAACCCGGCGGCCTCGGCGTCCGGGTGGATTCCTTTGTGTACGATCAGTACACGGTGGTCCCTCATTACGATTCAATGATCGGCAAGTTGATCGTCCACGCCGAGACCCGTGAAGATGCCATCCGGCGGATGGCGCGTGCGCTGGACGAATACATCATCGAGGGGATCAAGACCACGATCTTCTTCCATAAGCGCATTATGACCAATAAGGATTTTATTGAGGGAAATGTGGACACCTCGTTCCTTGATCGGATTGTGCTGGAGTGATCCATGGACTTTCCTGAAGAACTCAAGTATTCACGGGAACATGTCTGGGTCCGGGTCGAAGGTGACCGGGCGGTGGTGGGGATAACCGACTATGCGCAGGAGGAGTTGGGACTGGTGGCCATGGTCGAACTTCCTGCGGTAGGGGATGAGGTCGAACAAGAGGATTCGATGGGCACCATCGAGGCTCACAAAACGGTGGCGGAGCTGTATGCCCCTTTCAGTGGCAGGGTGTTAGAGGTGAATCACGAAGTACTTGAAAATCCCTCATTGGTGAATGATGACCCGTATGATGGTGGCTGGCTGTTGGAGATATCCTTGGATGACGTCGATGAACTCAAAGGGTTGATGACCGCCGACGATTATCAGGACTATGCCGAAAATAAAGATATATAATCTGAAATCTGACCTGTGGTATAAGGGCGGGATAGTAATCCCGCCCTTTTCTATTGTATGTCTGGTGGGTTGTCCATGAGGTGTTGAAGGTGACGCGATCCATTCTGTTGTGCCTGTTGTTGTTAATGGCCGGCGGTCGGCTCTGCCAGGCCGGCGAATTTGTGCCGGTCCGTCTTACCCTGGCAGAGGCGGTCAGGGACGCGGTGGAAAAAAATTTGGACGTGCGGGCCCAACGTTACACACCGGCGCAACAGGAGGCAGCATATCAGAAGAGCCGGGGGATCTACGACCCCACGTTACAGCTCCTCAGTAACTATGCGGATAGTACTGCTATCAGCTCATTTGCCGTGCTTCCGGTTGAACGGCAGGCCGTTCGCACCACGGAGTTGAATGCCGGTCTGAGCCAGTTGTTTTTCACCGGCGGGACGGCGACGCTCGGTTTTAACAACAACTACAACCGTACCGATGCCTCAAATGCCCAGGGACTTTCCTCCTATTGGCAATCAAGTCTGGGGGTGTCGATTAGTCAGCCATTATTAAAAAATGTGGGGCGTGAGGCGACTGAACTGACGATTGATACTGCCCGCCTCGGTAAATATGTCTCAATCGAGCAGTTCAACGCCAAGCTGAATGCCACGGTGGCCCAAGTCCGCAACGAGTATTACAACCTGTACAGCCTGCGTGAGGTGCGTGAGGTTACAAAGGTATCACTTGCGTTGGCGCGTAAGATACTGGTGGAGACCAAGGCCCGGGTCAAGGCGGGGGTTATGCCGGCGATGGAGATTTTGAATGCCGAGTACGGGGTTGCCTTGCGGGAAAAAGAGTTCATCGATGCGGAACGTGCCGTCAGTGACCAGAACGATCTGTTGCGGCAGCTCCTGCAGATTGAACAGCCGGGGGAGTTGGAACTTGTTGATGTACCATCGAAAGCGCGTTATGAGGTTGCGGAAGAGGAGCAGATCCGGCTGGCCCTTGCCCAGCGTCCTGAAATCAGGGAGCTGAAGAGAAATCTTGAATTGCTGGAGCTGCAGACTCGTGTCGCATCAAACCGGACACTGCCCGATCTGATGTTGTCTGCCTCTGCGGCTGCCACCGGTCTGGCCGGTACCTACCCCCGCGATATGAACCGTCTTGCGTCAGGCGATTATCCAGACTGGAGCGTCGGTCTTACCTTTTCATTGCCGATCGGCAACCGCGCAGCTGAGAATGACTATCGTCTGAACCGTCTTAAGCTTGAGCAGGCTGGCTTACAACTGCGTAACCAGGAAGAACTGGTGGCCAATGAGGTCCGCTCGGCAGTGCGGGCGGTAAAGGCGGACTATAAACAACTCGAGGTCACCGATCGGGGGCGGGCCTTTGCGGAGGAGCGTTTTAATGCCTTTGTACGTAAGGCTCAAGTCGGTTTGGCCACCAACAAGGATGTGCTCGATGTGGAAAATGATCTGGCAACGGCGAAGAGCAGCCAGATTCAGGCACAAGTCGCCTATGCAAATGCAATTACCCAACTCTGGAAAGTCACCGGCGAGCTGCTCGAGCATCAGCAGATCCGGATGGTGGAGCGGGACGTTGAAACTATCTACAGGCAGGTGAAGTGATGTTGAAGGTCGGTTGGATCGACTATGCAAATTGCAGTCCGCTGCTGTTGCAGATAGAAGGGCATCTGGCGGATTTCGGGATTGTGCTCAGGCATGGGGTGCCTGCCCAGCTAAATGCCGCCCTTGCTGCCGGGCAGATCGATGTCTGTATCTCTTCATCCATTGAATTTGCGCGTCACGCCAACGAGTATCACGTGTTGCCAGGGCACTGTATCGGCTCTGACGGGCCGGTGCAAAGTGTGCTGCTGTTTACCAACCGTCCCGTGCAGGAACTGGGGGGGCGGCAGATACTGGTAACGGCTGAATCGGCTACCTCCGTGGTCCTGCTTCAAATTTTGCTCTCGCGCCATTGGGGGCTCACCGGCTATCGCATTGAAACGAACAAGCTGCCCTGGCAGGAGGCGCTTGCCACTGCAGAGGCAGTGCTGCTGATCGGCGATAGCGCCTTGCAGGCAGCCATGGCGGAACAGGCGGCCTACTGTTATGACCTTGGGGCTGCCTGGCATGAAATGACGGGTCTGCCGTTTGTCTTTGCACTCTGGCAGGTACATCAGGCCGCTGTGCGCACAAAATCGGACCGTCTGGGGCGTCTGTTGGCGCTGTTGGATCAAGCCCGTGACCGTATGCCCGAACGGCTGGACCAGCTTGCCGAACGGGCCTCTGAAACGGAATGGATCGATGCGGCCCGATTGGCCGATTACTGGCGCCATATCACCTACCGACTGGATGCGCGGCATCTGTCCGGACTTGACCATTTTTATCGTCTGGCGACTGACCTCGGCCTGATTGGGGAGTCTGCCACACCCCATTTTTTGACGGTATAAGTGCATCATGGCGTTATCCCCTTCGCAAGAATACTCCCCTCAAACGTCCTGGTTCGATTCGCTCTCCCGTCTGGTCCAGGGGCGCGAAGGTCGGCGTACCTTTAGAGACCGGTTGGCTGAACAGTGCGTGCGGGTCTCTCTCATGGTGCGAGTCCGTTGGGTGATGTTGGGGGGATTGTTGTTCTACTCGCTGTTTGCAGAGTCCGTGCTGGCCCCCGCTGGGATCGATCTGCCGATATTTCATCCCGATCAGTGGAGCAATTCTCTCAAGCTGACCACCCTGTTCTTCGCCCTTGCCTATCCGTTGATTTCTCTGCCCTGTCCCATCTGGCGGAATTGCCGTCTGTTGATCTACTTGCAGGTGGTGCTGGATCTGCTTTTTGTAACCGCTGCAATACACTGGAGCGGGGGCGTGGTCAGTTGGTTCTGGCCGGCCTATCTGCTGGTAACGCTGGAAGCGGCCTTTCTGTTTGACAAAAAACGGGAGGTGTGGGGGATCGGTGTCGTTGGCGCGGTGTTGTACGGCCTTCTGCTCAGCGTTGAACAGTTTGACCTCCTCCCTGCTATCAGAATGCCGTTCATGGAGGAAGAAACACCTTCGGTGCTGTTTGAGCTGCTGATGTGGTTCTGGGTGGCGGGTCTGAATGCAATTATCGCCTTTTTCGGCGCCTTTTTAATGGCAAAAATACGTGACGACCAATACAAGGTGCAGGAAAGCGAAGATGCCTTGCTGGGGTTCATCGCCTCGGCACGTGACCTGATCTTTTGTTGCAGGCTGGACGGCAGCTTGTTGTATCTCAATCAGGTCGGTTATGATCTCTTGGGTATCGGAAGCGGGACGCTTGCCAACGTTACGGTTTTCAGCCTCACCGATCAGGAGGGGCAGGAAAAATTACGGCAGCAGTTCGACCAGACTTTGACCGGTGGTGATAACAGACACTTTGAATTACCCTTCTTCTCTCGTTCACGGCACCGCCGTATCGACCTCGAGATCAGCCTGGCCCTGTGTCAGAACGGCGACCAAGAGCAGGCCGTCTGGGGTGTCTGCCATGACGTGACGGAACGGAACCTGGCGCAGTTGGAGCTGCTCAAACTCGCCCACCACGACATGTTGACCGGCCTGCCCAACCGGGTTCTTCTGTACGACCGGATGCAGCAGGCCAAGGCCTTTTCCCACCGGATGCAGTCCCGTTTTGCCCTGATGTTTCTGGATCTTGATCGTTTCAAGATCATTAACGACACCCTAGGGCATGCCGTAGGTGACGAGCTGTTGCGGCTGATCGCCCAGCGCTTGCAAGGAGGCCTGCGGGAGACCGATACCGTTGCCCGCATCGGTGGCGACGAGTTTGTCATTTTACTGCTCAATGTCGCCGATACTGCCGACATACAGCATCTGGCGGACAAATTGCTGGACGAGTTGATGCAGCCGTTCTCTGTCCGCAATCATGAGCTGTTCATCACAGTCAGTGGCGGGATCTGCATCTATCCGGATGATGAAACCGATGTTGAGATTATGATGCAGAAGGCCGACATCGCCATGTATCACGCCAAGGCGTTGGGGAGGAACAACTTCCGCTTTTATGCGGATGATATGGACCAGAACGCATCGCGCCGTTTTACGATTGCCAACTCGATGCGTAAGGGCTTCGATCGTAATGAGTTTAAACTGTATTATCAACCCAAAATGGATCTTCCCACCGGCCGCATTATCGCCACGGAGGCCCTGGTACGCTGGCAGCATCCTGAGCTGGGGCTTTTGGCCCCCACCGAGTTCATTCAACTGGCAGAAGAAAACGGGCTGATCATGGAACTTGGCGAGTGGGTGCTGCGCGAGGCCTGCCGTCAGAACGTGGAGTGGCACAACCAAGGGTTACAGGGATTGCGTGTGGCCGTGAACCTGTCCGGTTATCAGTTGCAGCACACCAGGTTGCTTGACCTGGTGCGGGGGGTGCTGGATGAGACCAGTATGCCTGCTGACTGTCTGGAGTTTGAAATAACGGAAAGTGTTATCATGCAGAATCCCGATTATGCAGTCTCGGTGCTGAACGAGATAACCGGCCTTGGCATCCATATCTCCATTGATGACTTCGGTACCGGGTATTCATCGCTTTCCCACCTGAAGCGATTTACGGTCAACACCTTGAAGATTGACAAGAGCTTCGTGCGTGACGTTGAAAAAAGCGCTACCGATGCCGCCATTGCCACTGCAATCATCGCTATGGGAAGCAGCCTTAAACTGCAGGTGATTGCCGAAGGGGTGGAGACCGAGGAACAGATGGAGTTTCTGCGGGAAAATAACTGCGATCAGGTGCAGGGGTTCCTGTTCAGCAAACCGTTGCCGGCAGATGAGGCGCTCAGGGTGTTACAGCAGAACTGGGGTAACTCAGGTTGATTATCGTGCCTTTCGGGTGCGATAATCCCGCAAAATGGTGGCGTGATCGAAACAGAGCGTTGTCGGCAACTGGTTCAGTGGCACTATCTGCAGATTGGTGGCATCGTCTGCGGCTTGGGGGATTCCTGCCCCCTGTGCAATAAAGGCGGTGGTAATGGTATGCATTCGGCTGTCCCTGGCCGGATCGGAATAGCAGCCCAGCAGCTGCAGATCGGTTACTTCCAGTGAGGTCTCCTCGCGGGCCTCGCGGATTGCGGCCTGTTCCAACGTCTCCCCATAATCCACAAAGCCGCCTGGAAGTGCCCAGCCAAGGGGCGGGTTTGAGCGTTCGATCAGGATAATGCCGCCCGCTACTTCAATGATGATGTCCTCAGTCGGGATTGGATTGCGATAGTGGTGGATCTGGGCACCACAGGACGGGCAGGTGAGCATGTCGAAGGCCATGATGGGGATCTCCGGATGCGAAAAAGGGGACCGCATGGCCCCCTTTTCGTTGTACTAGCACAATCAGGTTACTTCTTCTTGCCGCCACCACCGGAGGCCTTCTTGGAGGCCTTGAGGGGGTTGATCTTGAGGTCTTCAACCTTGATCTCTACCTTAACGTGGGTGGCGAAGTTGCAGATGCCGTTGGCCCATTTTTTGACCGGTGCCGGATAGGCGCTGCAGACCTGACCGATACTGCCAGTAACGATCCGCTCACAGCCCTCACAGTTTTCTACGACAGTCTGACAGGAACCTTCAGGGAATACGCATCCCTGTTTACCCCAAAAGGTACACTCGGTACCTGCAAGCACGGTTTGACACTGCATACTTCTTCCTCCTCCGATATGATTCAGCTAAGACAGATGTAAAATGTAGCAATTTCGAAAAGAAAAAGTCAATACCAAAAACAAGAGGCGATTGCAATAGGTAAAGCGGGTTTGTGGGGCTGTTTGTCTTGACGACGTCATCACGCTGTATTAGTGTTAAAAGATAAAAGCTGTCCTATTATCTGGCGCGGGAGGGGGCATGGGCCATATCACCTTTGGTACCTCGGGATGGCGGGGGATACTGTGCGAGGATTTTGTCTTTGACAATGTAAAGACGGTAACCCAGGCCATTGCAGATCATCTGCGCAGTATGGGGGAAGCTGAAAAAGGGGTGGTAGTCGGTTGCGACACCCGTTTCATGGGCGGGAGGTTTGCCGAGGAAGCGGCTGAGGTACTGGCCGGGGCCGGGATCAAGGTCTTCTTGTGCGGCCGTGATGTGCCTACTCCGGTAATTTCATTCGAAATTATTCGGCGCGGCACGGCCGGCGGGATCAATTTTACCGCCAGCCATAATCCTCCCGAGTATAACGGCATCAAGTTTTCTCCGGCCTGGGGTGGGCCGGCCCTGCCGGAGACCACCAGGGATATTGAGCAGCGGGCCAACCAGATGCTGGGTGAGGTCTGCTACAGTGAACTCCCGCTTGATGAGGCGAAGTCCCGCGGCCTGGTGGAGGTTATCGACCCACGGCCGGCCTATCTGACCGACCTTGAACGCAAGATAGATTTTGATGCCATCACGCGTATCGGCAAGCTGGGGTTGAACCCCTTGTATGGTACGGGGCGGGGTTATCTGGATGAGCCGCTTAAAAGACGCGGTATCCCCTATACCATTATCAACGACCATCTGGACCCCTACTTCGGCGGCCAGCCGCCGGAGCCGTCCGAGTCCCATATTCCTGATTTTATCAGACTCGTCGCGTCTGATGCGGGTATTCGGTTGGGGTTGGCCACCGATGGTGATGCCGATCGCTTTGGTATTCTGGATGCCGATGGCAGCTACATTGAACCGAACTACATCATCGCGCTGCTGCTGGATTACCTGGTTCGGGTACGCAAGCTTTCCGGCGGTGTGGCTCGCAGTGTCGCCACCTCGCATTTGGTGGACGCCGTTGCACAAAAACATGGCGTACCAGTCTTTGAGACGCCGGTTGGCTTTAAATACATCGGCGAACTGATCAGCCAGGACAAGATCGTGATAGGAGGCGAGGAGAGTGCCGGCTTGACCATCAAGGGACACGTGCCGGAGAAGGATGGTATCTTGGCCTGTTTCCTGGTGGCTGAGATGGTGGCCCGCGAGGGGAAGACGGTACGCGAATTGCTTGAAAGACTGTATGCCGAGGTGGGGCGTTTTGTGACCCGGCGCGAAAACCTGAGGCTGTCTCCTGAGTTGGAGGCCGCCTATCACGCCAGGATTGCTGCCTTGCCTGCGGAGATTGCTGGCAGCAGGGTGCGTGATCTGGTGACCATCGACGGCGTGAAGCTCCTGCTTGAAGACGGGGCTTGGCTGCTGTTTCGCAAATCCGGTACCGAACCGGTGGTGCGGCTCTACGGAGAGGCCGCCAGCGAGCGTCGTCTGGATGAAGTCATGGCGGCGGGTCGGGCATGTATCCTAGGATAATTTAGTGCGAACATTTGATGCAGGACAAAGTTTTTGGGCCTTGGGTCAGATACGATGGGCTTAAGGGTACACGTAACGGCAGGAATGCTACCAACTGGAGGAAGTACCTATGTGGGATTACACGCCAAAAGTAAAAGACCACTTCCTGAACCCCAGGAACGTGGGGGAAATACCGGATGCCGATGCTGTCGGCGAAGTGGGCAGTCTGGCCTGCGGCGACGCGCTAAAGCTCTATCTCAAGCTCGACGAAGCCAAGGAAAAGATCGTTGACGCCAAGTTTCAGACCTTTGGTTGCGCCAGCGCCATCGCCTCTTCGTCGGCCCTGACCGAGATGGTCAAGGGTAAGACCCTGGACGAGGCCCTGGCGGTCAGTAATCAGGATATCGCCGAATTTCTGGGGGGCCTTCCGGAAGAGAAGATGCACTGCTCGGTGATGGGGCAGGAGGCGCTTGAGGTGGCGATTTGCACATATCGTGGCCTGGAAGTGCCGGAACACGATGCCGAGCACGACCACGGCCACGCCTACCCCGAGTACGAGGGGACGCTGGTCTGCAAATGTTTCGGCATTACCGATACCTTCCTGAAAAAGGTGATCGAGACCAACAAGCTGACCACGGTCGAACAGGTGACTCACTTTACCAAGGCAGGCGGTGCCTGCGGCGGTTGCATCCCTAAGATCAAGGAACTGATCGCCGAGGTGTTGGGCCAGCAGACCGCCCAACCGCACCCCAAGACCGGCAAGCTCTCCAACCTGAAAAAGATGCAGCTGGTGCAGGAGGTGCTGGAACGCGACATTCGACCGATGTTGTTGGCTGATGGTGGCGATCTGGAGTTGGTGGATATCGAAGGAGATACCGTTCAGATCGCCTTCCGCAAGGCCTGCGCCGGTTGTGCTTCTTCCGGCAATACCGCACGCTTCGTGGAGATGAAGCTGCGCGAGTTGGTGCACGATGATCTGCGGGTGCAGGAGGTGGCGGCGTGAAAGAGATCTATCTGGATAATAACGCCACCACCAAGGTGGATGAGGCGGTCTTTGAAGAGATGCGCCCCTATTTTTGCGAACTGTACGGCAATCCCAGTTCGATGCATTTTTTCGGCGGCCAGGTACAGGGGAAGGTGACCGAGGCCCGCAAGCGGGTGGCCGACCTGCTGGGGGCTACTCCCGACGAGATCATCTTTACCGCCTGTGGCACCGAGAGCGATAACGCTGCCATCCGTTCGGCCATAGAGGTGCTGCCTGAGCGGCGTCATATCATTACCAGCCGTGTCGAACACCCGGCAGTACTGACCCAGTGCCGCAACCTGCGCCAGAAAGGCTACCGGGTCACCGAGATCGGTGTGGACAACGCCGGCCGGCTGGATATGGAGGAGTACAAGCGGGCTATCGATGACGACACCGCCATTGTCTCGTTCATGTGGGCCAACAACGAAACCGGCGTTATCTTTCCGGTAGAAGAAGCCGCGGCCATTGCCAAGGCCCATGGGGCCCTGTTCCATACCGATGCGGTGCAGGCGGTGGGCAAGGTGCCGATCACCATGTCTGCCTCGAAAATCGATATGCTCTCGCTTTCCGGCCACAAACTGCATGCCCCCAAGGGGATCGGAGCCCTCTACCTGCGCCGGGGCACCCCCTTCCGGCCGCTGCTAGTTGGCGGTCATCAGGAACAGAGCCGCCGTGCCGGTACGGAGAACGCCGCCGCTATCATCGCCCTAGGCAAGGCCTGCCAACAGGCCGGCCAAAATATGCAGACTGAAAACACGTCCGTGAAGACCAAGCGGGATCGCTTGCAGGATGCCCTGATGGCCGCCATTCCCAATGCGCGGATCAATGGCGACGGTGCCGAACGGCTGCCCAACACCACTTCGGTTGCCTTTGAGTTTGTCGAAGGTGAGGCGATCCTGTTGCTGTTGTCAGAACTGGGCATTTGCGCCTCATCGGGGAGTGCCTGCACGTCAGGTTCACTGGAGCCGTCCCACGTGCTGCGTGCCATGGGGGTACCGTTTACCTGCGCCCATGGATCGATCCGTTTTTCCCTGTCGCGCTATACTACTGATGCCGAGATCGAAGAGGTCATCAAGGCTATGCCGCCGATCATTGCCCGGCTGCGGCAGATGTCACCCTTTGGCCGGGAACACCTCAAAGGGTAGTATCTGATGTCTAGTCGTTGATGGTTGCAAAAAGCGGGGGCCAATCAACCCCGCTTTTTGCGTCGTTAGTGCTATGATTATAAAATTGGGGCTCGATCAAACCGTGGGGAATAACTAGCATGCAGAGAGAAAAGAGAAAAACAAAGATAGTTGCCACACTGGGTCCGGCCAGCTCCACTCCTGAAATCATAGGAAGGTTGCTTCTGGCTGGCGTGGATCTCTTTAGGCTTAATTTTTCACATGGGGATCATGCCCAAAAAACGCAACTGATTACGCATATTCGCTCAGCATCACAGCGCCATGGGAAACAGGTGGCGATCCTGGCCGACCTGCAGGGCCCCAAAATTCGCACAGGGAAAATGGTCGGCGACGGGATGCCGTTGACGCGAGGTGAAGAAGTTATCATCACAACCGTAGACTGCCTGGGGGCAGATGGCGTTATACCAACCGTCTATCAGGCATTACCGCAGGACGTGGTGACCGGTTCCCGAATTCTGCTGGACGATGGTTTGATGGAACTGAAAGTGCTTGGGGTTGAGGAACGGCAGGTACGGTGTCAGGTGGTAAATGGAGGGCTGCTCAAAAGTAATAAGGGGATCAATCTGCCCGGCGTTAAGGTGTCGGCACCGTCACTTACCGAAAAGGACCTGCAAGATCTCCGTTTTTGTCTTGCGTCGGACATAGATTATGTTGCCCTTTCCTTTGTACGAACTGCCGAGGATGTAGAGGAGATCAAAAGGATCATTTATCGGGCCGGCAAGCATTTGCCGGTGGTTGCCAAGATCGAGAAGCCGGAGGCGTTGCATTGTTTCAGTAAAATCCTCAAGGTGGTCGACGCCGTGATGGTGGCTCGTGGAGATCTTGGCGTTGAGATGCAGGCCGAGAAGGTGCCTCTGATCCAGAAGAAGATCATCCAAGCCTGCAATGAGGCTGGAAAACCGGTCATCACGGCGACGCAAATGCTGGAATCAATGATAGTCAATCCTCGCCCCACACGGGCTGAAACATCAGATGTGGCTAATGCCATTATTGATGGCACTGATGCGATCATGCTGTCTGGCGAGACTGCCTCTGGTGCCCATCCGGTCGAAGCGGTGGAGACTATGGTGCGTATCGCCAGGGATGTTGAACAGGCCGGTTTTGGTAGCCATGGCGATACGCCAATGATAACGACGCCCAGCATAGCGCAGGCGGTTGGAGAGGCAGCTTGCCGTGTCTCTGCCAGTTTAAAGGCAAAGGCGATTGCTGTATTTACTCAGTCCGGCAGTACCGCTGCGTTGATTTCGCGCTTTCGTCCGTCTATTCCGATTATTGCCTTCACCAATACGGAGCGAATTAGGCGTAAGCTTTCTCTTTATTGGGGAGTGCAGACCAAATCGATAGAAATTATGGAACATATGGATCAGCAGATAAGCGTGGCCGAACAAGAACTGCTGGCAGGTGGATTTCACAAAGGGGATATCGTGGTGATTATCATGGGGACCCCGATAGAGGCTCGTGGTTCGACAAACCTTATGAAAATCCATAAATTAGGGACAGGTGATTTTTACGAGATTTTTTAATGCAATTTTAGTTGACGGCGATGGGGCGATGTGTGTATAAAGTTTGTCTCAGCGCAGCAACGGCTCTTTTGGCATGAAGCAGATGCCTTGAAATAAATGGTTGACAGCGTGAAGTTGTTTTGCTAGATTCCATTTTCTGCGGTAACGATCTTTTGGTCTTTGACAACCAGATAGCAGTAAGATGATTGCGGGCAGTAACCGTAATTGATTTGAGTTAGTGTTTTAGATGATACAGGAATATCAAACTGGAGAGTTTGATCCTGGCTCAGAACGAACGC
>JAJXUW010000002.1 GCA_021782545.1 Deltaproteobacteria bacterium | reverse complement strand
CCGATCTGGGCCTTTTCTGCGGGCATGCCGAACAGACGCTCTGCTGAAGGGTTCCAAAGCGTGATTGTCTGCTCTTGGTCGACCATCACAATCGCATCGTGGGCGGCATTGGCGATCAGCCGGAAGCGTGCTTCGCTCTCCTGCAGGGTGAGCAGGGTCTCGGTGCGTTCGGTTATATCGTCATTGCTTCCCCGTATGCCGATCAAGGTGCCGTCGGCATCAAGTATCGGCATGCAGCTGTGGCGCAGCCAGCGAATGTGTCCCTGTTTGGTTATGATTCTGAATTCAATGGCTTGGGGGGCGGTTGTCTGGTCAACATGACAGACATGCTGATCCCAGATAGGGCGGTCATCCGGATGGATCATGGCGCTGATGAGGGTGGCGTCGGCGAGCAATTCATCCACCCGGTATCCAGATATCCTCTCGGCAGCTGGCGATATGTAGAGCATCTCGCCGCTGGGTACCCGCCAGAAGATCCAGTCAGTTGAGAAATCGGAGATAAATTGATACAGCTCGCGGCTGTTTTGCAGATCCCGCTCCCGGGCTTTGAGTTGCATCAGCAGGCTGTTGAAACTGGTACTCAACTTACTGATCTCATCGTTACCGGTGAGCGGGAGCAGTTCGGTCTTTTCTGCGACGTTAATCTGCGCTATCTGGGTGGTGAGGTTCTGCAGGGGGGCCAGTAGGCGCGAGGAGGCCACGGTTATGAGCATTCCCAGGAGAAACAGGGCAAACAGGGCGATTCCCCAGCCGACCTCTTCCGCCATCACCACCGGCGCGTAGGCCTCACTGATCGGGAGCTGGGCGGCAAGAATCCAGTTGGTCGTGGCCAGTCGTTTATATGCGACGAGCATGGTAATACCATAGGAGTTTACGGTCTCACCGGCGCCTTCAAAGCCTTTCATGGCCTTATCGAAAAGGCGGTTCACCCCCGGTTTTGCGGTAGTCTTCAGGATGCGGTTTTGATCGGGGTGCATAATCAAGGTCCGATCGGTGTCTGCCAGATAGAAATACCCGTTTTCTCCAATCTTTGTGGTTGCCAGTTTCCCGAGTAGGTTGGGATGCAGCAGGCTGATGCTGCCACCTACAATGGCTAGCGGGACACCCTTTTCGTCCCGTATCGGAGCGGTGAACATCACCACGGGCGGCGATCCGGGCAACTGTATCCGAAAAGGTGAGGAGATGGCCGGCTGCCAGTTCTTACGGGTTTTGATAATGTAGTCGCGGTAGGACAGGTCAAGGCCGGTACGGCTGGGGCGGCAGCCGGTTTCTGCGAGCAATATCCCTTTGGGGGTAAACACGGCAACGTTGTTGTCAAAGATTTGCAGCAGGTCAGGGTCCGCATCCAGGTAGTGTTCCAAGGCGGCTGGGTTGTTTAGGATCGATTTGGGGATGTTCTGGGCAAGTGAGACGATTGCTTTGCGGTAAAGATCAAGCTGGTCGTCCAGTTTGCTTGCCATCAGTGTGGCCAGTGTGTATTGCTGCTTCTCGACGGCGGCCTTGGTGGAGGCCTTGAAGTAGGTGGTTAACAACATAACCGTGATCGCTGCCAGAACCGATACTGCCGGTATAATCGATACAAGCAGTTTGGTTCTTATGGTGAGGTGACGTGGCGCCATACGGTCGTGTCCGCTACTCCTTAAGAAGGTCTTATGCCAATGTCAGTTGGCCAGGGTGCCATAGGTATCGATCAAGAAACGCGCAATGCTGCGCCGAGCTGGTAGGTCTGGCAGTGAGCCGATGGTGAACCAGCGGGCGTCTTCTATCTCGTTGTCATCGGGGCGGATCTCCCCGCCAGCGTAATCGGCCACAAAGCCGGCCATGAGCTGGGAGGGGAACGGCCAGCACTGGCTGGTGATGTAGCGCACGTTTTTGATATCCACGCCGGTCTCCTCTTTTGCCTCGCGGATGGCGCATTCTTCCAGCGATTCCCCCACATCTAAAAAGCCTGCCACCAGGCTGTAGCGGCCTTGCGCCCATTCTGGCTTGCGGATCAACAGCAGCTGGTCATCACGTCTGATCAGTACAATGGCGCACGGATGGATATGGGGGAAATGTTCAGTGGCACAGTCGGGGCACCGTTTCCCCCAGCTGTCAGGCAGTTGGAGCGGCTGGCCACCGCAACGTGAACAAAACCTGCTCATTTTTTGCCAATGGAGCAACTGCTTGCCGATGCCGGCTATTGTCACCAGATCGGCGGGTATCCGTTCGCGGAAGGCGTTGAACGGTTCGGCACTAAGTCCAGGGGGAAGGACGCTCAGGGAGGGCAGTTCTGCTACCCGCACCTGCCGTTTCTGCCAGCTGGCAAATACCAACGGGGGAGTCTTCAACGTCAATCCGTTGGGCAGCCTGCCCAAGGGGAGCAGCAGGTCCCCCTGGCTTTCCTGCAGTACCAGGTTGCCGCCCTGGAGTACTATCCAGTGGGCTGGCTGATCATCGTCTGGCGACTGTGGGGTCGGCAGCACGGCAAAATCATCCGGAAGCGCCGAGCGGTTGAAGGGCAGGTTGATCGTTTCAGGGTAGGGCATGGTTGGTACGTCCCGTGGCCGGGATGCCAAATGCCGCCGGACAGCAGCGTTTGGGCCGGGAAGTTTACATTTCTGCCAGAATCTTGTCATCGTACATCGTCTCGAGCTGGTACTTGTGCTTCTTTTCTTCGTTGGCCATCAGGCGCAGGGCATCCCGCACCTCGGGGGCGTCGGCCAACGCCCCGGCTGCTGTGTAGAGTTGGTAGGCCAGCTCTTCGCTTTTCATGGCAAACACCAGCACATCACGGAAACTCATCCCCACTTTTACCTCGACGTCCTGCAGATAGTCACCGATCTTCAGGTCAGGGACTGCCGTAAGGTCGTGCTGCACGAGCTTTTCTTGGGTCATCGCTTCCATCATCCGTTTGTGCCCCAGCTCCTGACGTGCCATATCTTCGAGCATCTTGCGAGCGGCGGGGGATTGCACCTGTTTGGCGGTTGCGCTGTAAAGCTGGTAGGCCGCCTCTTCCTTGTCAATGGCGAAGGTGATTACGTCCTGCAGGGTTTTGAAGCGTTCCATGGATAAGCACCTCGTGAGAAACGGATGGCATGGTTCAATCTTTTTATCTAACAGCCGTATGAAGCGGTGTCAAGCCGATCTCGTCAGGTTGTTCTTGACGTGCGCTGCAAAGCCCGTACAATCCGTGCCATGTCATACAAGAAATCATCCTTTCGATCGGTGATACGTCGCTACCGGTATCTGTTGTTCTGTCTGCTGCTGGTGTTTGTCTGCGTCTGGTTTTTTGTGGTGTCCCGCCCCGCCGGGGAGGGACGGCATGTCTACGGTTTAACGGTCCGCAAAGGTGACAGTTTCGCCCAGACGGCCCAGAGACTTGAGCGTCAGCAGGTGGTGCGCAGTTCGTTGTATCTGCGAATTTTGGGGCGGCTGCGGGGGCTTGACACGCGGGTGCAGCCCGGCGATTACCGCCTGTCTGATGCCATGAAGCCTGGCGACATACTGAAGAAGCTGGCCAGTGGCGAGGTTGACGCCTGCAAATTTGCGGTGCCTGAGGGGTACTCCATCTATCAGTTGGCCGAGTTGGCTGCACGGCAGGGGTTGTTCAGTCGTGAGGTATTCCTCAGTGCCTGTCGCGATAAGCGGTTGTTGGCTGAATTTGGCATACCCGCCAAAACGGTTGAGGGGTATCTCTTTCCGGGGACCTACCTGGTCGGGTTTCATATGGACGAACGAGGTCTGCTGACAGAGATGCTGCGGGAGTTTCGTCGACGGAACAGAGGATTGGAACAGGCGTCGGCAGAAGCCGGGCTTACCCCTAAACAGGTGGTGACGCTGGCATCTATGGTGGAAAAGGAAGCGGTCAGGCCTCAAGAGAAACCGTTGATCGCCTCGGTGTTCCGCAATCGCCTGAAGATCGGCATGCCGTTGCAGAGCGATCCGACGGCCATTTACGGGGTACGGGCCTTTGGCGGGACGGTTACCAAACAGGATGTGCAGCGGCAGTCACCGTACAACACCTACCGGATACGGGGAATTCCCCCCGGTCCCATCGGCAACCCGGGGGTGGATGCGATCAAGGCGGTTCTGCAGCCGGCCCACACGGACTATTTCTATTTTGTGGCCCGCAAAGACGGTACGCACCAGTTTTCCCGCACGCTGGCAGAGCATAACCAGGGGGTGTACCAGTTTCTCAAGAAGGGGCTGAAGAAGTAATAAGCCTCCTCAATTCATCGTAATGCCCTCGGCATCCTCGATGATGATCTCCAGCTCGGCGACGGCTATCTCCTTGAGCCCCAGAAGCTGGGCCTCCGGTGTGGAGAAGATGGTGAGGGAGGGATCAGCCACTTCAGCACTGCGGCCGAGTTTTTTACAGGTCAGGTCCGCGAGGCGTACGGCAATCAGCAGGATGTTGGACTGGTCAAAGTCGGGCTTATGGTGGTTGCCGGCAATATCGCAATAAAAATCGGGCAGATTCCATCCCTTCATCAGTTGGTAACCGACCTCTTCATGCATGGCCGCCATAATCTCATGGAGCAACTGGGCCGAGAGGTGGGTGGCACTCTCTTTGTTCTTCAGGATGTCGTCGAGTGCCTTTAAAAGGGCCAACTTGCCGATATCGTGGAGCAAACCCCCCATGAATGCCTCGGCTGCCAGGCCCTGGTAACCGCTCTTACAGGCAATCCACTTGGCGCCTACGGCGCAGGCCAAGGCGTGGTTCCACAGGGTCTGCATCATGCTGTTCAGGGTCTTGTTACTGGAGTGGTAGTATTCAAACTGCGAGGCCAACATGGCCATGTTGGCAATCTCTTGGGCCCCTAGCCTGGTTATGGCATCTTTAATCGTGGCGATCTTGGTCAGGCCGGCATAGTAGGATGAGTTGGCTACTTTCAACACCCTGCCCGAAAGGGACTGATCTTCGCCGATCAGTTCGACAACATCGGTAATCTCGAAAGACGGCCTGCCGAGCAGTTGCTGCAGCTTGATCGCCACGCTGTGGAAGACCGGCAGGTCCTGCATGCCGCTGTTCAGGCGTTCCTGGATCATCTGCAGCAGAGGTTTTTCCTGATTCATCGCATGACTCCCAGAATTCGTTTCAACTCATGGAGCGGGCGGGGTTTTCCCAGCCGCGGCAGATCCGTGATAATTTCCTGCAGGGAAACCATCCCGCGGGCCCCCTTGACAATGCCGTCCTCCATCAGGGTGACCATGCCCGAGGTCTCGACACTGATTTTGCGGATCTCGTAGGAGCTCTTGTGTGCCAGGATGGCATTTTTTACCATTTCGTTCATGACCAGAAGCTCAAAGATGGCTACCCGCCCGCGATAGCCGCTGAAACGGCAGCTTTTACAGCCACGGCCCAGTTTGAATTCGGCGCCGGCCAGATCGCTGGAGGAGAGCCCAAGACGGGTGAGGTCCAGCGGGGTAGGGGTATACGGTTCGGCGCATTCGGGGCAAACCCTGCGCAGGAGTCGTTGGGCCACAATACAGACCACCGTGGAGGAGATGAGAAAGGCCTCGATCTGCATATTCATCAGCCGGATCAGACCGCCGATGGAATCCTCAGTATGAAAGGTGGTCAGCACCTTGTGCCCGGTGAGTGCCGCCTGGATAGCCGTTTCGGCCGAGAATTGATCACGAATCTCTCCCAGCACGATCACGTCGGGGTCCTGGCGGACGATATGCCGCAGGGTCTCCTCAAAGGTGACCCCGATCTTGGGGTTGATCGAACATTGGCCGACACCTTCAATGACGTATTCTACCGGATCTTCGGCGGTGATGATGCTGGTGCTGCTGTTGTTTAGGTAGTTGACGCAGCTGTACAGGGTTGTGGTCTTGCCGGAGCCGGTTGGGCCGGTGACGATCATGACACCGGTAGGGACCTCAAGGGCGTCGTAGATGAAATGTTCCAGCATCCTCGGCGTCATGCCGATTTCCTTGATATCAAGCAGGGTCCCTTTGTTGTTCAAAAGCCGCAGCACCACCTTTTCCCCATAGATGGTGATAAAGAAAGAGACCCGCATATCCAGGTTGATACCGTGTCGGTTGCTGGTGAACAGGATTCTGCCATCCTGGTGGCGGCGTTTTTCCGCAATATCCGCCTGGGCCATGACCTTGATGCGGGTGATGAGCTGGGGGGTGATATCCTTGGGAAACTCCTTGTGCAGCCCCATGACCCCATCGCGTCGCAGGCGGACGCGCAAGCGGTCCTTGAGTGGTTCGATATGGATATCGCTGGCCCCCTCCTCGATCGCTTCTTCAAACAACAGGTTAATCATGCCGATGATGGTGGTATCGTCAGTGGCCACGGTCCTGCCGGCATGTTCAAGTGCCGTTAATGCCTCGTGGAGCGAGCTTTTTGAGCAGATCGCCAGGAGATAGTTCGGCAGGTGGGCTCGCACAATCTCGCGGGCCCGCTGATCAAGCGGGTCGGCAAAGGTAACCATGACCTGCTCGCCTACCCGGTAAAGCGGCAGGACATTGATCTGTTTGCAGACCGTCAGCGGGAGGTGGGCCTGGAGCGTCTTGTCGATCCTGACAAAATCGGGGTTTATCAGGGGGAAACCGAGCTGGTAGGAGAGGGTTTCAAGTAACTTCCGCTCTTCGATAAAGCAGTTGTCGACCAGTATCTCGCCGAGTCGTTTCTGACCCTGCGACTCCTTTTGAAGCGCCAGCGCCTGCTCAAGGTCGCTACTGCGCAGGTAGCCCAGCTCTACGAGCAGGTCCCCGAGTCGTATATCCAGTTGGTGCTTTCTAAGGGTGGTCTGAAGTTGCTCCTGGGAGATCAGGTCGAGTTCCAGCAGCGTATCCAGCATGGTCTGAGGCGTAGTCAGTTTCCGATGGACCCGAACCGCGTAGGCCAGCTGATCTTCGGTCAGAATGCCTTCTTGGCGGAGCAGGGCAGGCAGGACGCCTACTTGGTTGGTTGTGCCATCGGTGCGTAACGGTACCATGGGCCTGTATGTAACAGGCTTTGCTGCAAATTGCAAACAGTGACTAGGCGGTGGGGGAGGCGATGAGCAACTCTCGTACGCCGCCAAAGCTGGCACGGTGGATTGGGCACGGCCCATACTGACGCAGGGCCGTTAGATGGGCCACGCTGCCATACCCCTTGTGGCGCGCAAAGCCGTACTGGGGGTACTCGTTATCGTATGCCAGCATCAGCCGGTCACGGGTCACCTTGGCAATGATCGAGGCGGCGGCAATGGAGGCACTTCGGCTGTCGCCCTGTTTGATGAGCTCCTGGTGCAGGGGCGAGTCGATGGGGGTGATACCGTCGATCAGTAATGCGTCTGGGCTGGGGGAGAGCTTGTGAACGGCCTCCAGCATGGCTAGACGGGTGGCCTGTAGGATGTTGATCCGGTCAATGAGGTCTGGCAGTGCGCTACCGATACCGATGGCCAGAGCATCGGTATTGATCAGATCGAAGAGGCGTTCGCGTTGACGTTCGGACAGTTTTTTGGAGTCATTGACACCCTTGATTGGACGGTCGGGGTGCAAAATGACCGCCGCGGCCACCACCGGGCCGGCCAACGGGCCACGGCCGGCCTCGTCAATGCCAGCGATGAGTCGATACCCAGCCTTGACGGCGTGCCGTTCAAAACGGTACAGGTCTGCGGGCGGTGGGGGGAAAAGGGACGGTTGCATCGTTTGTAGTAGGTATGTCCCAAAGCCCCATCGTATGACAGGGCTTTGGGACATGAGGTGATGCGTTGTGGACGGTTAGGCTTTGGCTGCGGCGACGTACTTGCGCTCACGGATACGAGCGGCCTTGCCCCGCAGTTTGCGCAGGTAGTACAGTTTGGCGCGGCGTACATGGCCGCGGGTCACGACCTCGATCTGCTCGATGGAGGGGGAGTGGATCGGGAAGACCCGCTCGACGCCGATGTTGTTGGATATCTTGCGGACCGTGAAGGACTCGCGGATGCCGCCGTTCTGGCGCGCGATCACCACGCCCTGGTAGGCCTGGATACGCTGCTTGTCGCCCTCCACAATCTTGACATGTACCTTGACGGTGTCCCCTACCTTGAAGACCGGCACGTTCTTTTTCATTTGTTCGAATTCAAGAATATCGATGGTGTTCATTAGTACTGTTCCTCCTTACTGGAACCATGCTGCGCGGTTGGTGTATGTGATCTGCATCCGTTGTCTGTAAATTTTTACGACTTAGCGTCCAATAAGTAATCGGTCAAGCATGATAGCGGTTGCCGAGCGGACCGACAGGTGGTTGTAGGCTCCCGTCCCTTGGATCGGCTCCAAGGTAAGGCTGGCGTGTTCAAATACCTCATCGGTCAGTCCCCATCCTGTTCCCATGGCCAGCAGGTGGGGCGATTCCGGTTGTTGGAGCCTGCGCCGCAGTTCTGTAAAAGTGATGGCACCATCCCGTTGGCGGGCGCCAGTGGCCACGGTGACGACCGGTGTGTCAAAGTTCTGCTGAAGGTCGTTACACGCGTCAGCCAGTGTAGCGACAACCCGGACAATGCTGAGCGCCTCACGGCGGTCGGGATTGTAGCTGGCGCCCCATCCCTCTTGCCAGTGTCCCACGATCCGTGTGATCATCGCCTGTTGCTCACGTGACGGCGTCACCAGGTAGTAACGGCTGAGACCGAAGGTACGGGCTGCCCGAGCGATATCATGAATGTCCAGATTGGTGACTGCCGTGGTCACTACCTCGCGATGCTTGTTGTAGATCGGGTGGTGTACCAGGGCCAGGGCCAAGTTGCGGACTGCGTTGTTGTCAGAGATCATGGGTGCGACTGTGCCAGAAAACGTCGATCCTGCTCGGTGAGCGGCGCCGTTTCCAGCAGGTCCGGGCGTTGCCTGCGGGTGCGTTGCAACGCCTGTTGTCGTCGCCATTGCGCGATCAGCGCATGGTTTCCGGACAACAGCACCTCAGGTACGGCATGGTTACGAAATACCGGTGGCCTCGTATACTGCGGGTACTCCAGCAGACCATCGCTGAAGGAGTCATTGGCTGCTGACTCCTCTGACCCTAACACACCGGGAACAAGCCGGGTCACCGCGTCGACGACTACCATGGCCGCCAATTCGCCACCGGAGAGCACATAATCACCGATGGATATCTCTTGGTCGACGAACAGCTCACGCACCCGTTCGTCAATCCCTTCATACCGGCCGCAGACGATGATGAGCCCCGGCCGGGCAGCTAGGTCAACCGCTAACCGGTGACTCAGCGGCACGCCCTTGGGGGAGGTCAAAAGCACCGTGGCGTGCGGATTATGTTGACGTGCCGTTTCAATGCAGGCCGCCAGCGGTTCTGGTTTCATCACCATGCCGGCGCCGCCTCCGTAAGGGGTATCATCGACGGTATGGTGCCTATCGGCAGCGTGATCCCTGATCTGGTGCAGCCCGATCTGAACGAGACCCTTATCCTGGGCCCTGCGGATAATGCTTTCGTCAAAGGGCCCCCGGAACATCTCGGGAAAGAGGGTCAGAATATCAACCTTCATAGTTCCAGCAGCCCCTCCAGAGGAGTGACCGTCATGGTCCGTGCGGTCAGGTCAATCTTGGCAATCACGCTGGCCACGGCTGGAATCAGATATTCATGGTCTTTTCCGGCGACCACATAGATATCATTGGCGCCTGTTTCCAGGATGTCCGTGATACTGCCCAGTGTTACGCCCAAGTCGGTGACGACCGTAAGCCCCAGCAGGTCATGCCAGTAGTATTCATCCGCTTCTGGTGGCGGTAGTTGATCGCGCCGAAGGCAGAGCTCGTTACCTACCAACCCCATAACCTGGTTGATGTTGTCGAAACCCGTCAGGGTTAGCAAAACGGCGCCGCCATGCCGTGTAGCCTGTTGCAGGTCGTATTCGTGCAGGGTACCACCGTCAGGTTGTCGCAGCAGTATCTGACGAACGGCCTTCAGGCTTTCCAGATTGCCGGAATAAGACTGCATGCGTAGCTGGCCCCTGATACCGTGGGTGCCGGTTATCCGGCCAACGGCAATCAGGTCGTTGTAACCCGTAGACATCACTCGATGATCTTGAGGATCGCCTTCTTGTTGTCCCTGGTCGCCACGGCATTCAACAGGGTGCGGATGGCCTTGGCGGTCCGCCCCTCCTTGCCGATGATCCGTCCCATATCCTCTTTGGCCACGGACAGCTTGATCACCAGGGTGTCATCCTCCATCTCTTCAGTGGTGGTCACTTTGGATGGATCGTCAACAAGGGCCTGCGCGATAGTTTCAACGAGAACCTTCATCTGGCGTACCTCTGTGGGTTAGGGTAACCGGTCTGGCCGGATTGGAACGCCGTACAGAAGAAGCTAAACCTACGTTATGCAGCCTTGGCAGCCTGTTCCAGGATGCCTTGATTCTTCAGTATCTGGCGCATGGTATCGGTGGGCTGAGCACCCTTGTCGAGCCAGGCCACGACCTTTTCCACGTTCAGCTTGCAGACAGCTGGGTTTTTGGTGGGGTCATAGTAGCCGAGGTTTTCAATGAAACGACCGTCGCGGCGTGAGCGTTCGTCTGCGATTACTACCTGATAAAAGGGGCGTTTCTTGGCGCCGCCGCGCTGCAGTCTGATCTTGGTTGCCATCTGTTTCCTCCTGCGTGTGTGTCTCGCGTAGTGTTGTTAGAGTAACGGGTTGTCCGAAAAATACAATCAACGGCCGAAGGGGAACATCCCTTTGCCGATGCTGCCCATGCCGGGCAGTCCGCCCAGCCCCTTCATCAGGTTCTTGGGCCCCAGCTTCTGAAGCTGCTTCATCATCTTCTGCGCCTCAGTGAAACGCTTCAGCAGCAGATTGATCTCCTGTACGGTAGTGCCGCTGCCTTTGGCGATCCGCAGGCGTCGGCTGCCGTTGATGATGCCGTGGTCTGCCCGTTCGGCCGGCGTCATGGAGCGGATGATCGCCTCGATCCGCTTGATCTCTTTTTCGCTCGGCTGGGCACCCTGCATCTGCTTCATCATCTTGCCCATACCGGGGATCATCCCCATGATGGACTCCAGCGACCCCAGCTTTTTCAGCTGTTGCATCTGGTTGAGAAAATCTTCCAGGTCAAACTGGTTTTTTTTCAGCTTATGGCGGAGTTGTTCCGCCTCATTGCTATCAAAAGCTGATTGGGCCTTTTCCACCAGGGTCAGCACGTCACCCATGCCGAGGATGCGTGACACCAGACGATCGGGGTGGAACACCTCCAAGGCATCCAGCTTTTCACCGAGCCCCACAAACTTGACCGGCGTGCCAGTGACCGCTTTGATGGAAAGCGCCGCACCGCCCTTGGCATCGCCGTCCAGCTTGCTCAGTATGGCGCCGGTCAACCCCAGTCGCTCATTGAAACCGCTGGCCACGTTCACCGCTTCCTGGCCGGTCATGGCATCGGCCACGAACAGGATCTCGCGGGGCTGCACCGTCGCCTTGATCCGCTCCAGTTCGCCCATCAGGAAGTCGTCAATCTGGTGGCGACCGGCGGTATCCAGGATGACCGTATCGTAACCGTTCAGTTCGGCGTACTGCATGGCGGCCGTACAGATGGCCACCGGGTCCTGGTCAGCCGAGCTGTCATAGACTTCAAGGGAGAGCTGCCGCCCCACGGTCTTGAGCTGTTCGATGGCCGCCGGCCGGTAGACGTCGGCCGGTACCAGCAGGGGACGACGCTTCTGTTTACGCAGCCAGTTGCCCAGTTTGCCGCAGGAGGTGGTCTTGCCGGCGCCCTGCAGGCCAACCATCATCAACGCTACCGGCGGTTTGGCCGCCAGGTCGAGATCGTTGCTGCCGTGTCCACCCATGAGGGTTATCAGTTCGTCGTGGACGATCCTGATAACCTGTTGTCCCGGGGAAAGACTCTGCAAAACCTCGGTGCCGACCGCCTTGATCCGCACCGCTTCGACAAACTCCTTGACAACCTTGAAGTTGACGTCAGCCTCAAGGAGTGCCAGGCGCACCTCGCGCAGGGCTTCCTTGATGTTGTCCTCGGTCATGACCCCCTGACCGCGAAGTTTTTTAAAGACCGATTCCAGCTTATCCGAGAGGGTTTCGAACATAGGTTGATAGTATATTTACTGACGCAATCTAGGCATTTTAAAAGAAAGTTACTATAGGGAACAGTCGCGGGGCTGTCAAGAAGTATTTGTTTTTGTTACAGCCTGATGACCGAGCCTGCATCCAGCAACTGCTCGGCAGTGCTGAACATGTTGGTAACCCTGCCAACGGCCAGTTGATCTTTTTTCTGGTAAAAATCGAGACAGACTCCGCAGGAGGCCAGATCGACTCCTTGTGCTGCCAAGGCGGTCAGTGCCTCGACGGTATCTGCGCCTTGGACGGTCAACAGTACTCCGCTGTTCAAGAACAGGATGCGGTCGGGGCGTTGTGCCGTTTCGAGCAGCGTGTGCAAAAAATTGCGCATCAACAGGCGCCCTAACTCGTTGTCGCCATCTCCCAGGCGGTCGCTGGTAACGAGCAGTATTCGTTCACCCGGAACAGCGGCGTTATCGGAAGCTGGTTTCTGAACAGCAGCCTTGTTGGCCCCACTGATCTGCAGGGTCCAACCCTGACCATCCGTTGTTTCGGTAACGGTCAGCCCTCTGGTTTGGGCAAAGCGGGTCACATTTTCACGGGGGGCACCGTCATCAAGGAGGACACAGACACCCGAAGGCGATGTTTCCAAAGCCCGTTTGGTGGCGATCACCGGAGCTGGGCAGGCTTGTCCACGGCAGTCAATGGTGAGCATCGGCAGAGTCCTCGCAGGGGATATACTGCCCATTGTGCAGACAGCTGACATAGGTGGGCAGCAGATCGTGATTTTTCAGAAGCGCCATAATGGCATGCACCTGTTTTTGGTCGAAGCGTAGCGCCAGGCCGCAATCGGTCTGCAAGGCCCGAGGGGCCGGAATCAGTAGGATTTCAATGCCGATGCCTTTTAACAGGCCTTCGGCCTTGAGCACCCGGTGGGTTGAGTTGAAAACCGCCAGACAATGGCCGTCCTTCACCAGGTAGTGGTCTGACATCTCACCTTCCTTTAAGGATATCTGCAGATAATTGACAATTTCAGTCCGGTTTCATACTATGCCCCAAAAGGGGCATCTCATGCAAGACTCATTTCGTTTGGCAGGCCTGTTGGTGCTGGCATTTTCGGTAAGCATTCCCTGCGGTTACTGGCGAGAGTCGTTTCGGAAATATTCCTTCGGGTGGTTTCTCATGATTCACCTGCCAATTCCGTTGGTGGTGCTCATGCGGATCGCGGCCGGTTTCAGTCTGCGTGTGATACCGCTGACGCTGGGTAGTGCCGTTGCCGGACAGGTTGTGGGAGGATGGTACAAGCGGAGGGGCGGACGTGGCAGGAAGACGACCAAAAGGGCGCCCTGAGGCGTTAAGCAATCTGTTGCGCAACAGCTTCGAGGGCACTAACCTCGGGGAGCGCCTCAAAGATCTGGCCATCTGGCAGTATTGGGAACAGGCGGTGGGAACAGACATCGCCCGCCGCGCACGGCCGTTGCGGTTTGGTGGTGGTGTCTTGACGGTGGCGGTTGGCAGCGCTCCCTGGATGCAGCAGCTCTCCTTTATGAAGGTCGATTTGGTGGCCAGACTGAACAGTTGTCTTGGTGAGCAGCGGGTGCGGGAGATTGTGCTGAGATCCGGGCGTGTATCGGATGCAGAGGGTGAAACGGTCCAGGCCGAGAGGCCTACCCCGCGTCGGTTACGCCAGCAGACGCAGGTCTGGATTGAACAACAGTGCAGTGTGGTGGAGGACCCTGAGCTTAAACAGCAGTTCCGGGCCTTGATGGAAGATCATTACCGCTCCAGCGGCTCTTGAACCGCTGCCGCAGGTTTTCTGCTCACCGGTCGGAGTGAGCCATCATCTTGTCTTGCAGGTCCCAGTTGTCCTTGATTCTCCCGCCGCCGTCCGTACCGTGCTTATTGCTGAACCGTGCGAGACGTTCCTGATCCTCTTTAAGAATTTCCAAAAAACGATGCCCGCAGATAAACAGCCCGTCATCCTGACGTATTTTCTGCCAGACCAGCTCGGTGACGGCGCAGACCGGCGGGGCCCCATCCTGCAGATCCACAACCACCATGGCCAGGGGGGTTGGGGTGCTGTTCAGATCAAAACGGATGCCGCCGGCGCTGATATTGAGAGCGGTTTCATGGAGTTTCAGGCTGGGGGGCGTCGGCTGATGAAGGTCGTTCACCACGCGGCGCCATTCGCGCTTGAATGCCGCCAGGGACGATTTTTGAAGCACAGGTAAAAAGGGGAGGGTGACGTCAGCACGGGGCATTTTGCGCCGTTGATAGATCTCCATCTCGCCAACCGGTGTCAATTCAATGAGTTCCTGAGCTGGGAGGGAGGTCAGTTCCGCGCGCAACTGGACACCGACACCGAACGACTCGGTGGATAGCTTGAACTGCATCCCCGCTTCAAACGGGGCGAATCGGTCTGAAAACAGCCGGTAGGGGGCCTTTACAGTGATATGACCGCCCTTGCTGCTGATCACCGTGCCGGAGAGTGATTGGTAGACTGACTCGTCCCTGCTCTGCGAGATGTTGATCAGGCAGACCTTTTGCCCATGGCTGAAATAGCGTTCGTAATGCATATCCTGACACTCAGAGGGTGGCTCGTTAGAGGGTACTGGTGCAAAACATGCGGTCCAGCAGCTCCCAGTTGTTTTTTTGCTTTTTTAGCTTACGGCCCTGCTGTTTAAGAAGCTGCTCGATATGACGTTGGATACGTCGTTGATCGTCCTTGCGGATTAGTACGAAGCGGTGTCCAATGGCAACACCTTCCTCGTCTGGCAGTACCCTGCGCCAGAGCTGCTCCGCAACGGCACAAACCGGTGGTTCACCAACCACAAGCTCGATAAAGACAACGGACAGGTCATGGTGTCGTCCCGTCTGCTCCGATACTGAACGAAGGCCGCCAACACCCAGGTTGATCTGGTTTGGTATCAGCTCCAACATGGCGGCCTTACTGGAGGTCAGACCTTCCTGCAGTCGTTGCCATTCCTCCTGAAAGACAACCAGTGGCGCACTGCGGGTGAAGGAGCGGAATCCCACGATCATATCCAGCCGCGGCACCTGGCTGCGTTGGTACATCTCGATAGGGCCGGTCGGTTTGAGTGAGAAACCGGTGTTGCTCACCGTGCTGACTTCTGCACTGAACTGTACCCCGGAACCAAAACTTTCAGCGGTAACCTTGAACTGCATCCCCTTTTTGAGCGGATTTTCAGCGCCATGGTGCAGTGTGTAGCGGGGGCGCAACTCAAAGTGGTGGTTGTCACAGGTCACAATCGTTGCCGAAAATGCCTCAAAAATCGAGTCATCCCGACCTGGGGTGATATTGATCAGGAATACCTTTTGACCGCGGCTGTAATAGGTCGTGTAGTTCATGTGTACCCCTTGCTTCGCAACCCGCCGTTTAACGGGTCAGCTTGCGATACGTGATCCGGTGGGGACGGTCCGCCTCCGCCCCCAGGCGTTTGTGGCGGTCTTCTTCGTACTCCGAATAGTTCCCTTCGAACCAGACCACCTTTGAATTCCCCTCAAAGGCCAGGATATGGGTGGCGATCCGGTCCAGGAACCAGCGGTCGTGCGAAATTACCACCGCGCAGCCGCCGAAGTTCTCCAGCCCTTCTTCCAGTGCCCGCATGGTGTTCACATCCAGATCGTTGGTCGGCTCGTCCAAAAGCAGCACGTTGGCGCCGCTTTTCAATACCTTGGCCAAGTGCACCCGGTTCCGCTCTCCGCCAGAGAGCACCCCAACCTTCTTCTGCTGGTCGCTGCCGGTGAAGTTGAAGCGGGCCACGTAGGTGCGGGCGTTGACGGTCTGCCTGCCCAGCTGGATCTGTTCCTGACCGTCGCTGATCTCCTCCCACAACAACCGGTCGGGGTTAAGGGCATCGCGGCTCTGGTCCACGCAGGCCAGCTGTACCGTCTCGCCCACCCGGATGGTGCCATGGTCAGGCTGTTCCTGTCCGGTGATCATCCTGAAAAGGGTGGTCTTGCCGGCGCCGTTGGGGCCGATCACCCCGACGATGCCACCTCTGGGCAGCTTGAAGGTCATCCCTTCGTACAGCAGCCGGTCGCCAAACCCCTTGGCCACGTTGTCAGCCTCGATGACGATGTCGCCCAGACGGGGGCCGGCCGGGATATACAGTTCCATATCCTTGGAACGCTTTTCGCCTTCCTGGGAGGCCAGTTCCTCGTAGGCGCTGATCCGGGCCTGGGATTTGGCGTGGCGTCCCTTGGGCGACATCTTGATCCATTCCAGCTCCCGCTGCAGGGTTTTTTGACGGTCGCTCTCCTGCTTTTCTTCTACAGCCAGGCGATTCTGTTTTTGCTCCAGCCAGGAGGAGTAGTTCCCTTTCCAGGGTATCCCTTCGCCCCGGTCCAGTTCAAGTATCCAGCCGGCCACGTTGTCCAGGAAGTAACGGTCATGGGTGACGGCGATGACGGTACCGGCATAGTTCTGCAGGTGCTTTTCCAGCCAGGCCACGGTTTCGGCGTCCAGGTGGTTGGTCGGTTCGTCCAGGAGCAGGATGTCCGGTTTTTGCAACAGCAGCCGGCAGAGGGCCACCCGGCGCCGTTCGCCGCCAGACAGCACCTGTACCTTCGTATCGCCCTCCGGGCAGCGCAGGGCGTCCATGGCCAGCTCCAGGCGTGAATCCAGGTCCCAGGCATCAAGATGGTCAAGTTTTTCTTGTAGTACCGCCTGTCGGTCGCACAGTTTTTCGAAATCGGCGTCCGGCTCAGAGAACTTGTCGGTGATACCGTTAAACTCCGCCAGCAGGTCGACGGTCTCCTGGCAGCCTTCTTCCACTACTTGGCGGACGGTCTTGTCCTCAGCCAGCGTCGGTTCCTGCTCCAGATAGCCCACCGTGTAGCCGGGCGAGAGGGTCGCCTGACCGTTGAATTCGGTATCGGCACCGGCCATGATCTTCAGAAGCGTCGATTTGCCGGAGCCGTTCAGGCCCAGTACGCCGATCTTGGCACCGTAAAAATAGGAAAGCGAAATATCCTTGATGATCGGCTTCTTGTCGTAAAATTTTGACACCCGCATCATGCTGTAGATGACCTTTTTATCGTCAACGCTCATGGCTGTGAAACCTCCGTGGAATGAGAGCATTGTATGGCATGGTAGGCGGTCCTGTGTCAATTTGTATGGTGTGTTGCCCGGCCGCGCAGTTGAAGAATCGCCGAAAGCGGTTATACTTGGGGCATCTCTAGGACCATGCATACTGAAAGACGGAAAGGAAGCGAACTATGCTGCGCCTTATTACGCTGTGTATCTGCGGCACTATGTTGGTAGCGGTGGCTGCCGTTGCGGGTGGTATCGGACCGGACGCCCTATTTGACAAGCTGGACCGAAACAAGGACGGTGTGATCAGCCGGGAGGAGTTCACCTCGTGTCCCCTGGTCCGCACCGAGGATGGTCACATCCAGCATCGGGATTTGTGCGCCCGCCCTGGTGTCTCACTGAGTGTTGAAGAGAAGGGCCGTCTTTACGACAAGATAACGTTGGATAGCAACCACGCCATTACCCGTAAACGGCTATACCGTTTTGCCACGCCGGATGGTTTTGCACCGGTCAAGTTTTAAGGTACGAGGTGTCTACCCGGGCTGTCCGCCGGACAATGCATTTAATGATACGGTTGCGTCATCCGATAGATTAAAAAGGAGATTGAGAGAGAACAACTGCGGCAGTTGCATGTTGCAGGGGGGCGCGTGGCCGATAAAGCTGCTGACAGACAGACGGTGCAACTCGCGGATGGGCCAGAATACCGTGTACTCGCCAATCTTTTTGGCGTATTGCTGGGGTGTTCGGGGCTGCTGGTCGGTACCATGGTGCATGAACGAAGCCTTGATTACTGGCAGAGCGATCTGGTACCGATCCTGATCCTGCTAATTACCGGTAGGGGACTCTTCAAAAGCTCTATCGACCTGCTCAGGGAGAGCATGGTCTATGCGGAGAAAAAGCAGATGGTAAACTCATTTCTGTCCAGACAGGCCGAAGTGTTGTCTCCGGAGCCGGAGGCAATGCCCAAGCTTGCAGCCAAGCCTCACTATAGCGAAGAAGAGGTGCTGGAGGCGGTCGGCAAACGGATCGAACAGCAACGTGAAGAGGCGGCACGCAAGAGTAAATTTTAGAACTGATAAGGTGACATGACCGGCCAGCCAACCCTCACCATCGACTACCTCTCGGCATTATTGCTTAAACAGGGGCTGCTCTCGCAGGAACAGCGGGCAGCCCTGCAGGCGCAGGCCCCTCAGCAGGAGGTTCGTCTGATGGCCGGTCATCAGGGGCCGGGTCGGCGTCTGCATAAGAGTGGCGAACGCCCTTCGCCCGCCCAGGTGATCGCCTCGTTTGCCCTTGAAATAGCCGGCAGTAATGGCCGTATCCTGACGGAAGACACGATTACCGAGACCCTGGCCTCATTTTTGAAACTCCCGTACCTCAAGATCGACCCCTTGAAACTGGACCTCACGGTCGTGACGTCCCTTATCCCACGCCCCTTTGCCCTTAAGCATCTGATTGTGCCGGTGGCGGCGAAATCCGGCGAATTGACCATCGCCGTGGCCGATCCGTTCAACGAGGTGATGCTGGATGAACTGGGCAGCGCCCATCGGCTCAAAATCCACCGGGTGCTCAGTTCGTGCACCGACATTCAGAAGATTTTGAGAGAGTTTTACGGGTTCCGTGCCTCGGTCATGGCGGCAGAGGCCGAGGAACGCGCTGCCATCGACCTGGGCAACCTGGAACAGCTCTTCAGGATGCGTGGTGATAAGGAGATTGAGGGCAACGATAAGCACGTCATCTCGGCAGTCGATTTTCTCCTCTCTTACGCCTTCGATCAACGGGCCAGCGATATCCATATCGAACCCAAACGGGATAAATTTTTGATCAGGTTTAGATTGGACGGGCTTCTGCACAACATCCACCTCCTGCCGAAACCGTTGCATGCGCCTATCGTCTCGCGTATCAAAATCCTGGCAAGGATGGATCTGGCGGAAAAGCGCCGTCCCCAGGATGGCCGTATCAAGACGGCGCACAACGGAAAGGAGGTTGAACTACGGGTCTCCACCGTGCCGGTGGCCTTTGGCGAGAAGGTGGTGATCCGTATCTTCGATCCGGACATCCTGCTGCAAGAGTTGGATACGATCGGGTTCTACCCACGGGAATACGGCCTGTTCAACAGTTTCATACACCGCCCCAACGGGATCGTGCTGGTGACCGGCCCCACCGGTTCCGGCAAGACCACCACGCTGTACTCATCGTTGCGGACTCTGTCGTCGCCGGAGATCAATATCGTCACCATCGAGGACCCGATTGAGATGGTGCTGGAGGAGTTTAACCAGATCTCGGTCCAGCAGACCATCGGGGTGACCTTTGGCACCATTTTGCGTACAGTCCTGCGGCAGGATCCCGATATCATCATGGTGGGTGAGATCCGCGATCAGGAAACCGCCGAGAATGCCGTTCAGGCCGCCCTTACCGGTCACTTGGTGCTCTCCACGCTGCACACCAATGACGCGCCTTCGTCCATTGCGCGGCTGCTTGATCTCGAAGTGCCACCCTATCTGATATCAGCCACGGTTATGGGGGTTGTGGCCCAACGGCTGTTGCGCAGGGTTTGCCCGCACTGTAAGGAGACCCGTGAGTTGAGCAAGGAGGAACGGGAGTATCTGCAGATTCATCGCAGCAAGGTGCGGGTGGCGCATGGGGCTGGTTGCAAGGAGTGTCGCGGTACCGGCTACAAGGGGCGTACCGGCATCTTTGAGGTGTTGGAGATCACGGAGCGGGTCAAGCGGTTGATCGGCGAAAAGGCCGATCCGACCGATATTGTCAGGGCTGCCGAGGAGGACGGTTTTGCCAGTCTGCGCCAGCTTGCCATCCGTAAGATGCTGGAGGGGGTGACCAGCTACGACGAGGTGGCCAGCATCACCGGGTAGGGGGGGCTCAGGCCTCCGGTCTGATCCGGACGACCTGATGCACGTCGGGCAGTTGGGCGATCGTGGCCTCATCTAGGCAATGCGTGTCGCCGATCACCCCGATAATGGTGCGGTTGGCCCCGGTTGACTGATGGATGTCGAAGTTGCGGCTGATCAGGTACTCCTTGACGAAGTCCAGGGACTCGTCAGGGGCATTTTTTCTCATAATGATGATCATCTTCTGAACCGTCTCCTGCTGTTTCCGTGGTCATGATCCGCTCAAGGCGGCGTGACTCGTCGATTACCCGTTCAAAAAGCCTTACAATCGCCCCGTCATCCAAAGGGCCGGGGTTGTCTTGCTTCATCCGGCCAAAGATCCGTTTTTCGCGGCCCGGGTCGAATACCGGCAGATCGAGCCCCTTTTTGAGGTGGCCGATCTCCAGGGCCAGACGGGCCCGCTCATTGAATATCCTCAGTAACACATCATCCAGCAGATCAATCCGTTGCCGTAAGGCGGTGATATCCATGCCGACCTCAGAGGAACCGTTTTTTGATCTTGGTGTCGCGTTGCCAGTTCGCATCATCACGGTCCGGGTAGTCGATGGTATAGTGCAAGCCCCGAGACTCCTTGCGCATCTGGGCACAGGTCACGATCAGTTCAGCCACCGTCGCGATATTGCGCAGTTCGATCAGGTCTGAGGTAATGATGAAGTTCCAGTAGTAGTCGTGAATCTCGTCTTGGATCAGCTTAATGCGCCGCATGGCCCGTTCCAGTCGTTTGGTGGAACGCACGATCCCCACGTAATTCCACATGAAGCGGCGGATTTCGTCCCAGTTTTGTGAGACCACCACCATCTCGTCGCTGTTGGTGGCGGTGCCTGAATCCCATACCGGGATGGTATCGCGCTGAATGGCCGGTCGCTGTACCAGGGTTTCGGTGGCATGTATGGCCGCCCTGCCGGCATAGACGGCAGCCTCCAGCAGAGAGTTGCTTGCAAGCCGGTTGGCACCGTGCAGTCCGGTGAAGGCCACTTCACCGATGGCGTACAGGCCGGGAATATCGGTTTCGGCATTGGTGTTGACCGCCACCCCGCCGCACAGGTAGTGGGCCGCCGGCACCACCGGCAGCCAGTCGCGGGTCATGTCCAGGTCAAATTCCAGGCAGGTCTGGTAGATGTTGGGAAAACGGTTGCGGACAAAATCGGCCGGCTCATGGGTGATGTCCAGATAGACGCAGTCGTCGCCGTAGGTCTTCATCTCGTGGTCAATGGCACGTGCCACGATATCTCGTGGGGCCAGATCTTTCAGGTGGTGGTATTTCTCCATGAAGGCGGTGCCGTCCCGGCGGCGCAGGACGGCCCCTTCGCCCCGTACCGCCTCAGATATCAGAAAGGACTTGGCGTGGGGATGGAAGAGGGTGGTGGGATGGAACTGCATCATCTCCATATTGCCCACGGTGGCCCCGGCGCGGTAGGCCATGGCAACGCCGTCGCCGGAGGCTACGTCAGGGTTGCAGGTGTAGAGATAGACCTTGCCGGCACCGCCGCTGGCAAGCAGGGTGGTGCGCGAGGCGAAGGTCAGTACGGTGCCTGATTTGATATCCAGGACATGGGCGCCGACACAACAGTTGTCGGTGACCGGTTTGCGGGCGATCTTGGCGCAGGTGATCAGGTCGATGGCGATGTGATATTCGTACACTTCGATATTGGGGTGCTGACGGGCAGCCTCCACCAGGGCCCGTTCGATCTCACGGCCGGTAATGTCCTCCGCGTGCAGGATCCGGCGGGCGCTGTGCCCCCCCTCACGGGTAAGGTCGTAATCTTCGCCTTTGGTGGTAAATTTGACCCCCCATTCGATAAGATTGCGGATGGTCTTTGGCCCTTCCTCCACCACCATCCGTACCACATCCTCGTGACAGATGCCGGCGCCGGCCACCATGGTGTCCTGGATGTGGGCATCAAAGGAGTCTTCCGTCGAAAAAACCGAGGCGATGCCGCCTTGGGCGTAACGGGTGGCGGATTCCGAGATTTCCCGTTTGGTGACGATGGCGACCCGGCCGTGGTCCGCGGCCTGGAGGGCAAATGAAAGTCCGGCAATACCGCTGCCGATAACCAGAAAGTCGCTTTCTACAATCATGACAAACTCCAGTGAGGAAAGTGTATACGGATAACGAACGATTATTGAACCCGGGGTGGCTGTTTGTCAAGGGAACAAGGGTTGTCTGGGCGCTGAAAATGTGCCATAACTTGCCGTCATGCGTACCATAACCACTACTGATTTTAGCCGCCCCCTTGCCGAACGTTCCGTGCTGACCATCGGCAATTTTGATGGGGTCCATCGCGGACATCGTGAGATCTTCCGCCGCGTTTCCCAGTATGCACGCACGGAAGGCTGTACCTCCGTAGTGGTGACCTTCGATCCCCATCCGTTGCAGGTACTCAATCCTGCCCGTGCACCGTTGCTGATTACGACCTCTGCCCAGAAACGGGCCCTGATTGCGGAAAATGACCTGGATCTGTTGGTTATCATCCCGTTCAGCCCGGATTTTGCAGCCCTTTCAGCTGATCGGTTCGTGCGCGAGATACTGGTGGCAGGACTCGGCCTGCGTCATCTGGTTATCGGCCATGATTACGCCTTCGGTCGCGACCGGGAGGGAAATGAGACGGTGCTGGCGCACCTTGCGGCGCAACTGGGGTTTGTCCTTGAGGCCCTTGAACCGGTAGGTGACGGGGAGTTGATCTTCAGCAGCAGCGAAGTGCGTCGTCTGGTGCGGGCCGGAGAGGTCGCTGCGGCGGTGCCGATCCTGGGACGTTACCATCGGATCAGCGGCCAGGTGGTGCACGGGCGGGAGATTGGCCGATCGCTCGGTTTTCCCACGGCCAATATCGTCAGCGCAAATCAGTTGATCCCTGCCGACGGCGTGTATGCGGTATGGGTGGAGGCGGGGGGCGAACTGCATATGGGGGCCTGCAGCATCGGTACGAATCCGACGTTTGAGGGCGCCGAACGGACCATCGAGGCCTTCCTGTTCGATTTTGACGGTTCACTGTATGGCCAGGAGATCGTTATCCATTTTGCTGGCTGGTTGAGGGGGCTGGTCCGTTTTCCAGATGCGGTGGCGCTCAAGACCCAGATCGAACGGGATGTAGCCGTGTCCAGAGCCCTGTTGGCGGCGGCCCTGCCTACAGGACGGCTGGTATGAGGCGGACCACCTTGACGTTGTTGGGTGGCAGCTGCATCAGTCTGCTGCTTCTGTGGGGATTGGTGCGCAAGATTGACCTGCGGCAGCTGCTGGAGGCGCTGCAGCACCTTGACTGGCGCTACCTGTTCCCTGCCGTGGGGCTCACCTTTGTCAGCTACTGGTTGCGTGCAGTGCGCTGGCGCCTTCTGCTGCTCCATGAACGGCCCCTTCCGCTGCGCTCTCTCTACTCGGCAACCATTGTGGGCTATATGGCCAACAACCTTTTTCCTGCCAGGCTGGGGGAGTTTGTACGGGCCTGGATGCTGGCCGAACGGGAACGGCTCAAGATGCCCCCTGTGCTTGCCTCCCTGGTCGTCGATCGGTTACTGGACGGCCTCTCGGTAATGGTCATCTTGCTCCTGGTCCTGCTGACGTTGCATCTGCCGCCAGGTATGGGAAAGGCCGCAGCGCTGCTGCGGGCAGGCGGCATTACCACCCTGATTGCGTATCTTGGGGTGCTGACCTTTCTGGTCCTGCTGAAGGCGCGTCCGCTCCAGGCGCTTAGGGTGCTGGCCAGGCTCGTGCGGCCGTTTCCGCAGCGTTTTGGAGAAAGGCTGATTCCGCTGGTCGGCTCCTTTCTGGAGGGGCTACGGTTGACAAGAAATCTTGGTACGTTGGTGGCGATAGCTTGCTGCTCAGCCCTGATTTGGGTAACTGCTGCGCTGCCGATTGACCTCGTCCTGCAGGGGTTCGGCATCCATCTGCCGCTTGCAGCCTCATTCTTCATTTTGGTGCTTTTGGTGTTTGCCGTGATGGTGCCGGCTGCCCCCGGCTACATCGGTACCTATCACGTCGCCTGTTACACCGGCCTCACCGCCTTTCGGCTACCGGATACCCAGGCGGTAAGCATCGCCTTGGTGATCCATGGTGTCGGCTTTCTTCCCGTGATCCTGGCCGGTTTCTTCCATGTGTGGGCGGGAGGAATTTCGCTGGGGCGGCTGCGCGCTGGTGCCCTCGGCAACGGAGGGCTGTCGTGATCAGGCAACGAGAGTCCTTCCGGTTCGATCCGTGGCTATTGGCTGCCTGGCTGATCCCGTTTGTCATCTATCTCACCACGCTGGCCCCTTCGGTTAGCTTCTACGACAGCGGTGAGTTCATTACCGCCATTTATGCCCTGGGATCGGCCCATTCTCCGGGGTATCCCCTGTTTCTGCTGTTTGCCAAGCCGTTTACCTGGTTGCCGTTCGGTACCATCGCCTTCCGGGTGAATCTGGCTACCGCCTGTAGCGCGGCTTTGGCCAGCCTTGGCGCGTTTTTGCTGGTCAGGCGTCTGGTTGCGGCTACACCGTGTTCGGATGACGCCCCTTTTGCAGGTTTTGTCCGCAACGGAGCCGCCTTGGCCAGTGCGCTTCTGTTTGCCGGTTCCCCGCGGCTCTGGCTGCAGACCAATCATGATAAACCGTATCCCCTGCTGTCCTTTTTGGTTGCGCTTAGTTTCCTGTTCCTGCTGCGGTGGCGTGAGGAGTTGCTTGCTGGCAGTGAGCAACCGGCGTGGTGGTATGGGGTCGGTTTCCTGGCCGGCCTGGCCAGCGGGGCGCATCAGACCATAATTCTGCTGGTGCCGGCCTGGTTGCTGTTTATCCTTGCCACCCGTCCGCGCATGCTTCTTAAGGCGCGGGAACTGTTGCTGACGATGGCCTTTGCGTTGACCGGCGGTGCGGTGCAGCTGTATCTGCCGTTACGGGCAGCTGCGGCCCCGCACCAAAACTGGGGTGATCCCAGCAGCCTGTCGCGTTTTCTTTGGCATATCCTGCGGCGCGGTTACCCTGAAGAGCCCCACGGGCGCGACGTTTCCCTGCTGGTGAAGCAGTTGAGCGGTTTTTCAATTCCCCATGAATTCGGCTGGATCGGCCTGCTTTTCCTGCTGGTTGGACTGGTTGTCTGCTGGCAGTTCCAACGCCCCTTCGCCATTGCGCTGGTGGCCTCGCTGCTCAGTTTCTGGGCGGTGATCGTCGGCGTTTTCAACCCGCAGCCGGAATCGATCTTTTTGACCGAGGAGTTTTACACGCCGCTGTATCTGCTGGCTGCGGTGCTGATCGCGCTTGGGCTGCACGCCGTGGTCAGCCGGGGGATAACCATGGCTGAGCGGCCTGAACGCTTCAGTTGGCAGCATCGCGTACTGGCCGTGCTGTTTCTGCTCCTGCTCCCTGGCTTCCAGTTGGTGGAGAATTACCGGCCCAATGATCAGCATGCCAATTATCTTGCCCATGATTATGCCGTCAATACGCTTCGTACGCTGCCTGAACGGGCCGTGTTGTTCACCTGGGGCGACAGCGGAGCCTTTCCGCTCTGGTACATGCAGCGTGTGGAGCGTCTGCGGGAGGATCTGGACCTGCCGCATATTCCCCATCTGATTTTTCCCTGGTATCAGCGGGAGTTGCCAAGGCTGGGGACTGCCTTCAATGATGTTGCGCTCGAAGGGGAGGGCACCGCCGAGCAGATATTCATGCAGCTGGCAGCGCGTCTGCAACAGGACCGACCGGTGCTGATGGATTACTCGACCCGGCATTCACTGACCTGGGGTAACCCGAAACCTGTGCCGCTGGGTATGGTGTATTGGGTGCCGGGGGGGGCGTGCGGCCCGTGGATGTCTGACGGTGCCGGACGCTGGGACCTCCAGGCTCTGCATCGTATGGGGGTGGATCAGCCCTGGCAGGTGGATCAGGATTCCGACAAGGCGGTGATGATCGAGGCCTACGCTTTGTTGCGGGATGCCGAGGCTGCATTGCGGGCGGGACAGCAAGCTCGGGCAGAATGGATGCTGCGGCAGGTCACTCGGATGGTGCCGGCCTGGCAAGAGAGCGTTAAACGGCTGCGGCGGCGCTACAACGTAGCCGGCGCTGCAGGTGAGGGGGCGTTGTGATGCAACATCTGATTGTGGGGACGACCAGGGTATACGCGATCATCGGGTGGCCGGTTGCACATTCCCGGTCGCCGCAGATGCATAATGCAGCTTTCAGCGCCTTGGGAATGGATAGCGTCTATGTGCCGTTTGCCGTGTCGCCAGACGGTCTGGCGGAGGCGGTACGGGGCATGCGGGCCTTGGGTGTGGCCGGCTGGAACGTGACGGTCCCGCATAAAACCGCCATTATGCCCTTCCTGGATGAAGTTACGCCTGAGGCGCTTCGGGCCGGCGCCGTGAATACGGTACGCAACCTGGAGGGACGTCTGATCGGCCATAACACCGATGGCAGCGGACTGTTGGCGGCACTGGAGCGGGACCTCGATTGCCGGGTGCCCGGATCGCGGGTTGTCGTACTGGGGGCGGGTGGCGCTGCGCGGGGGGCTGTCACCGCCTTGGTGGCGGCCGGCGTGGGCCGGATTGCCGTGATAAACCGAACGCTGGCGTCTGCGCAGCAGTTGGTGGGACAGGTGCATGCCTGTCTCCCCGAGGCTGAGCTGGAGGCGACCGACTATGCCGGGTTAGCCCACCTTCTGCCGCAGGTAGACCTGCTGGTAAACGCCACATCCCTGGGGCTTAAGGGCGAGAAAATCGACGGACTCGATCTTGCACTCCTGCCCGCTGCTGCTAAAGTCTACGACATGGTCTACGGAGCGGTTGCCACTCCTTTGGTGCAGCAGGCCATGCAGCTGGGACTGGCGGTCAGTGATGGCCTGGGCATGCTGGTTGCGCAGGGCGAACGTGCATTTGAGTACTGGACAGGTATGGCGCCGCCCTCCGGGCTTATGGCGATAGCGGCAGCAAGGGGCACTAGCCCAAGCTAGTGCTTGACAGCAGGGATGCGAGGCCGTTACTATGCCAAGCCGTGCGCCTGAAGCACCGCTAGCGTTAGTATCGGGTTGAACGGGAGTGTTATGCAGACAAGCCGCCTGGGCGAAATTCTGGTAAAAAACAGCCTGATCACGCGGGAACAGCTGGCCGGTGCCCTGCAGGAACAGAAGATGTCCGGTGGACAGAGTAAGCTGGGCACCATCCTTATCAAGCAGGGGTTGATCAGCGAACACGATCTGGTCTCATTCCTGTCCCGCCAGTACGGCGTCCCCACGATCAACCTGAACGAGTACGAGATCGACCCGGCCGTAGTCAGAATCATCCCTCCTGAAGTGGTTCAAAAATACAGCCTGGTGCCGGTAAACCGGGCCGGTTCCACCTTGATCGTTGCCGTCAGTGACCCCTCCAACCTGTTCGCCATCGAAGATATCAAGTTCATGACCAGCTATAACGTTGAGATGGTCGTGACCTCGGAGTTGGATATCAAGGGGGCCATTGACAAGTATTACGACCAATCCGCCTCGTTGGCCGATGTGATGGACAACCTGGATATGGAGGATCTGGAACTGGTGGATACCGAGGAGACCGTCGATGTCTCCTCGCTGGAAAAGTCCACCGAAGACGCCCCGGTCGTCAAGCTGGTCAACCTGATCCTGATGGACGCCATCAAGAAAAAGGCCAGTGATATTCATATCGAACCGTATGAAAAGATGTTCCGGGTCCGTTACCGGATCGACGGCGTGCTGTATGAGGTGATGAAGCCGCCCATGAAGCTGAAAAACGCCATTACCTCGCGGATCAAGATCATGGCCGAGCTGGATATCGCCGAACGCCGCCTGCCCCAGGACGGCCGGATCAAGATCAAGCTGGGCGGCGGCCGGGACATGGATTACCGGGTCTCGGTCCTGCCGACCCTGTTCGGCGAAAAGATCGTCATGCGGCTTCTGGACAAGAGCAACCTGCAGCTGGACATGACCAAGCTGGGCTATGAAGTGGACGCCCTGGCCCATTTCAAGCGTGAGATCCACAAGCCGTTCGGCATGGTGCTGGTGACCGGTCCCACCGGTTCCGGCAAGACCGTTTCACTCTATTCCGCCCTTGCAGAGTTGAACAAGGTGACCGAAAACATCTCCACAGCCGAAGACCCGGTGGAGTTCAACTTTGCCGGCATCAACCAGGTTCAAATGCATGAGGATATCGGTCTGAACTTTGCCGCTGCGCTCCGTTCCTTTCTGCGCCAGGACCCCGATATCATCATGATCGGCGAGATCAGGGACTTCGAGACCGCCGAGATAGCCGTGAAGGCGGCCCTGACCGGCCACCTGGTACTCTCCACCCTGCATACCAACGATGCGCCGGCCACCATCAACCGTCTGCTGAACATGGGGATCGAGCCGTTCTTGGTGGCCTCGGCCGTCAACCTGATTACGGCCCAGCGTCTGGCCCGTCGGGTCTGCAGCGAGTGCAAGGAGAAGGAAGATATTCCGCTGCAGGCCCTGATCGATGCCGGGGTTCCTCCGGAAGAGGCACCGGAATATGTCTGCTACAAGGGGCGGGGTTGTCCTGTCTGCAACAACACCGGTTATAAGGGGCGCGTCGGTTTTTATCAGGTCATGCCGATGCTGGAGCCGATTCGCGAACTGATCCTGAATGGCGCCAACACGGCCGAAATCAAACGGGAGTCGATCCGGCTCGGCATCAAGACCATGCGCCAATCCGGCCTGACCAAGCTGAAGGAAGGGGTCACCTGCCTTGAAGAGGTGCTGCGGGTGACGGTGGCAGACGACTAAGGAGAATAAAGCGATGGCAAACCTGCACGATCTACTGAAAACCTTGGTTGAAGCAGGCGGTTCCGACCTGCATATCACCACCAATACCCCGCCGCAGATCAGGGTTGATGGCAAGCTGAGGCCGCTCGCCGACCTTCCCCCACTCAATGCCATTGAGACCAAGCAGCTCTGCTACTCGGTGCTGACCGACTCCCAGAAGCACAAATTCGAAGAGGATAACGAGCTGGACCTCTCCTTCGGAGTGAAGGGGCTGTCCCGGTTCCGGGGCAATGTCTTCGTCCAGCGCGGCGCCGTGGCCGGCGTCTTTCGGGTTATCCCCTACAAAATACTCACCTTTGAAGAGCTGGGGTTGCCACCGGTGGTACGGGAACTGGCCGAAAAACCGCGGGGACTGATTCTGGTCACCGGTCCCACCGGCTCCGGCAAGTCAACCACCCTCGCGTCGATCATCGACTTCATCAACATCAACCGTCGTGAACATATCGTCACCATCGAGGATCCGATCGAATACCTGCATCCCCACAAAGGGTGCCTGGTAAACCAACGTGAGGTAGGTGCCGACACCAAGGGTTTCAAAAACGCGCTTAAGTATGTGCTGCGCCAGGATCCTGATATCGTTCTCGTTGGCGAGCTGAGGGACCTGGAGACTATTGAGGCGGCCTTGACCCTCTCGGAGACCGGCCACCTCTGTCTGGCCACCCTGCATACCAACTCGTGTGCCCAGACCATCAACCGGATCGTGGACGTGTTTCCGCCCTACCAACAGCCGCAGATCCGCGCCCAGCTGTCGTTCGTGCTGGAGGGGGTCATGTCCCAAGCCCTGATCCCCAAGATAGGGGGCGGCCGCTGTCTGTCACTGGAGATCATGGTCCCCAACCCGGCCATCCGTAACCTGATCCGTGAAGACAAGGTGCATCAGATCTACTCGCAGATGCAGGTCGGCCAGGAGAAATTTGGCATGCAGACCATGAACCAATCCCTCTATTCGCTGTATACGCGGCGGCAGATTACCTTGGATGATGCCATGGGCCGCTCGACCGACCCTGAGGAGTTGAAACAGATGATCAACAATCCGACCATGGGGATGCGTCCGCAACCACGGCGTTAGCCGCCCGATTCTGAAGGAGGAGTAACATGCCAAAGTTTGCCTGGGAAGGTAAGACCCGTACCGGTGCTGTGCAGAAGGGGGTGACTGATGCGCAGAACGCTGCAGCGGTGGAAATGCAGCTGAAGAAAGCGGGCCTTTTGAACGTTACGGTCAAAGAGCAGGCCAAGGGCATTCAACTGCCCAAGTTCGGCGGCGGCAATGTCGACACCAAGGATTTGGTCATCTTTACCCGTCAGTTCGCCACCATGATCGATTCAGGCCTGCCGTTGGTGCAGTGTCTGGACATCCTCTCGTCGCAGCAGGAAAAACCTGCGTTCAAACAAATCCTGCTCAAGGTGAAGGAGAGTGTGGAGAGCGGTTCCACCTTTGCCGACGCGCTGGCCAAACACCCTAAGGCCTTTGACGAGTTGTACGTGAACCTGGTGGCCGCCGGTGAGATCGGCGGTATTCTGGATACCATCCTGAACCGTCTGGCCGCCTACATCGAAAAGGCGATGAAGCTGAAGAAACAGATCAAGGGCGCCATGGTCTATCCGACCACCATCATGTCCATCGCCGTGATCGTGGTCGGCGTTATCCTGGTGTTTGTCATCCCGACCTTTGCCAAGATGTTTGCCGACTTCGGAGGCGAACTGCCGGCCCCCACCAAGTTTGTGATCGCCCTGTCAAACTTCCTGCTGAAATATATCATCGTCATTATTGCTGTTATCTTTGGGGCATTTTGGGGCTTCAAGAAGTTCTACGCCACACCGGCCGGCCGCAAGAAGATCGATGCCCTGGCCTTGAAGGCCCCCATAGCCGGCCCCCTGATCCGTAAGGTGGCGGTGGCCAAGTTCACCCGTACGCTGGGGACCATGGTCAGCTCCGGGGTGCCGATCATGGACGGGCTGGAGATCGTGGCCAAGACAGCGGGTAACAAGATTGTCGAAGAGGCGATTTACGGCGTGCGCCAGGCGATATCCGAGGGGAAAACCATGGCCGAACCGCTGGAGAAGTGCGGTGTCTTCCCGCCGATGGTGGTGCAGATGATCTCGGTGGGTGAGGCCACCGGTGCCATGGACGCCATGCTGAACAAGATTGCCGATTTCTATGATGACGAGGTGGATGACGCCGTTTCAGCCATGACCGCCATGATGGAACCGATGCTAATGGTATTCTTGGGGACCACGGTGGGCGGTCTGGTCATCGCGATGTATCTACCGATTTTCAAACTGGCAGGAACGGTCGGCGGCTAATTGGTGAAAACCGAGCGCCGTCTGCGGCTCTTTATCGTCGCCAGGATCGCCGTTACCGTCCTGTTCCTGGTCTCGATCCTTGTGCTGAAAATGCAGGAGCCCCAGGCCATCGACAACAGTGCCTTCCGCGGCATTGTGCTGTTGATGGTCGCGTCTTGCCTGTTTTCTGCCGCCTCGCTGGCTGCGTTGCGCCGCCAGTCGTGGCAGTTGATCTTGACCTACCTGCAGATCATCTGGGATCTGCTGTTTGTTACCCTGCTGCTGGTTTTCACGGACGGTATCGCCAGCCCCTATTCCTTCCTGTATCTGCTGGCCATCATGAACGCTGCCATGCTGCTCTCGCGGCGCGAGGCGCTCTATACGGCCGCGCTGTCCGGTATCCTGTTCGGGGCGTTAGTGGACCTCCAGTATTACGGCCTGCTGGCCAGGATCGGCCTTTCTCCGTTGGCGGCGCTCCAGCGGGGCAATGTGGTGCTGTTTTACACGATCTTCCTGCATCTTACCGGCTTCGTGCTGACCGCCTTCATCACCGGCTACCTCACGGAACGGGCGCGCCGGACCGAGGATGCCCTGCGGACCAGCGAGGTCAATTATGAGGAGCTGAAACAGCTGCACAGCAGTATTGTGCAGCATCTCGAAAACGGCCTGATGACCATCACCCGTGATGGCGCCATTCGGGTCTTCAACCCCTATCTGCAACGGCTTACCGGGATCAGCCAGGAGAAGGCCTACGGTCAGCCCTGCCAGTCGGTTTTTCCGCAACTGCCTTGGGATGATCGGGTCCTTTTACAGGCGCGGCAGGGGGAGTTCAGTTACCGCACCGCCAGTGCAGATCCGTTGATCATCGGCTACACCACCATCCCGCTGGATGACTCCCGTGGAGAACCGGCCGGTATTGTCGTCACCCTGCGCAACCTGACCAAGAGCAGGCAGCTGGAGCTGGCACTCAAACGGCAGGACCGTCTGGCAGCCCTGGGTGAGCTGTCGGCCCGTATGGCTCATGAAATCCGTAACCCACTAGCCGCCATTAGCGGTTCGGTGCAGCTTTTGGCCGGTAACGGCTGTCTCCGGGACCATGAGGCGCGGTTGTTGGCGATCGTCCTGCGTGAATCCGAGCGGTTAAACGGCCTGATTACCGATTTTCTCGCCTATGCCCGTCCTGCCGTGCCGAAGCTGGAACGCTTTAAGCTGGCCGGGCTGATCGATGACCTGAAGACGTTGCTTTCGGCGGATGCCCGCTTCAAGGGGATTGACCTCGTCGTACAGGTGTTGCCCGAGATGGAACTGCTCGCCGACCGCAGGCAGATGCATCAGGCGTTGCTGAACCTGCTGCAAAATGCCGCCGAGGCGATGCCGCAGGGGGGACTGCTGACACTTTCTGCGACACGTCAGGATGGTGTGGATGATGCCGGCCAAAGGATTGCTTTGGTCTGTATAGCCGTTGGCGATCAAGGCGGTGGTCTGGACGAGGAGACCAGCCGGCATCTGTTTGAACCGTTTTGGACCACCAAACCAAACGGCACCGGACTGGGATTGGCAACGGTCTACCGGATTGTGGAGGCGCATGGCGGTAGCATCCAGGCACAGGCAAAAGAGGGCGGTGGTACGATCTTCACCATCCTGTTGCCGATCGTGGAGGAACATGCATGAAGACCAGGATCCTGGTGGTCGACGACGAATTGAGCATGCGGGAGTTCATTTCGATCCTGCTCGAACGGGAGGGGTATGAGGTGCTGACGGCTGCTGACGCCACTACCGCCCTTGAACGGCTGGCGGCCGCTCCTGTCGATCTGGTGATTTCCGATGTCCAGATGCCGGGGTTGAACGGCCTTGAGTTGTTGTCGCGGATCCGTGCATGCTGCTCCGAAACGGCGGTGTTGCTGATAACCGCGTATTCCACCTCGGAGCAGGCGGTTGAGGCGATGAAACTTGGTGCCTACGACTATCTGGCCAAGCCGTTCAAAGTGGAAGAGATCAAGGTGCTGGTTCGTAACGCCCTTGAAAAGCGTGACCTGCAACGCGAAAATCAACTGTTGAAGGAAAAGGCCAAGGCCTGTGAAGGGTTTGGCTCGATGATCGGTAGCTCCCCGCGTATGCGCGAACTGTTCAACCTGCTGGGTAAGGTGGCCGATAGCCCCAGCACAGTCCTTATCCTGGGCGAAAGTGGCACCGGTAAGGAACTGGCGGCACGGGCGGTCCATGATACCAGTCCCCGTAAGGACAAACCGTTTGTGGCGGTCAACTGTGGCGCCATACCGGAAACGCTGATCGAAAGTGAGCTGTTTGGGCATGCCAAGGGTGCCTTTACCGGTGCCGTGGGGGAGCGGGCTGGCCTGTTTGAACAGGCCCAGGGCGGCACGCTTTTTCTGGACGAGATCGGTGAGCTGCCGCTGGCGATGCAGACCAGGCTACTGCGGGTCCTGCAGGAACGCGAGGTGCGCCGGGTGGGAGGATCCAGTACCAAAAAGGTCGATGTGCGTGTGCTGGCGGCCTCCAACCGTAATCTCGCCGAGCAGGTCAAGGAGGGGAGCTTTCGGGAGGATCTCTATTATCGGATCAACGTGGTGCAGGTGACCATGCCGCCCCTCAGAGAGCGGATAGAGGATATACCCCTGTTGATCGAACATCTCGTCCGTAAGCATGCCGGCAACAATAAGGTCACCATCAGTAGTGAGGCGCTAAAGAGCCTGATGACCTACCAGTTTCCCGGCAATGTCCGCGAACTGGAGAATATCGTCGAACGTAGTCTCGTTTTGAACCGCGAAAGAATTACCGTTGAAAACCTGCCGCCCCATGTCAGGGGGGGGGAGAAGCGTTTTGACCTGCATGCGCCGGTCTCCATCCCTGATGATGGGATCGCCCTGGAGCCGGCTCTGGAAAACCTGGAGAAACAATATCTGCTCAAGGCCCTTGAAAAATCCGGCGGCGTTAAGAAGCGGGCCGCCGAGCTGTTGGGGATGTCGTTTCGTTCATTTCGTTACAAACTGGCCAAATATGAGCTGGCCGGAGAAGCGGATGAGCTATGATCGCTCCTCATCTGCGCTTGGTTGTAGTTGTATCCGGCATACTCGGTGATCGTAGGGCAAATTTGATACCGGCAGGTGAACGTGCTGGAGGGGGATGTGATGATTCTGGTGGTGGGTGGAAAAGGGATGCTCGGCAGCGACCTACTGACGTTGCTCGGCCAGCGGGGGCGCGGTGTCGATCTGCCCGAGATTGATATCACTGATATGGCATCGGTTCAGCGGGTGCTGACGGCACTCAAGCCGTCGGTAGTGGTGAATTGTGCCGCTTATACCGATGTGGATGGTTGTGAGACTAACCACGATCTCGCTATGCAGGTGAACGGCGAAGGGGTGGCCTTTCTGGCGATGGTCACCCGAGAAATCGGTGCCAAGCTGGTGCAGGTCAGCACCGATTATGTCTTTGACGGCGGCAAGGGCAGCCCGTATCAGGAAGATGATCTGCCCAGGCCGCTGAATGTCTATGGTGAATCCAAGCTGGCCGGTGAATTGAATGTGCAGGTCAATCCCGATCATGTGGTGGTGCGTACCCAATGGCTCTATGGCCTGCATGGCAAGAATTTCGTGGAGACCATGCTGCGGCTGGGGCAGGAAAAGGATCGCCTGACGGTGGTGGACGATCAGATCGGTGCCCCCACCTGGACCATGGATCTTGCCAAGGGTATCATTGCCCTGATTGACGCCGGTTGCCGTGGGACCTACCATGTGGCTGACAGCGGCAGCACCTCATGGAACGGTTTTGCCCGGGCAATCTTTGCAGAGACCGGCATGGCGACACAGGTGGAGCCGATGACCACGGCTCAGCTCAATCGCCCGGCGCTGCGCCCGTTGCATTCAACCCTGGATTGTGCCAGACTGACAGCGGATACCGGCTATAGGCCGCAACCCTGGCGGGAGGCCCTACGGCAGTATCTTGTACTGCGCGCCAAGGAGGTTTGAGGTATGGCCCTGGAACAGGGGGAGCGTCCCTGGGGGACCTATACGGTCCTGGAAGAGAACACGAGTTACAAGATCAAACGGATCGAGGTGCTGTCGGGGCAGCGGCTCTCCCTGCAGAAGCACCATCATCGGAGCGAGCACTGGATCGTGGTCTCAGGTACTGCCTTGGTGACTTGTGGTGAGCGTGAGTTTGTCGTCAACGTCAACGAGTCTACCTTTATCCCGATCGGCGAGCAGCACCGTCTGGAAAATCCGGGCAAGATCCCGCTGATCATCATCGAGGTGCAGAGCGGCGAATACCTGGGGGAGGACGATATTGTCCGTTTTCAGGATGATTATCAGCGTGGCGATGGCTAGATGGATCTAGGCTGCGACAGTGGTGCCTTTGACTTGGGTATGGAAGTGCCAGCGGCGTCGACCGGATTCAGTACCACTAAAGGGGGTGAGCCTGTGTATATTGTGATCTTGGCCGGCGGCTCCGGCACCCGATTTTGGCCGGTCTCCCGGGCCGCCCGCCCCAAACAGCTGATTTCGGTGGTGGATGGTCCGACCATGCTGCAACGCACCGTAGAACGGGTACTGCCGATGCGCCCCAAGCGGATACTGGTGGTGACCAACCGGCTGCAGGCGGCAGAGACCGAAACTCAGCTGTCCGGTTATCGGTGCCAGGTGCCGATCGATATCGTTGCCGAACCAGTGGGACGCAATACCGCACCGGCGATAGGCCTTGCTGCCGCCATGATTGCCGCCCGCGAGCCTGAAGCGGTGATGGCGGTCTTGCCGGCAGACCATTTCATCCGTGACGAGGCCGGACTGCGCGATTGCCTGCAGACCGCTCTGCAGACCGCCAGAAACGGCTATCTGGTTACCCTGGGGATTGTGCCGACACGTCCCGAGACCGGCTATGGCTACATTGAGGCCGACATGGCGCTGCGGGGCGACGGGCCGTTCCCGGTGTTGCGTTTTGTCGAAAAGCCTCCTCTGGAGCAGGCGTTGCATTACCTGGAGGCCCGTAATTTCCTCTGGAATAGCGGCATGTTCGTCTGGCGGGCGGACGTGATCCAGGAGGAGCTCTGCCGCTACATGCCTGAATTGGCAGCAGAACTGGGGAACCTTGTGTTTGGCGGCGATGTGTGGGATGTGTCAGATCTGGCCCCCCAGATAGAGGCCCTTTACGCCAGGGTTACCTCGCAATCCATCGATTACGGGGTGATGGAGCGCTCCCAACGGGTGCAGCTGGTACCTGCCGAGATCGGTTGGAGCGATGTCGGCAGTTGGTCGGCCCTGCCCGAGGTGGTGGCACCGGACCCCCTTGGCAACGTGCTCACCAACACGGTTGCGCATATCGCCGTCGAGAGCACCGGTTGCATCGTCTCAGGGCACGGTGGCGTTGTGGCCACCGTGGGGGTCCATGATCTGGTCGTGGTGAGTTCCGGCGATGCACTCCTGGTTTGCCCGAAGGATCGCGCCCAGGATGTACGCATGGTGGTGGAAACGCTCAGATCCAAAGGTCTGGATCGCTACCTGTAGGGTCGTCAATCTGCCGGGGGCACACGCGGTGTGCCCCCTTTCGTTTGCCATGCTTGTCAACTTGGCTGAAGGGGTGCTGGTTAACAATGTCGCTTGAACGGGTCAAACAACGCCTTGCTACAATTTCCAACAACGGTCTGTTACGCACTCTGCGGCCAGTGGCCGAGGTCGGGCCGCGGGTCCAGCTGGGTGATCAGGAGTGCCTGCTTTTGTGTTCCAACAACTATCTCGGCTTGGCGGACCATCTCTCCCTGAAGCGGGCCGCTGCCGAGGCAGCTTTCCGTTTCGGTACCTCCAGCGGCGCCTCCCGGCTGGTTTCGGGCAGCCTGCCGTTGCATGATGCCCTAGAAGCGAGTGTTGCCAACTGGAAGGGTACCGAAACGGCGCTGCTCTTCAACAGTGGGTATGCCGCCAACACCGGTATCATTGCCGCGTTGGCCGGGCGGGGGGACCTGATCTTCTCCGACCGTCTCAATCATGCCAGCATTATTGACGGTGCGTTGCTCTCCGGGGCAAAGCTGGTGCGTTACCCGCACAACGATGCCGCTGCGCTCGCTCGGCTGATGGAACAGCATCAGACCGATGGCCTGCGGCTTATTGTCAGCGACGGCGTGTTCAGCATGGATGGCGACCTTGCGCCATTGCGTGCCTTGGTAGATCTGGCCGCCCACCATGATGCCCTGCTGATGGTGGATGACGCCCACGGCGGCGGTCTGTTGGGACCGCAAGGACGTGGCAGCGCCGCCATGGCCGGTGTTACGAGCGGCATTCACCTGCAGATGGGAACGTTTGGCAAGGCCTTGGGCAGCTTTGGCGCCTATGTGGCCTGCTCTCAGCTGATAAAGGACTATTTGGTCAACCGTTCCCGCAGTCTGATCTTTTCCACCTCGCTGCCGCCGGCGGTGCTGGCTGCCTCGCTTGCGGCTATCGAACTGGTCCGTTCGGCTGAAGGGGAACGTCGGCGACAGCAGCTGGCCGCCAATGTGGCCCTGTTCCGTCGCCAGCTGCAGCTGGCCGGTTTTGCGGTGCCCGACGGTGTCACCCCGATTGTTCCTATCCTGGTGGGCGATCCGGTCGTTACTATGACCTTTTCAGCCCAGTTACTTGAAAAGGGCTTCTTTGTGCAGGGGATTAGGCCCCCCACGGTCCCCCAGGGCACCAGTCGGTTGCGCTGTACGCTTATGGCCAACCATAGTCAGGATGACCTGTCTGCTGCTGCCGACGCCATTGCACAGGTCGGACGAGCTCTGGGGGTGGTCTGATGCCGTTTATCACAACCAGAGGGGGAGGGCGGATCTGGTATCAACAGCGCGGTAGTGGGCCGACACTGCTGTTTATTCATGGCTGGTGCATGTCGGGTGACATCTGGCAGCTGCAGCAGCAACTGGCGGAGCGCCATCGTGTGGTGACCTACGATCTGCGCGGACATGGCCGTTCCTCACTCCCTTCTGGTGGTAGGGGTGGTTTTGAGGGGCATGTCGCCGATCTTGTGGCGGTTATGGAGGACCTCGATCTTCAAGATACCGTAGCAGTGGGCTGGTCTCTGGGGGCACAGGTGCTGCTCAGGGGATATGCCGCGTTTGCCGGGAGATTGGCGGGTCTGGTGCTGGTGGGAGCCACGCCACGTTTCACGGCCGCACCCCATTTCCCGTATGGTCTGCCGGCAAAGGAGGCGTTAGGGATGATGCTCAAGGTCAGGCGCAGCCTCAAACGGGCACTTGACGGCTTTCACCGGCAGTTGTTTGTGCACGGGGAGTTGAGCGACCCGCTGCTGGCCGAACAGGTGCGCTCGGTTCTTGCCGAGGTGCCGCTCCCCACGCCTGCGGCGGCGCTTGATGGGCTGGAGGCGTTGATGCATGCCGAGATGCTGCTGGATGCCCCCAGGATTGACGCTCCTGTTCTGCTGCTGCACGGAGACCAGGATCGGGTCTGTCTGCCGCAGGCCTCGGCCTGGCTGGCTGAGGTGATCCCTGGGGGCCGGCGGCTGGTGTATCCCGGTTGTGGTCATGCCCCCTTTCTCAGCCGTGCGGTACAGTTCAACCGCGACGTGGCGTTATTCGCTGGAGTGCATGATGCCGGCCGTTGATCATCAGCGGGTGGCCCGTTCTTTTCATCGTGGGGCGGCGGAATACGACCAGCATACCCCGGTACAGCAGCGCGTCGTGCAACGGCTGCTTGAGCGGCTGGCAGGTCTGCTTCCGGTCGAACCAGGCCGGGTGTTGGATATCGGGTGCGGTACCGGGCAGCTGCTCGCGCAGGTGGCACGGCGTTATCCGCAGGCGTCCCTGACCGGACTCGACTTGGCGCCTAACATGCTGCGCCAGGCGGGGCAGCGTCTGGGGAAAACGGTCATCCTGCAGCAGGGGGATGCCGAACATCTGCCGTTTGGAGAGCACTGCTTCGATCTGGTGGTCTCGTCATCGACCTTCCAGTGGCTGGAACAGTGCAGTCGCTGTTTCAGCGAGGTCCATCGGGTACTGGAGAGCGGGGGGCTGTTTGGGTTTGCGTTGTTTGGGGCAGGCACCCTGTCTGAATTGCGTATTGCGTGGCAGGAGGCGTTGGAACGGTGCGGCCGGCATCTGCCGCTTAATCAGGATGGAAGTCACCGGTTCCCTACCGTCGACACCATACGGGATGCCCTTGTGGAACAGGGATTCTATGAAGTTTCGGTGACATCGGAGTTGGAGCAGGTCTGGTATCCCGACCTGCCGCAGCTGTTGCAGGCCATCAAGCGGATCGGGGCTGGGACGGCGCGCCCCCCTGCCGGTGGCGGGCTGGGATGGCGGCGGGTGCTGCACGAGATGGCAGCGATCTACAGGGAACGGTTTGGCACTGACCGTGGGGTGCCGGCGAGCTACCACGTGATCTACGGTAGCGGCAGGCTATAATCAGGGATCAGGCCGACAGCAGCGAGGCGATCAATTTGCGGGCCAGGGGGTGAATCACGCTATAGTGCACCTCGACCCCGTCCCGTTTCCCTTCGATGATCCCCTTGTTCTTCAGCAGTGCCAGATGTTGAGAAACCGTGGCCTGGGGCAGGTTCAGGCATTCCCAGATATGTTTGACATTGCATTCGTTGGTGCAGAGTCCGGCCACGATTTTCAAGCGGATCGGATGTCCCAATACCTTCAGAATCTCTGCCTCGTTGGTGAAGCTTTTGTTCTTGTCAAAATTGGTCATGCTCCGGTCTTTCGCCAAAAAAATTTGGAAAACTATATATAGTAGTAGCACCTTTGTCAATTCATGGTGCATGCGACAGGGCTCATACTTTGGATAGGTGGTGGCGTAGGTGGCAGGCAGCGACATGGCCTGGGGCCTGCTCCGTCAGCGGCGGTACCTGTTGGCGGCATATCTCCTCGGCGTAGGGACAGCGAGGATGGAAACGGCAGCCGTTCGGGACGCTGTGCAGGGGGGGGAGCTCATGCTGCAGCCCGGCCGGTTGGCGTTGTCGGGTCGATTGAAGGCGTGGAATGGCGGCCATCAGTGCTTCTGTATAGGGGTGGCGGCATTGGGTAAAGAGCGTCTGGGCTGGGGCCAGTTCGACGACGGTCCCCAGGTACATTACCGCAATCCGGTCGCTCATATGGCGCAGCACCGCCAGATCGTGGCTGATGACCGCCATGGTGAGTCCCTGCCGCTGCTTCAGCTCCATAAGCAGGTTGATGATCTGGGCCTGGATCGAGATATCCAGAGACGAGACCGGTTCGTCAGCCACCAGCACGCTCGGCTCGGCTGCCAGGGCGCGGGCGATGCCTATCCGTTGTCGCTGTCCGCCGGAAAATTCATGGGGAAAGCGGTCGTAGAGTTCCGCCGACAGGCCGACCTGCTGCATCAGGCCGATCGTCTGGCTTCGACAGGTAACGGCTGGTGCCAAACCGTGGATCAGCAACGGTTCGGCAATGGCGTCGCCGATGCGCAGGCGTGGGTTCAAGGATGAGAAGGGATCCTGGAAGACCATCTGTACCGATCTGCGGAAAAGGCGCCGTTCTTCCGCATTCAGGTGGTGCACATCGTTGCCCCTGAAGCGGATGATGCCGCTGTCAGGAGCCAGAAGACCGGTCAACAGCTTGGCAAGCGTTGATTTGCCGCAGCCCGACTCGCCGGCGATCCCCAGGGTTTCACCGGCGTTGATCGTAAGCGACACTCCGTCCAGGGCGGTAAGCCGCGCTTTTTGACCGCGCCCGGGGACCTCTCCGCGCAGTTTGAAGCTTTTTGAAACCGTCAGTGCCTCGAGGATCGGCTGGGTCATAGATAGTTCCAGCAGCGGACGGTGTGGCCCGGTGTCAGTTCTCGTTGCGCCGGCATGGCGGTAGCACAGGGAGGTAAGGCAGCGGGGCAGCGTTCGCGGAACGGGCAACCGGTCAGTTTGCCAGTCAGGTTGGGAGGCTGGCCGGGAATGCTGTTCAGTGGTGCGCCGGGAACGGCGTTTTCCGGCAATGAGGCCAGCAGTCCCTGCGTGTAGGGATGCAATGGCCGGTTCAGCAGTGTCTCGGTGGCGGCCGATTCGACAATCCGTCCGGCATACATCACATGCACCTGATCGGCCCGTTCAGCCACTATTCCCAGGTTGTGGGTTATCAGAAGCACCGCCAGTCCTTGTTCGGCCTGCAGGCGGTCGATCAGATCCAGTATCTGGACCTGGATCGTCACGTCCAGAGCCGTTGTCGGTTCGTCGGCAATCAGCAGCGCAGGGTTGCAGGCCAGTGCCATGGCAATCATCACGCGTTGTCGTTGCCCTCCGGAAAGTTGGTGCGGATAATCCCGGAGACGCGCTTCGGGATGGTTGATCCCCACCTGGCCCAGTAGCTGCACGGCCCTGTCGGTGGCCTCGGTGCGCTTCATGGTGCAATGCAGCATGAGTGGTTCCAGAAGCTGTTCGCCAATCCGCAGCACCGGATTGAGGGAGGTCATCGGCTCCTGGAAGATCATCGCCAGCCGGCTGCCCCGCAGGGAGCGCAGTGCTGCTGCAGGCAGGCCGACCATCTCCTGCCCCTCGAAGAGGATCGAACCAGAGACGATGGAGGCACTGGGTGGCAGCAGGCCCATAATGGAACGGGCGGTCATGGTCTTACCCGAACCGGACTCACCGACCAGTGCCACGGTCTGGCCACGGCCGATCGTCATGGTTACCCCAACGACAGCGCGGACCAGCCCCTGGGGGGTGGTAAAGGCGGTGGTTAGCTCGTTTAGCGTAAGCAGCGACATGGCGCGTCAGTGTACCTTGGCTGGCCGCCCCTGTCAAATGAAGGCCGTACGAGGTATACAAACGGTTTGTCGGGGTGAAACTGTTTGACACAGCGGCGGCAGTATGGTTCTATTTTACGGTTTTCTACGCCTATGCATAAGCTTATCTCCTCTATCATAACCGTTTTGACACTGCTTCTCGTTGCGGTGCCGGTTACGGCATTAGAACATGACCTGATTCGGGTGGCGATCAGCCGTTCAGGCACCGTGGCAACCCTTGACGGTGATGGGTTGCTGGCGTTGTCCGAAACTGGTGCGGCAGTGGTGCCCCAGACACCAGTAACGGTACGGGTTGAACATGGTCAAGTAGCCCTGAATGGTGTTGCCTATCATAAACTCAGGGTCACAGCCGCAGGCCCTGTCAGGCTGAACAGCAAACCCTACCGTGGCGTCCTCGAACTTTCCGTGATGAACGGTCTGCTGCTGGTGGTCGATGAAATCCCTCTGGAACAGTATCTGGTGGGCCTCATTAACAGCGAGATATCATCCACCTGGCCGATGGAGGCAATCAAGGCCCAGGCGGTGGTTGCCCGCACGTATGCGGTGGCCAAGCGGGAAGAGCGCCGTACGGCCCCCTACCATTTGGAGGCCTCCGTGATGGACCAGGCCTACGACGGCAGCGGGCTCGAGGATAGCCGGGCTGCCCGTGGCGTCTATGAGACGGCCGGACAGATATTGACCTACCATGGTGCCCCGATTCAGGCCTTTTATCATGCCAGCTGCGGTGGCAAGACCGAGGATGCGGCCAATGTCTGGGGCGGGGTCTCGCCGCCTTACTTGAAAGGGGTCGACTGCCAGTACTGCGCATCAGCCACCTCCAGTACGTGGGAACAGGTCTTGCCGCTCTCGAAGATCGAATCCGTGCTGAGGTTGTCTGGGTTGACCGCCATCAAGGCCGGTCCCAAAAACAACCGGGGGCGGCTGAAAAGTGTGCTGCTGGTGACGGCCCACGGCACCGTGACCATGCCGGCCACCAAGTTTCGCATGACGGTCGGTTCCACCGTGATCAAAAGCACCAATTTTACGGTGCATGTGGCTGGTGGTAACGCCATTTTCAATGGTTTGGGCTACGGCCATGGCGTGGGGCTCTGCCAGTGGGGAGCCAAACAACGGGCCCTGGACGGCTTCACGTACAGCGAGATACTGTCCTACTACTATCCGGGTACCGAATTGCGTACCGTCACGGATGCTAGGTAGACGGTAGCGGAATGCTGGTCTCCGATTTCCGTTTTGAGCTCCCTGATGCCCTGATAGCACGGTATCCTGCGGACAGGCGTGATGCCTCACGTCTGATGGTGCTGGATCGGCAGGGCGGACAGCTGGCTGAAAGCACCTTTGACCGCATCGGCGACTGGCTTCGCCCCGGCGACCTGCTGGTGCTGAACGACACTCGGGTGATCCCGGCCCGACTGTTCGGTACCAAGACGACCGGCGGCCGGGTAGAGATCTTTTTGGTGGAACCGAGGGGACAGGGCTGGCGTTGCCTGCTGCGTTCATCCAAGCCGTGCCGGCCGGGCCAGATAATTCAGTTGCCCGCCGGAGTAACCGCCGAGGTTACGGGGCGGGTAGGCGAGCAGGACTGGCTGGTCGGTTTCAGCGGCACCGATTACTTCGAACGCTGGCTGGAACAGTACGGCCAGATGCCGATCCCTCCCTATCTGGGGCGGACAAGTGAAGCGATCGACCGGGAACGGTATCAAACGGTCTATGCCGGCAGCCCGGGGGCCGTGGCGGCCCCTACCGCCGGTCTGCATTTCACCACGGCGTTATTGGCTCAACTCAAGCAACAGGGGATTAACGTCGCCCAGATCACCCTGCATGTGGGGCTGGGCACCTTCCAGCCGGTGCGGGTTGCACAGGTGGAGGAGCATGTCATCCATCGTGAGCGATACCTGGTCCCGGTTGAGACTGCAGAGCTGGTCGCCTCGACGAAGGCACGGGGGGGGCGGGTGATTGCGGTGGGCACGACCGCCTGCCGCACCCTTGAATACGCGGCTGATCATGCCGGCGTTCTACGGGCCGGAGACGGTGAGGCCGACATCTTTATCTACCCCGGCTACCGGTTCAAGGTGGTTGATGCTCTGTTAACCAATTTTCATCTGCCGGAATCCACCCTGCTGATGCTGGTTTCGGCCTTTGCCGGCCGCGAGTTTGTGCTGCGTGCCTATGCCGAGGCGGTACGGCGCAGGTTCAGGTTTTACAGCTATGGCGATGCCATGCTGATCGTGTAGGAGTTGGCGCGTGCCCAACCATTTTCAGCTGTTGCACCAGGATACCGCATCTGCCGCTCGTTGCGGTCTGCTGACCACCGCCCACGGTGTGATCGAGACGCCGATCTTCATGCCGGTGGGAACCAACGCCACGGTCAAGGCGATGCGTCCCGGCGATCTCAAGGCGGTTGGCGCCCAGATCATCCTGGCCAACACCTACCACCTCTATCTGCGTCCCGGCCATCGGCTGGTTGAGCAGCTGGGCGGTCTGCACCGTTTTATGGCCTGGGAAGGCCCGATCTTGACCGATTCCGGAGGCTTTCAGGTATTCAGCCTGGCCGAGTTGCGCAAGATAACGGAAGAAGGGGTCCAGTTTCGCTCGCACATCGACGGCTCACGTCACCTGTTGACCCCGGAGTTGTCAATCGATATTCAACAGGCCCTGGGTGCCGACGTAATTATGTGTTTCGACGAGTGCCCGCCGGCCGATGCCGAGCGGCGCTATGTCGAGCAATCGTTGGGGCTCACCACCCGCTGGGCCCGGCGCAGCAAACAGGCCCATACCCGCTCGGATCAACTGCTGTTCGGCATCGTGCAGGGTGGGCGTTTTCCGGACCTGCGGCAACGCTCAGCTGCCGAATTGCAGGAGATCGGCTTTGACGGCTACGCCTTGGGCGGCCTGTCGGTGGGGGAGGAAAAGCCGGTCATGCATGCCGTGATGGAGGCCTGCGAGCCGCTGTTGCCCACGGATCATCCCCGCTACATCATGGGGATCGGCACACCTGAAGATCTGGTCGAGGCGGTCTGGCGCGGTTATGATATGTTCGACTGCGTCATGCCGACCCGCAACGCCCGCAACGGGATGCTGTTTACAAGCCAGGGGCGGATCAACATCAAGGCCAAGCGGTATGAGGACGACCAGGGACCGCTGGACCCCGCCTGCAACTGCCAGGTCTGCCGTACGTACAGTCGAGCCTATCTGAGACATCTGTTCCGTTGTGGGGAAATTCTCTCTTCGATCTTGAATACGCACCACAACATCGCGTATTATCTGAACCTCATGTCCCGGATGCGGGAAGCGATACGGCATGACCGTTTCGATCAGTTCCGGCGCGATTTTTACGCGCACCAAACCAACGATGCTGTATCAAACAAGGAGGAGACATGTTCGGAGTAGCATTTGCAATGGGGGCCCCCGCCGGTGGGGCAGCAGCACCGCAGGGGGGCATGGCGGCCTTTATGAACATCGTGCCGCTGATCTTCATGTTCGCCATCTTCTACTTCCTGCTGATCCGTCCTCAGCAGAAAAAGGCCAAGGAACACCGCGCGCTGCTGGAGGCCCTCAAGGTGGGTGACAGCGTCAAGACCGCCGCTGGCATTCACGGCAAGGTGGCCGCTATCGAAGATCAGGTGATTACGCTTGAAATCGCCACCGGTGTGAAGATCAAGGTTGATAAACCGTTCGTCACCACCGTCGTGAAGTAGAAGCGGGTGTAGTCGTGGCCTTGCCAGGCCGCTGTGTGGTGTATGCGCTGCAGCGGCCTGAGCCAGGCAGCCTCCGTCGGCTTAAGCGGTCGGAGGCTGCCCGTTTCTGATCTCTATTTACTTGTGCAAAGGAGTCCGTGCAATGCCTAAAGCAGCCGGATGGCGCATCGCCCTAATTATCGTCTTTGTTGCCCTGTCCTGTGTCTACCTGGTGCCGACCGTGGTGCCTACTTTGCCGTCATGGTGGAAAGGGATACTGCCGAAAGACAAGATCAGCCTTGGTCTTGATCTGCAGGGCGGTACCCATCTGGTGCTGGAGGTGGAGACCCAGAAAGCGGTGGAAGGCACCCTGGACTTGGTGGCCACCGATCTGGAGGATACCCTCACCAGCAAGAATCTGCGCTATAAGCGGATCGGTCGGACCGGTGCCGATACGGTTTCCATCGTGTTGTACGAAAAAGACACCGCTGCCGCGGTACAGCAGCTGATCAAGGAAAAGTACCGGGATTATGACCAGGTTTCCACGGTCGAAGATGGTGGCATGATCGGTATCCAGCTGCGTATGCGGGAAAAGGATATCCAAGAGCGCAAGGACAAGGCGGTGGCCCAGGCCCTGGAGACCATCCGGAACCGGATTGACCAGTTTGGCGTCTCCGAGCCGGTGATCGCACGGCAGGGGACCAATCAGATCGTGGTACAGCTGCCGGGCATCAAGGATCCCCAGCGGGCGATCGATCTGATCGGGCGCACCGCCCGCCTGGAGTTCAAGCTGGTCAAAGAGGGCGTTTCCCCCACCGGCGATGTCATCCCCGACGATGCCGAGGTGTTGAATGAAAAGATCGTTGATCCGGTGACCGGGGCGGTCAACGAGACCCCCTTTGTGGTCCAGAAAAAGGCCTTGATTACCGGCGACCTGCTGACCGATGCCCAGGTGCGGATCGATTCCCAGTTCAATCAGCCCTATGTGGCCATCGAATTCAATTCACTGGGGGCCAAGCTGTTCGATCAGATCACCGCCGCCAATGTGGGCAAACGGTTCGCCATTGTGCTGGATAACACCATCTATTCCGCTCCGGTGATCCGGGAGCGGATCTCCGGCGGCAGCGCTCAGATCTCGGGGAATTTCACCGAAAAGACCGCCTCCGATCTGGCCATTGTGTTGCGTGCCGGCGCCCTGCCTGCCCCGGTCAAGGTGATTCAGAATGTGACGGTCGGGGCCTCGCTGGGCAAGGACTCCATCGACAAGGGGCTTATGGCCGGCGCGATCGGTGTCCTGCTGGTGATCTGTTTTATGGCGTTTTACTATAAGCTTTCCGGCATGGTGGCCAACCTGGGGATGGTGCTGAACATCGTCTACCTGCTGGGGGCCCTCTCAGCGCTGGGGGCCACACTGACGTTGCCGGGCATCGCCGCTATCGTGCTTCTGGTCGGCATGTCGGTCGATGCCAACGTGATTATCTTCGAGCGGATCAGGGAAGAACTGCGGTTGGGCAAAGCACCCAAGGCGGCCCTGGATGCCGGGTATGACCACGCCTTTCTGACCATCATGGACTCCCACGTCACCGCCCTGATCACCGCTGCGGTGCTGTTCCAGTTTGGTACCGGCCCGATCAAGGGGTTTGCGGTGTCACTGTCGCTGGGTATCATCATCAACCTGTTTACCTCCCTGACCGGCACCAGGGTGATCTTTGACCTGTTCCTGCATAAAGGGCGCGTCAAAAAAATGAGCATATAAGGGAGGCGTCAGCCATGATTGAATTTTTAGGCAAGACAAATATCGATTTTATCGGCAAGCGCAAATACTCCTTTGTGATCTCGTCCCTCATCTCCATCATCGGTATTATCGCCATCGTGCAGATGAGCCGCGGTGCCGCCAACCTGGGGATCGATTTCACCGGAGGCACTACTGTGCAGCTCAAGTTCGACAGGCCGGTGCCGCTGGCCGATGCCCGCAAGGCGCTGCATGCCAGCGGCATCACCGATCTGGAGCTGCAAGAGATCAAGGACGGGAACAAGTTGCTGGTGAAGCTGGGCAAGCAGGATCACCTGGCGGTGGGGCAGGCGGCAACCGTGATACCGGCAGCCTTTACCAAGGCCATGCCCAATCTGCAGGTAACCGTCGACAGCACCACCGAGATCGGGCCGGCCATCGGTGACAAGCTGCGCAAGGATACCATTATCGCGGTGGCACTCTCCATGCTGGGGATCATCCTGTATATCGCCTGGCGTTTTGATTTCAAGTTCGGCATCGGTGCCGTGGTAGCGACTCTGCATGACGTGCTGGCCATGTTCGCCGCCTACTATGTGACCGGCCGCGAGTTTAACCTGCTGTTCATCACGGCGGTGCTGACCATTGCCGGCTACTCGTTGACCGATACGGTGGTGGTCTTTGACCGGATCAGGGAAAATCTGCATAAGGATCTGAAAGGCGCCCTGCACACTATCTTCAACCGCAGTATCAACGAGGTGCTGTCCCGTAGTATCATCACCTCTCTGACCACCTTCCTGTCGGCCTCGGCACTCTTCTTTTTCGGCGGCGAGGTGATTCACGATTTCTCCTTCGCACTGCTGATAGGAATTATCGTTGGCGCCTATTCGTCGGTCTTTGTGGCCAGCCCCATTGTGATCCTCCTGGAACAGCGGGCGCAGCGCAAACAGGGGAATACGGCCGGAGCACCGGCACACGCCTAGGGGGATGCCATGAATAAGGAATCTATCGCCTTCGCTGTGGCCGGACTGATCATCGGTTTTTTGCTGGGGGTCCTGGTGGGTGGCAAGATGCTGGGAGGCGGTGCCACCACAGCGTCATCGCCGGCCCAGGATGCCGCTCCGCTGGCCAGCGCGGTGGATGTCAACGCCAAAATCGACGAGATGGAAAAGGTGGTGGCCAAAGATTCGCAAAACGTGCAGGCCTGGGTGGCTTTGGGTAACGCCTACTACGACGCCAAAAGCCCCCAGAAGGCGGTACAGGCCTATGCCAAGGCGTTGGCGCTCAATCCCAACGATGCAAACGTGCTGACCGATCAGGGGGTGATGTTCCGGGCCTTGGGCTTCTTCGACAAGGCGGTGGCCAATTTTGAAAAGGCCAACAAACTCAACCCCCAGCATCTGCAAAGTCTCTATAATTTGGGCATTGTCTATGCCATTGATTTGAAACAGCCGGCCAAGGCCCGCCCTGTGTTTGAAAAGGTTATCCGACTTGACAAAACCGGCGAATTGGGCAGTCAGGCCCGGGCTATATTGCAGCAATTACCGGCCGGCAACTAGGAGCTTCAAGCCCCCTCCCTCAAGGGGGCTTTTGTTTATGCAGACCACCTGGCTTTTAAAAGAGGCCGATCAGGCCGCGGTAGATACACTTACGGCTGAGCTGGGCCTGACGCCAGCCATAGCGCGGGTGTTGGCGGGTCGTGGTGTAACCACGCCGGCCACGGCACAGGAGTTTTTGAACCCCACACTTTCCGGGATGCTGGATCCGTTCCTGCTGGCCGGTATGGAGCAGGCAGTGGAACGCCTTGTGCGGGCCAGACAGCGGCGGGAGCCGGTCTGTATTTACGGCGATTACGATGTGGATGGGGTTACTGCGACGGCTTTGCTGGTTTCCGGGCTGCATGCGCTTGGGGTGCAGGCTGGTTACCATATTCCCCATCGTCTGGAAGATGGCTATGGCCTGAATAGCGACGCATTGCGGATGATCCGCAAGACGGGAACAGCGCTGTGCGTCACCGTCGATTGCGGCGTCACCGGCATTGAGGAGGCGCTGGTCTGCCGGGAGATCGGGCTGGACCTGATTATCACCGATCACCACCAGCCGCTTGATCTCCTGCCGGAGGCGGTGGCCGTCATCAACCCGCAGCGTGCTGATTGCACCTATCCGTTCAAGGGGCTGGCCGGGGTGGGGGTGGCCTTTAACCTGCTGGTGGGGCTGCGTGCCCGGTTACGCGGAGAAGGGACTCTCGACGATGACGGTCCCGACCTCCGGAACTGGCTGGATCTGGTCGCGCTGGGCACCGTCGCCGATGTGGTGCCGCTTACCGGACAGAACCGTCTGTTGGTGGCGGCCGGCCTGCAGCGGATGGGGGGGGCGGCCCGCACCGGGCTTGCCGCGCTCAAACAGATATCCGGCGTCACGGGGCAGGTCACGGCTGGCCAGGTCGGGTTCCGGCTGGCACCGCGTCTAAACGCCGCCGGACGCCTGGAAAGTGCCGTGCCGGGTGTAGAGCTGTTACTGACCGACGATCGGCAGCAGGCCGACCGGCTGGCCGGGGAACTGAACGAGGCAAACCATACCCGACAGGCGCTGGAACAGGCCATAGTGCACCAGGCGGTCGAAATGGTCGAGGCTGGCAGCGGTGTGACGGGGCGGTACAGTATTGTCTTGGCTTCCGCCGGCTGGCATCCTGGCGTGATCGGTATTGTTGCATCTCGCCTGGTGGAGCGTTATCATCGTCCAACTATAGTTTTGGCGTTACAGGACGACGCAACGGCCAAGGGATCGGGGCGCAGTATTCCCGGTTTTCACCTGCTTGAGGCCCTGCATGACTGTGCCCCGTTGCTGCAGCGGTATGGGGGGCACCGGGCCGCGGCCGGCGTAACGCTTCTGGCCGCTCAGTGTGAGGCCTTTGCGCAGGCCTTTGAACAGGCTGCTGCCCGCCGTCTTGACCGTGACCTGTTGACGCCCACGCTGCTGATCGATGCAGAACTTGAACCGGAGGCGCTGGCCGTGCCGCTGGTGACTGACCTGCAACGGCTGGCGCCTTTTGGTGCCGGTAATCCGGAGCCGGTAATCTGTATCAGGGGTCTGCGGGTGATGGAGCAGAAGGTGATCGGCACCGATCACCTGCGTTTGCGTCTGGGGCGGGGGCGCCAGTATGTGCATGCGATCGGCTGGCGTATGGCCGGTCGCCAGGTGCCCGACCTGCTCGATCTTGTCGGCACGCCGGAGATCGACACCTGGGGCGGGGGGATGCGGCTGCAAGTGCGGCTTCGGGATTTTAAGCAAGCGGAGTAGGACACCATGCAACGAGAGGAACGTTTCGATAACGCCGAGCGGATCATCACCATCGGTTTCTGGATTAACGCCGTCCTGATGGTCTTGAAACTGGCAGCCGGCTATTGGGGGCATTCCGATGCAGTCTTTGCCGACGGCATCGAGAGCGGCTGTGATTTTATCGCCATCTTCACCACCCTGTTCGCCTTGCGGGTGGGGCGTCGGTGCTTTGACGAACGTCATCCCTACGGCCACGGCAAGGCAGAATCCCTGGCGGCGGCCGTGGTGGCGCTGCTGATCCTGGGCACCGGTATCTGGATTTTTGTGGAGTCGATACAGACCATTGTGCATCACCGCTACAAATCTCCCGGACTGATCGCCATTGCCGCTGCCGCAATCACCATCGTTATCAAGGAAGCCCTCTACCGCTGGTCAATGAAGACCGGGGCCAGCCTGGGCAGCCCGGCCCTGATGGCCGTTGCCAAAGACCACCGCAAAGATGCCGTCACCTCGATCTCAACCTTGGTGGGGGTGCTCGGTGCCTGGCTTGGGTACGGCATCATGGACCCGTTGGCGGCGGCCCTCACCTCATTTTTCATTCTGCACATAGGCTGGGAGACCGTAAGCGGTGCAGCCCACGATCTGATGGATGGCGCCGCGCCGGAAGAGTTCAATCGCACCGTGACCAAGTTGGCAGAGAGTGTCGCCTGTGTCGAGCATGTGCATGAGCTCCGGACGCGGCGTTCGGGCCAGTACTACATTGTCGACCTCAAGCTGGACATGGACCCGGTGATGACCGTCAAGGAGTCGCACGACGTGGCCACTGCGGTCAAACGTCTGATTTTCGACCGGATGAACAACGTCGGTGACGTGATGATCCACATCAATCCCCATGACGAAGCGCATGAGGACCTGATCAGGTTATAACAACGTGGATCTGAATATTGTCCGGCTGCGCATACCGCTTGCGGCTCCTTATGAACAGAGGCTGGTGACGGCCTTGTCGACACAGCGGGCCGCCATCGAGCAGCATTTGGCCAACCTCTGCCGGCGAACCCTCTCAAGCGATCCCGAACTGGTACGTCGCCATCAAAAGCCGGGGCTGCCGTTCGTCCTTTCTGTGCCCTGTTGCGGTGTGCTGGATTGTCTTCTAGCAGGGCCTGCCATTGCCGAATTGCCCGCGGTCGTGGCGACGGTGACCGACCTGGCCGGCATGCCTCACCCACCGCAGTTGTTTGCCCTTGATTATCAGGGAGATGTTGTGCTCCAGCGCCCCAGGGGCGGCGCTGAACTGCCGGTGCTTTCGTTGGCCGGGCTGCTGGACCTGGCTACCCCACGGTATACCGCCTGCCACTGTCTGCAGGTGCAGTTGCAGACGCCTTTGCGTTTGATGGCCGAAGGGCGGGAACTCAGGCGTTTTGAACCGGTCCGGTTTGCGCGCGGCGTGTTGCGGCGGTTTTCATCGTTGGTTGCCCATTACGGCGCCGCCGGCAATCCGGAAACCTTTATCCGGCTGGCCGAGCTGGCTGGCGGCATGCGTCTGGTTGACGCCAGGCCGCTACCGGCACCGCAGGGACAGCGCGGCGTACTGGGCAGCTTCACCCTGCAGGGCCCCTGCGATGCGTTGGGGCCGCTGCTGGATATTGGTGCCTTGCTGCACCTGGGCAAAGGTGCCTCGTTTGGGATGGGGGCGTTTCAGATACGCCCGCTTTCTTGACAGCACTGCTGCTATTCGGGTATTAACGTAAAATGCCTATTGAACGGCACTCAGGCATCATCGCCCATGCCATAACCGTCGATGTTGAAGACTGGTACCACGTCTGCGGTTACGTCCCCGCCCAGGAGCGGATTCGTCACCAAGAGCGGGTTGAACAGGCGGTTGGTCTCGTGCTGGAACTGCTGCAGACCTGCGGGGTGCGGGGGACGTTCTTTATGCTCGGTTCTGTGGCACAGCAGCATCCTGATCTGGCGCCGCGCATTGCCGCAGATGGGCACGAACTCGCTTCACACGGCTGGTCGCATCGCCTGGTGACGGGGCTTTCAGCGGAGGAGTTTCGTGCCGAGCTTGTGCGGACCGCAGATCTGCTCGAGCAGCAGACCGGCAGGCGGCCGTTCGGTTTTCGCGCCCCGCGCTGGTCCCTAAGCCGGGAGACGACACCCTGGGCCTTTGATATCCTGGCAGAACAGGGGTATCGCTACGACAGCAGCCTGACTCCCCTGGCAGCCATCGGAAATCCGCGTGGCCCACGCAACCCCCACTGGATTGCAACGTCTTCGTGCAGCGGGATATGGGAGCTGCCCCCCTTGGTCACCAGCACCCCTTTCGGCAATCTGCCCACCGGCGGGGGCTGGGGGTTCAGGTTCTTTCCAAACTGGTTTATCCGGCATACCGTGCAGGCCTATCAGCACCAAGGGCTGCCAGGGGTGTTGTTTGTGCATCCCCGCGAAGTCGATCCGCACGGGCCTCGTCTCGATTTGGGGCTCTTCCGCGGGTTTGTGGCCTATGGTTGCCGTACGAGTGCCGCTCACCGGTTGACCGCCCTGTTGCGGGGATTTGCATTCAAACCGTTGGGAGAAGTGGTCGAGGCATGGCAGACTGTATCCTGATACCGGCCTATAACGCCGCCCGTACCCTGCGGCAGGTAGTTGTCGACTGTCTGGCACAGGGGCTGCCGGTGGTGGTGGTGGATGACGGCTCCCATGACGGTACGGCACCCCAGATTAATGACCTGCCGGTAACCGTCCTTCGTCATGCAGCCAACCGGGGAAAAGGGGCAGCCCTGCGTACCGGTTTTGACTGGGCCCTAGCAAACGGGTATACTGGCATCATCACGCTGGATGCCGATGGGCAGCATGATCCTTCCGCCATTCCCCGTCTGGTGGCCGCTGCGCGGTCAGGGGGCTTCGGTATTCTGCTGGCCTCGCGGCACAGCCAGTTCGAGCAGATGGCCGGCCTGCGCAAAGTATGGAACCGTTTTGGCGTCTGGTGCCTCCGCAAGCGGACCGGGTTTGAGATCAGCGACAGCCAGTCAGGTTTTCGTTACTATCGTGCCGACCTGCTGCGGTCGGTCGTGCTGGAAAAAGATGGCTACGACCTGGAGATGGAGCTGCTTATGAAGTGCTGGCGCGCCGGGTTCACCATCGGCTCCCTGCCCGTGCCGGCACGGGTGGCAGACGGCCGTGCAACCAGCCATTATCGGGCGGTGCCGGACACCTGGAATATCTGTATGACGTTCCTGAAATACCTGTAGAAACCCTTCTCAACCATTGAGGTAGTCTCATGCTGCAATCTCTGAAGACCTATACCCGCGACAAGCTGGTTTCGTATCTGCTCTCGCTGGCGACCTCCTCGTCCGACGAGACCCTGATTAAGATGACGCATCTGATGGAGCTGATTCCGAAGAAGGAGTACTACAAGGACCGTATACGCTGGATCCGCGAACTGATTCGGACGAAGCACCCCTCCATAGCGTTTCCCCGCCGTATCCTGCGTGATTTGCACCCCAACCAGCGCGACAAGTGGATCACCAATCTGGCGGTAAACCACCTCCTGTCCGGCACCAACCGACGCAAGGAGTGGGCCGACAGACACGGTTTTTATCCCCCCTCCACCATGGTCATTTCGGTCACCATGCGCTGCAACCTCTCCTGCTACGGCTGTTACGCCGGCGATTACAATAAATCGTTGGAACTGTCGCTTGAGGAGATCGACGGCGTATTGACCCAGATGAAGGAGATGGGGATCTATTTTGCGGTGATCTCCGGCGGTGAACCGTTTTTTATGGATGGCATCTTCGAGCTGTTTAAAAAACATAGCGATATGGCCTTCTTAGTGTTTACCCACGGCGGCCTGATCGACGAGGCGATGGTGCAACGTCTGATCGAGGTGGGCAATGTCATGCCGGCCTTCTCGCTGGAGGGGTACCGTCACGAGACCGACGAACGGCGTGGTGCCGGCCATTTTGACAAGGTGCTGCACGCCATGCGGCTCTTGCGGGAAAACGGGCTCTCCTTCTGCGGTTCCTTTACCCATTCCAGCAAAAATACCGCTATTATCACCGACCCCACCTATATCGACTTTCTGCTGGAACAGGGGGTCTTCGCCCTCTGGTTGTTCTCCTACGTGCCGGTGGGGAGGGAGCCAAACCCCGATCTGATGCCCAGTCCTGAACAACGCGACCGACTGCGGCGGGCCACGGTGGAGTTTCGTGCCACCCGGCCGATGCTGTTTGTCGATTTCTGGAACGATGGACCGATCATCTCCGGTTGCATAGCCGGTGGTCGCAAGTATGTCCACATCAACGCCAATGGCGATATTGAACCCTGCGTTTTCTGCCACTTTGCCGTGGATAACATCCGTCGCAGCAGCCTGCAGGAGGCGCTCGGTTCGCCACTATTCCGCAAGATCCGGGAAAAGCAGGGAGAACATGACAACCTGTTGCGCCCGTGCATGCTGATCGATCATCCCGACTACGGCCGCGAGTTTTTTGCGAGCGAGGGGGCCTATCCGACCCACGAGGGTGCCGAGACGATTTTCACCACCTTGGCGGAGCGGATGGACAACTACGCCCGCAGCTACGGAGAGATTGCCGACCAGGCCTGGGAGGAGGAGTTCAAAGGGCATCCGGTGCGGCAGCGCACTACAGGAAAACGTTAGGGGTAGGGCGGCGGATGGCCCTGTACAGCAGTTCCAATCTGGCATTGATAGGGGTATTGACCCGTCTGGTGCCGCGCTGGCTGATTCCGCCGTTTGCAGGGGTGGCAGCGCTCTGCTCCTATCTGCTGGCGGTCCCCCAACGCCGGGCAGCCCGAAAAAATCTTGTGATTGTGACCGGCCGGCGGGATGTTGAACGACTGGTCTTCTCCATGATGTACAAATTTTGCCGCAACTGGTGCGATCTGGTGCTCATGTCCCGGCTGCGCGGCCAGGCCTTGCAGAAGCTGATCGGCAGGCGTAGTGACCCCCGGCCACTTGAAGCGGCATTGAGCGCCGGCACCGGCGCGATCCTGATCTCGCCCCATCTGGGCACCTGGGAGCTGGGGGGGCTGGGGCTGGCCGATCTGGGCTACACGGTCAATGTACTCACCTTTCGGGAGCCGGACGAAAAGTTTAATGAACAGCGTCGTCAGGTCCGGCAGGAACGGGGCATCGGCGTTATTTACGTTGATCGTGACGACAGCTCACCCCTGGCCATCATCGAGGCGGTCAATGCCTTGCGTCGTAACGAGATCGTCTGTCTGATCGGCGACCGGGATGGTTCGTCCAATACCGTTACGGTGCCGTTCTTCGGCCGGCCGACATCGTTGCCGGCAGGTGCCGCCCATTTGTCACTGGCCACCGGAGCGCCGCTAATCCCTGTGTTTGTGGTACTTGAGGCGGATGGGCGCTACGCCACACTGATGGAGGAGGCGATCTTTTTTTCGGGACGTCCGGGCCACAACCGCGAGGTGGTACAGGAGGGAATGAGCCGTCTTGCGCGGGTGTTTGAACGGTATATCCGGCAGTATCCCGATCAGTGGTATACATTTTTCGATTTCTGGAACTCTACGCAAAGGAATGAACATGTCTGATGAGTTGGTACCCCAGGTAAAGCAGATGATCATTGACGCACTGCGGATCGAGGGGATGGCCCCCGATGAGATCGACAGCGATGCCCCTCTGTTTGGCGAGGGGTTGGGGCTTGATTCCATCGATGCCCTGCAGCTGGTGGTGGCCATGGAGAAGGAGTTCGGTGTGGTGGTGCCGGATGCTGACACCGGCACCAAGGTGTTCGCCTCGGTGCGGGCCATGGCCGCCTATATCGCCGAACAGCGCAACTAGCCCAGGGAACTTCGGATGAAGATCCTCTTCCTGTCCCCAGGTTGGCCCAAAGGGCGGCTGTGGGGAGAACTCGGCTTCAAGTTCCCCACCCTGTCGCTGGCGGCTGTTGCGGCGGTGACGCCACCGCAGTGGGAGGTGGCGTTTCATGATGACGCCATTAAGCCTACGCCGTTTGACAGCGATGCCGATCTGATCGCCCTGACCGCCATGACCGCCCAGGTCACCCGGGCCTACCAGCTGGCTGATGCCTTTCGTGAACGGGGCAAGACCGTGGTGATGGGCGGTTTCCACGCCAGCAACCTGCCGGACGAGGCGCTCCAGCATGTTGACAGCGTGGTGGTAGGGGAGGGGGAGCTGGTCTGGCCGCAGCTGCTGGCCGATTTCCAGGCCGGCCGGTTGCAGCCTGTCTACCGGGCCGATGGCCTGCTGGACGCCAGTCTGATCCCGCCGGCCCGCAGGGATATTTTTAAGGGTTCCGGCCATTTCTTTACCAATACCATCCAGACTACCCGTGGCTGCCCCTTTGATTGCGAGTTCTGTTCCGTAACCGCTTTTTATGGCCGCAACTACCGCAAACGGCCGGTTGAGCAGGTGCTGGCCGAACTGGAACAGCTGCGTAGGGTCAATTCGTTCGTCTTTTTTGTCGATGACAACATCGTGGCCGACCGCCGTTACTCCCTGCCGTTGTTCGAGGGGATGCAGGGGATGGGGATCAAATGGCTCTCCCATGCGCCGATCGATTTTGCCGAGGATCGGGAGATGCTCAAGGCTGCCGGCGAATCAGGCTGCGTGGGGATGTTTGTCGGGTTTGAATCGCTGAATCAGTCCTCCCTGGTCGCCATGGGCAAGGTCACCAACAAGGCGGTGTCCTACAAGGAATACGCCCAGCAGTTCCGCGATCACGGTATCGGCATTCTGGGCTCCTTTGTGATGGGCTGCGACGGCGATACCCCGGCGGTGTTCGAGCAGACCTTACGTTTTTGTGAGGATGCCCGGCTGGAGTCGGCCATCTTCCCGATCCTGACGCCGTACCCCGGCACCACCGTCCGCAGGCGTCTGGAGGCGGAAGGCCGCATCTTCAACAACAATTGGCAGGATTACGACATGGAGCATGTCACCTTCCAGCCCAGCGGGATGACCGTGCAGGAACTGCAGGACGGCTACGACCAGATCTGCCGCTCGTTCTATTCCTTTGGTTCCATGTACCGGCGGCTGTTCAAACTGCACCGATCGTTGCAGGTCTTCGGGGTGATGAATATCGGTTTCCGTGCAGCCATCCGCAGGAAACGGGTCGGGGCATGAACAGGCGGCCGCGTCTGCTGCTGGTCTATCCTGCCACCCATAGATTGGGGTGGGTCAAACGGTTTCAGCTGCCGTCACTATCCCTTAAGCAGGTGGCTGCCGCGACGCCGCCTGCATGGGAGGTGTTGCTGGCCGACGAGGTGCAGGAGGAGATTGATTTCGACGGGGACTATGATCTGGTGGCGATTACCGCCATGACCCATCAGGCGGTGCGGGCCTATCAGATCGCCGACCGGTTCAGGGTACGCGGCGTTCCCGTGGCGCTGGGCGGCATCCATCCCACGGTCTTGCCCGATGAGGCGATCGGGCATGCCGACAGCGTGGTGATCGGTGAGGCCGAACCGGTATGGGCTGGTCTGTTGGACGATCTGCAGCAGGGTAGGTTACAACAGTTCTACCGGTCGGTTCCCAGCGGCAACCGCCTGGTTATCCCCTGGTCGCGTCGCGATTTTCTGGGCTCCCGCAGGTATCTGACTACCCGTACCCTGCAGGCCAGTCGCGGTTGTCCCTATGACTGCCCGTTCTGTACCGTTACCCCCTATTTCGGCCGTAGCTTCCGTTATCGCGATCCTGATGATGTCCTGGCGGAACTGGCAAGTTTTGAACCGGGGCTGATGGTGTTTTTGGACGATAACATTCTGGGCGATCCTGAACGCGCCAGACCGATCTTGAAAGGGATGGCCGGCATGGGCCTCAAGTGGGGCGGGCAGGCGAACCTGCGTTTCGCGGAAGACCCCGAACTGGTGCGGCTTTTGGCGGATTCCGGCTGTATCGGCATCTTTGTGGGGCTTGAATCGGCCGATGGGGCCTTTGCCAACCACCCCAAGACCGCCGGTCGTTCCTCCCAGGCCGAGCTTATCAAACGGATCCGCGATACCGGGGTGGTGGTGGAGGGATCGGTGATCTTCGGTTTCGACGACCACGATGAGGGGATCTTCGAGCGTACGGTGCGGTATCTTGAACGATGCGCTGTCAGCCTGCCCACCTTTCACATCCTGACCCCCTACCCCGGGACGGCCCTGTTTCAGCAGTTCCAACAGGAGGGGCGTTTACTGCATACCGACTGGCAGCGCTACGATCATGGTCAGGTGGTCTACCGGCCAAGACAGATGACACCAAAGCGGCTCTACCAGGGATGGCAGGAGGCCCGTCGTGAGGCGTACCATTGGTCGTCTATCGCCGGCCGTGTGCTGCAGAGTCCCGGCAAGGGGATCAATCTGCTGTACAACATCTTGCGTCGTGGCGGTATTTATGCACAGGAGAACACAGCACCATGAACATCCTGCTGTTGCGTCCCCATCCCGGTAACGATCGGTTCGGGCTTGGCCCGTTCTTTTGCGTGGAGCCGCTGGGGCTTGAGTATATCGGCGCTGCCCTGTTGCAGGCGGGCCACCAGGTAACCATCGCCGATCTGCGTTTCAGGCCTGCCCTTGCCACCTGGGTGCGACGTTGCCGGCCCCGATTGGTGGGCATCAGCTGTCTGCATACCCTGGAGTTCGACCGGGTGTTGGCAACCGCCCGCGAGGTGCGGCGGCTGGCGCCGGAGGCGTTCATCATGGTGGGGGGGCATGCCGCGGCGGCCTTCAGCGGTCCGTTGGAGGATGACGTCGTTGACGCCGTGATGGTGGAGGATGGCGAGGTACTGATGCCGCGCGTGGCGCAGTGTCTTGAGCAGGGGGCGGCGTTAACCCAGGTGCCCGGTCTGCGGCTGCACACCGCTGACGGATGGATCGCCACCCCGGAACTGGCGGAGCGTCCGTCCCTCGATCTGGTGCCGTTACCGGCACGGCAGCTGGTCAAACAGCACCGCAACGGGTACCACTGCCTGCTGTTCAAGCCGGTCTGGCTGATCGAGACCGCCCGGGGATGCCCGCACCGCTGCTCATTCTGCTCGGTCTGGCAGCTCTACGATCGGACCTGCCGCGAGCGTTCGATAGAGGCGGTGGTGGAGGATTTTGCAGAGAGCGGCGATGCGGTCTTTGTGGCGGACGACCTGTTCTGGCACAACCCCGCCCGTAGCCTGGAGCTTGCCGCGGCGCTCAAAAAACGGGGCGTCTACAAGCGCTGGATACTGGTGCAGACCCGCACCGATCTGATCTGCAGGAGCGCCGAGATCATGGCCGCCTGGCGGCCACTGGCCAAGGATTTCGATATTTTTCTGGGGTTGGAGGCGGCCAGTGACCGTGGCCTCAAGGGCCTAGACAAGGACTCCGGCATCACGGAAAGCATCGAGGCGGTGCGGATCGCCCGTGAGCTCTCGTACGGCATCAACGGCAACTTCCTGGTGGACCCGGAATGGGATGAACAGGACTTTCACCAGTTGTGGGGGTTTGTGGAACGGTATGGCCTGCAGCGGGCCGGCTTTACCATCCTGACCCCGCTGCCCGGTACCGACTACTACCGGTCGGTGGCCCACAAGGCGGCCGGGCAGCCCTGGGCCAACTTCGACATGCACCATCTGCTGTGGGAGCCGAAGCTCGGGCCGCGGCGGTTTTTCGAACTGTACGCCGAGACCTGGCGGCGTTCGATCCTGAACACTGCTGGTGACAAGGGAATCCTGGACTGGGTGCGCCAGGTGCGCCCCTCGCAGATCCCCTACATTATCAAGGTGTTGTGGCGCACGCAGACCATGATGAAACCAGCAGAATACCTAAAGGAGTATTACGCCTCCTGTCCGGCCATGGCAGGAGTGGCGCCATGACCCTCTGGCTGTTTCCCGGCCAACCGTTGAAACGGGAGGCCGCGCTGCCCAAAGATGACGATTTCCGGGACATCGACCGGCTCTGCCGGGAGTGTTGCGGCTATGATCTGGTCAATCATCGTGCACTTTCCGGCTGCCTTGTAAGCCACCATACCATGCTGCAGCTCTACGGCGTGGCCATGTCGCTCTACCGGGCCCGACGGTTGCGCCGTGACGGAGAACGGCCTGATCTGATCGCCGAACATTCGCTGGGCATCTATGCCGCCCTGTCGGTAAGCGGCAGCATTGCTGAAGGGGATGCCCTGGCGCTGGCTGGCCGGATCGGTACCTGCATGGCCGCCATGGGAGACCGGCAGTCCTACGCCCTGGGCTGCGCCGTCGGCATCAGACGCCAGGCACTGGAATCGGCAGTAGGCGGGAGCGGGGCCTATCTGGCCAACTACAACACCTCCAGCCATTTTCTGTTGGCAGGGACGGCGTCAGCCGTTGAAACGGCCCTGGCAGCCTGCCAGGAGGCGGGGGCATTCTCGGTGAGTCAGTTTCCCTGTGAGGCGCCGCTGCATACCCCGCTGATGGCCGAGTTAAGCGGCCAACTGGCTGCAATCGTCGCCGATTGCCGGTTTGAGGAACCGTTGGTGCCGCTGGTGGAGCATATCGGCCAGACCCGCCTGACCGCTTCGGCCATCCCGTCCTTTGTGGTGAACGAACTGCTGCAGCCGGTCTACTGGGAACAGACCTGGCGGCATCTGCGTACCGCCGGCTGCACCCGTTTCTGCGAGGTGGGCAGCGGCCAGGCCCTGACCAAATTCAACCGTTGGATCGATGCGGAGGCGGCAGCGTGATCTGGGACGAAACCAACATAACGGTCCGCTTTAATGAGGTGGATGCCTACCGGGTGGCCTGGCACGGCCACTATGTAAGCTGGCTGGAGGTGGGACGCACCAACCTTGCCCGGCGTTTCGGCCTCGATCCGTTCCAATTGTCCGAACTGGGGTTTCTGGGGCCGGTGGTACAGCTGGAGATCAAGTACCTGCGACCGGCACGCTGCGATGACACCCTCACCATCCGCACCACCCTGGAGGCGAGCGAGGCGGCCAACCTGATCTTTGTGAGCGAGATTACCAGCGACGATGGCAGCAGGCTCGCCACTGCCCGGACAACGCATGCCCTGACCGACCTGCAGGGGATGCTGCAGTTCAGGCTGCCGGATGCGGTGGCCCCGCGGGTGGCGCAGATGCAGCGATGGGCAGCGGGAGAGACGCCGTGAAGCTGCTGTTGATCTCGGCCAATCGTGAGCGCTCACCCTATCCGGTCTTTCCGATCGGTCTGGCCTTTCTGGCCGGGCCGCTGCGGGAGGCGGGTCACGATCTCTCGCTCCTCGATCTCTGCTTTGAGGCCGACCCGCTTGCGGCAGTGGCCACAGCACTGGACGCCCGGCAGCCGGAGGTCGTGGTTATTTCGCTGCGCAACCTGGACAACGTCACCTGGCCGGATGCGGTCTCCTATCTGCCTGCCCTGCGCGAGCTGGTTGCGGTCTGCACGGGCAGGGCCACCGTGGTGCTGGGCGGCTCCGGCTATTCGTTGATGCCGGTTGAGATCCTGGCTGCCTGTGGTGCCGATTACGGGGTGGTGGGAGAGGGAGAGGAGCTGCTGCCCCGCCTGCTGCACTGTCTGGCCTCTGGCGCCGATCCGGCCGAGCTGCCGGGTCTGGTGGTGCCTGGCAGGGAGACGTTCCTCCCCCCGCGGTCGATTCAGGCCATCGGCCCCCCCGACCGGCAGCTGTTCGAGGTGGCCCGCTACTTGAACGAGGGGGGGATGGCCAATCTCCAGACCAAGCGGGGCTGCCCCTTTAGCTGCAGCTACTGCACCTATCCGCTGTTGGAAGGGCAACGGGTGCGGCTGCGGCAGGTCGATCAGATCATTGCCGAGATACGGACGCTGGTTGACCAGTTCGGGGTGGATTACCTCTACTTTGTCGATGACATCTTCAACTATCCGGTCAGTTTTGCCGAGCAGCTCTGCAACGCCATGGTGGATGCCGGCCTGCGGGTCAGCTGGTCGGCCTTTATCAACCCCGAGTTCATCACCCCGCACCTGTTGGGGCTGATGCAGCGGGCCGGGTGTGATGGGGTGGAGTTCGGCACCGATTCCGGCTCGTCTGTCATGCTGGAAAATCTGCGGAAATCGTTTACCGTTGAACAGGTGCGGTGTGCCACGCGACTGTGCCGCGAGGCAGGGATGGACGTTGCCCACTACCTGCTGTTTGGTGGTCCGGGCGAGACCGAGGAGACCGTTTTAGAGAGTTTCCGGCTGATGGATGAACTGGCGCCCACTGCCGTGATCGCCATGACCGGCATCCGTATCTACCCCGGTACCCCCCTGTATCGAACGGCCCTCGATGAGGGGGTGATCACCGCGGAGACCGATCTGTTGCAGCCGGTCTTCTATCTGGCGCCCGGTGTGAAAGACCGGCTCTCGGCACTCGTCACCGAACAGGCGATGCAGCGCAGGAACTGGATCGTGCCGGGGCTGGAGGTGAATGTCAGCCCGGCCATGCTGGAGGCGATGCGGATCTTCAAGGTGCGCGGCCCCCTTTGGAAGATGATCAAACGGCTGGAGCGCAGCCATCAGCATCCCTTGTCAGGCGGTCATTGACGTGGGTGCCGTATCTTGTATAATGAATGCCCACTTTTACGCAGGGGAGAACCGATGGCAGCGGAAAAATTCGAGACCTCACTGAAAAAACTGGAAGAGGTTGTGCGGAGGCTGGAAAGTGGCACCCTGCCGCTGGATGACGCCATCAAGGCCTTTGAGGAGGGGGTGAAACAGGCCGCCTTCTGCGCCAAAAAATTGGACGAGGCCGAGCGCAAGG